>NZ_JBGLYQ010000039.1:0-69082 GCF_047304105.1 Duganella sp. Dugasp56
GGGCGGGCTAACGGGGCTTGGGGGTGGTGCTGGTCTAAGGCATGTTCTTGGCCTTGGGGTGACCAGGGGGCCCGACCGGGGCACGCGGGGCGGGACCCGCCGTCACGTCATCGCGGCGCGGAAGGCGTTTGCGCATCAGGCTTCCTGCTGAGATCCAGCAGCCTGGCGAAGACGGGATTGCGGCGCTCAAGGATCGCTTCGGTACGCTCGCGGATCGCGTCGTCGAAGTTGGCGCTGGTCAGCGCGTAGAGTTGCTTGTTCCTGACGGCGTCGAATACCTGTTCGGCCACCTGGTCCGGGGTGAGGGCGCCGGCGTACATGGCCGGCGCCATCGCGTGCAGCTCCGGGGTTTCCGCTGCCGCTCCGCCGCGCGGCTGCAATTGCTCAGGGCGATTGCGTTCCGAATGGTAGATCCGGGTGTTCACCAATCCCGGGCACAGCAAGGTCACGCCGATGGGCGCGTCGCGTTCGCGCAAGGCCGCGTACAGCGCCTCGGTGGCCAGCACGGCGCCATGCTTGGCCGCGGCATAGGGCACCGACGCCGAGCCGCTGATGAGCCCGGCGACGGAGGCGGTGGTGACGACGTGGCCCTCCGTACCCTGGGCCAGCATGCGCGGCACGAAGCTGCGTATGCCGTGCACCACGCCCATCAGATTGACATCGATCGACCATTGCCAATCCTCGGGCGGATATTCCCACACCGGGCGCAGGCGGCCTGCCGGCACGATGCCGGCATTGTTGAACAGCATATCCACGGCGCCGAACGCCTGGTAGGCCAGGGCGGCGAGCGCCTCCACCTGCAGCGCATCGGCGACGTCCGTGCGTGTCGCCAGCGCTGTATGGCCCGCCTCGGCCAGCGCCGCCGCTGTTGCGTTCGCGGCGGCTTCGTCGACGTCGCTGACGACGATCCTCATTCCCTCCCGGGCGAAACGCCAGGCCAGCGCGGCGCCGATGCCGCTCCCCGCGCCGGTGATCACGGCGACCTTGTTCTCGAAATTGCGCATCTGTTCTCCTGGTGGGCCGCGCTGTTTGCAGGCGTTTTTTCGATGATACCTACCGACCGGTCGGGTGTCAATTTGCGCGCCGCCGTGTGCCGGCCGGTGCTCCTACCGCTTAGACGGTCGGTGCAATTTAGGTTATGCTGTCGACGATTGATCTTCAGACAAGGATGGACATGAAACCGGCAACACTACCAGAGGCGGGCGTTGCGCTCGAGCGCGGCCCAACGCTTGCCGCTGAACAGAAAATTCGCCAGATCGTCAACGAGGCGGCGAAATTGTTCGACAAGGTCGGCTACCATACGGCGAATATGGACATGGTGGCCAAGGCCTGCGACTTGCGCAAGCCGACCCTTTACCACTACATCAAGAGCAAGGAGGAAATCCTCCTGCGCATCCACCAGACCCTCATTGACGATCTCGGCGCCAAGCACCAGGCGCGCACCGAGCTGGGACTGGGGCGGGAAGAGCTCTTGCTGGGCATGATCACGGACATCCTGCACGCCATCGCGGATCACCGCGGCTACGTGCGCGCCTTCCTCGAGCATTACCGGGAACTCGAACCGACCGTACGGCAGCAGATCAGCGAAAAGCGGCAGGATTATTTCCGTTGCATTACGGACTTGATCGCGGAAGGGGTAGCCGAGGGGGTGTATCACACGGACGACGTGACCTTGTCGGGACTGTTCCTGGTCGGCCAGGTGAACTGGGCTTACCAATGGTACGTGGCCGGTGTCAGCCCCGCGCCGGAACAGATCGCGCGCAAGCTGCTCGACACCTTCCTCTACGGTTTGACCGGGACGCCGCCGGCGGCGCAGACCGCCGTGAAAGCCGGCCCGCGCAAGACCCCGAGCGCCGCCAAAGCCACGGCGAAGACGGCTGCGCCATCGCCTGCCCGCAAGACCGCGTCGAAGAAATAGCGCGCGGTGTCGCCGGCGCCTTGCCGGCGGCGCTGCGGTATTCCACCATGGATTCCGACCGTCTGGTCGGTTGACAATCTCCGGCCCCACTGTTATGGTTTAGATCCCCGCGCGTCGGCCCGCTTGCGTCGGATGGCGCGATCTTTCCCGGAAAAACCATGGCCTATGAAAAGCTTTTTTCACCCTATCAACTCGGTACGCAAGTTCTGAAAAACCGGATCGTGGTGCTGCCTTACGGGACCAGCATGGTCCACGACGGCGCCGTCACGGACGAGGACATCGCGCACTTCGATACCATTGCGGCGTCGGGCGCCGGGCTCATCATTACTGGCGCCACCGTGGTGCACCCCGGCTCGGCGATGCGCTTGCGCAAGCTGGTGGAGGTCTATGACGAGCGCGTGCTCGACGGACTGAGGCGGCGCGCCGACGTGATCCACCGCCATGGCGCGAAGCTGTATGGGCAGCTGGTCCACCTGGGGCGCGAATGGATAGGCATGGAGTCCGATCTGGCGCCGTCCGCGCCATCGCCCATCCGCTCGCCGCGCGACCCATTTCCACCCCGCGAGCTGGAGGAGGGCGACATCGCGGCCATCGTCGAGGCGTTCGGCCGCTCGGCCGCCAATCTCAAGCGCTGCGGCTACGATGGCGCCGAAATTCACGGCGCCCACGGCTACCTGGTCGCGCAATTCCTCTCGCCCGCATGCAATCAGCGCGGCGATGCGTACGGCGGCTCGCCGGAGAAGCGCTTGCGCTTCCTGTTCGAGGTGATCGACGCCATCCGTGCACATTGCGGCGCCGGCTTCGGCCTCAGCCTGCGCCTGAGCGCCGACGAGGAACTGGTCGACGGCCTCGAAGTGGACGACACGGTGGCCATCGCCGTGGCCGTCGCCGCGCATGGCGGCGTGGACGTGCTGAACATCACCATGGGCACGCGCGGCGGCTATGTCAAGGATATGACGGGACCGGACGCGCCGGCCGCCAGCGCCGCCGCGCGCATCCGGCGCGCCTGCGGCTTGAGCGTCATCGTCGGCCAGCGCATCAACACACCGGAGCTGGCCGAGCGTCTGTTGCACGAGGGGGCGGCCGATCTGGTCGGCATGGCGCGGGCATTTCTGGCCGACCCGGAGTGGATCGACAAGGCCGCCGCCGGCGAATCCGGGCGCATCCGGCCTTGCCTGAATGTGAACCAGGACTGTCGCGCTTTTTCGCCGCACCTGCATTGCTCGGTCAACCCGCGCACCGGGCGCGAATTGTGGCCCGAGTTCCGTGACTGGTTGCCGGCGGCGCCGGTGAAGCGGATCGCCGTCATCGGCGCCGGCCCGGGCGGACTCGAGGCGGCGTTGACGGCGGCCCGCCGCGGCCACCGGGTGACGCTGTTCGAGGCGACCGACGGGGTCGGCGGACAGTTCCTGTACGCCGCCGCCGTGCCGCACCGCCAGGGCCTGCTGCGCCTGATCGACCATCAAGTCGGCGAGCTGCGCCGCCTTGGCGTGCCGATCCGGCTGGGCCGGCGCATCGATGGCGTCGAGGATCTGGGCCAGCCGTTCGACGCGGCGATCGTCGCCACCGGGGCGGTCGCGCGGGCGCTGGAGGTGGACGCGGGCGGCGCCGCGGTGCTCAGCTGGTTCGACGTCCTCAAGAATGGTGCGCCGGCGCCGGCGGGCTCGCACCGCGCGGTGTTCGTCGATGACGGCACCGGTTTTTGGTGGAACTATGGCGTGGCCGAAGCGATGGTCGACGCCGGCTGGCGCGTGACCATCGTGACTCCATCGGCGGCGGTCGCCCATCTGATCCCGGTCGAAAGCGTCGCCGCCCTGCTGGGGCGGCTCGCGATGGGCAAGACCGAGTTCCGTGTACTGTCGGGCATCGAGTCGATCGAGCCGGGCGCCGTGCACGTCATGCCGATGGTTTCCGGCCAGAGCGAACGGCTGGACTGCGACCTGTTGGTGATGCAGACCGGGCGCGTGCCGGTGTCCGGCCCGGCCAAGGCCTTGCTCGACGCCGGCATGCGCGAGGTGCACAGCATCGGTGATTGCATCACGCCGCGCCGCATGGCGCAGGCGGTGTTCGAGGCGCAGCGCATCGCGCGCGTCATCTAGGCCCGGCGGCACGCCGGCGCCGGGCTGTCCGGCCGCAACCGCAACATCATCACAGGAGAATCATATGGAATGGGAACAACAGTCGGCACAACCCATGCAGGGCAGGGTGGCGCTGGTGAGCGGCGGCGGTTCCGGCATCGGCCGGGCCTGCGCGGTGATGCTGGCGCAGGCCGGCGCGCGCGTGGTCGTGTCGGATCTGCTCGAACAGGGAGGGCGCGAGACGGTCGAGGCCATCCACGCCAGCGGCGGCGAGGCGGTATTCGTGCGTGCCGACGTCAGCGACGCGGCGCAAGTGGAGGCGCTGGTGCAGCGCGTGCTGACGCAGTATGGACAGCTCGATTGCGCGGTCAACAGCGCCGGCATTTTCGGCAGGATAGCGCCGCTGGTCGAGCAGGGCGGCGATGACTTCGAGCGCGTCATCGGCATCAATCTGAAGGGCGTGTTCCTGTGCATGAAGTACCAGATCGCCGCCATGCTGCCGCGCGGGGCGGGGGCGATCGTCAACATCGCCTCGGTGCAGGGACTGGTTTCCGGCCCCGGCGCGGCATTGTACAGCGCCAGCAAGCACGGCGTGATCGGGCTGTCCAAAGGGGCGGCGCTGGACAACGCGCGCACCGGCATCCGGGTCAACGTGGTGTGTCCGGGCACGATCGAGACGCCCATGGCGCGCAACTACTACGCCGAGCGCGGCTTGCCCTTGCCTAACGATGACGCGCGGATCCCGATGGGACGGGTGGGGCGCGCCGAGGAAGTCGCGGCCGTCGCGCTGTTCCTGTGTTCGGACGCGTCGTCCTACATGACGGGCGTGTCGCTGCCCGTTGACGGCGCCATCACGGCGCAATAGACGCAATACGGCGCGGGCGGCACGCCGTGCCGCCTGTCGTCATGCGCCGCTGAACGCCGCCTTGCGCTTGCCGAAAAAGGCGTTCACGCCCTCGGCGAAATCGTCGCTGCCGGCGCAGGCGCAAAACGCGGTCTGTTCCAGGTCGAGCTGGCGCGCGAGGTCGTTGCCGAAGGCGCCCCGCAGCAGCCGCTTGGTTTGTCCGTAGGCGAAGGTCGGGCCGGCCGCCAGGCGTTGCGCCAGCGCGGCCGTGGCCTCGTCCAGGCCGGCGCGCGCGACCACGCGGTTGACCAGGCCCAGGCGCAAAGCCTCGCCCGCGTCCACGCTGTCGCACAGCAGCATCAATTCCATCGCCTTGCGCAGGCCGACGGTGCGCGGCAACGACCAGCTGGCCGAGCCGTCCGGGCTGGCGCCGATGCGCGCATAGGCCAGGTTGAACTGGGCGTCGTCGGCGGCGATGCACAGGTCGCAGGCGAGCGCGATGCTGACGCCCGCTCCCGCCACCGCGCCGTGCACGCTGGCCAGCACCGGTTGCGGCAGCGCCGCCAGCAGGGTCAGCGCCGCGTGCAGCGGCGTGATGATGTCGGCCGCCAGTTGCGCCGCGTTGGGCAGGTCGGCATGGAAGCGCGCGATGTCGCCGCCCGCCATGAAGGCCTTGCCCTCGCCCCGCAGCACGATCACGCGCACCGAGGCGTCGTTCTCGATCTCGCGGCACGCCGCCAGCAAGGCCTCGGCCGTGGCGCGGTCGATGGCGTTCAGGGCGGCGGGGCGGTTGAAGCGTATCGTCGCCACCGCGCCCGCGCGCTCGAGCAGGACCGGCGCGGCGGCGGGGGAGGTGATGCCGGAGAGGTTAGTCATCGCGATGGTCCCGCTCACAGGCGCTCGAAGATGGCCGCGATGCCTTGGCCGCCGCCGATGCACATGGTGACCAGCGCATAGCGCCCGCCGGTGCGCCGCAGTTCGCTGATCGCCTTGACCGCGATGATGGCGCCGGTCGCGCCCACCGGATGGCCGAGGGCGATGCCCGAGCCGTTCGGATTGACGCGCGCTGGATCGAAGCCCAGCTCCATCGCGACGGCGCAGGCTTGCGCGGCGAACGCCTCGTTGGCCTCGATCACGTCGATGTCGCCGATGGTGAGTCCCACCTTCTTGAGCAGCAGGCGGGTCGCCGGCACCGGTCCGATGCCCATGTATTGCGGATCGACGCCGGCGTGCGCGTAGCCGACCAGGCGCGCCAGCGGGCGCAGGCCCAGCGCTTGCGCGTGCCGCGCTTCGACCAGCGTCAACGCCGCCGCGCCGTCGTTGATGCCCGAGGCGTTGCCGGCGGTGACCGTGCCATCCTTCTTGAACGCGGGCTTCATCGCGGCCAGGCCTTCCAGCGTGACGCCGGCGCGCACGTGTTCATCGGTGTCGAACATCAGCGTGCCCTTGCGGGTGGAAACGTCGACCGGCACGATCTGCTCCTTGAAGTAGCCGGCGGCGATGGCGTGCGCGGCGCGGCGCTGGCTCTCGAGGGCCAGCTCGTCCTGCATCGCGCGCGTGATGCCATAGCGTTCGGCCACGTTTTCGGCCGTCACGCCCATATGATTCTTCTGCCATGGATCGAGCAGGATCGTCGCCATGAAGTCCTGCACGGCGGTGTCGCCCATGCGCGCGCCCCAACGCGCCGCCGGCATCAGGTAGGCGCCGCGGCTCATCGACTCGGCCCCGCCGCCGATCGCGACGTCGGTGTCGCCGAGCAGGATCGCCTGCGCCGCCGAGACGATGGCCTGCAGTCCCGAGCCGCACAGGCGGCTCACGTTGAACGCCGGCGTCGCGTGAGGCATGCCGGCGTCGATCGTCGCGATCCGGCTCAGATAGGCGTCGCGCGGCTCGGTGGGTATCACATTGCCCATCACCACGTGCCCCACCTCGGCCGGCGCCACGCCGGAGCGCTCGAGCGACGCGCGCACGGCGGTGGTGGCCAGGCCGGCCAAGGTTACGTCCTTGAGACTGCCGCCGAAGCTGCCGATCGCTGTGCGGGCCATGCCCGTCACGACTACATCCCGTTGTGTCATTGCTTGATTCCTTAAATAGATGGAGACTGCGCGAGCAGTCCGCCGAGAAAAATACCGCAGAGCGAACGGGCCATCTGTTCCGGCGGCGTCTTGTCCGCCATCTTGGGATACCACTTGTAGGCCCAGTTGCACATGCCGACGAAGGCGAGGGTCGCCAGCTCGACGTCGACGTCGCGGAACTTGCCGGCGGCGATGCCGTTGCCGATGATGTCGGTGATGCGCGTGAAATACTCGTTGCGCCGCTTGCGCATCTCGGTGCGCTGCGCGCCCGCCAGTTCCGTGTAGTGGTCCATGAAGGCGCGGACATAGCCGGGATGCCGGGCGATTTCGCGCAGCGTTTGCGCGCACGCCTTTTCCAGCAGCTCGGCGGGCTTGGTGGCGGCGCTCTCCATATCGACCTGGAGGCTGTGGATCAGCGCATCGATATGCATCTGGTGCATCTCGTACAGAATATCGTTCTTGCTGGCGAAGTAGTGGTACAGCGTCGGCTTGCCCAGGCCCACTTCATCGGCCAGCATTTGCATCGACGTGCCATGGAATCCGACGCGGTCGAACAGCGTGGCGCAATGGGCGATGATTTCGAGGCGCTTCTCATCGTGCGCCGCCGTGGTTTTGCGTATCCGCGTCATTTCTGAGCGCCCAGACCAAGCTGCTCAATGGCGGCCTTGGCGATGTGTTTCTTGTCGATCTTGCCGGTGGCCGTGTAGAGCATGTCTTCGCGCACCAGCAGATATTCGGGCCATTTTTTCTTGGACAGCCCGATCTGCAAAAGGTGTTCCTTGATATCGTCCAGCGTCGGCTGCGCACTGCCCTCGCGTATGCAGCACACGGCGCAAGCTTGTTCGCCCAGGCGCTTTTCCGGAACCGCGACCACGATGGCGATGGCGATGGCGGGGTGGCGCAGCAGGGCCGCCTCGACCTCCGAGGCATCGATGTTGTAGCCGCCACGAATGATCTGGTCCTTGATCCGCCCGACGACCTTCAGGTAGCCATCCTCGCCGACGATGACCTCGTCGCCGGTGAGGAAGAAACCCTCGCTGGTGAGCCGGTGTTCCTGTTCGCCCAGGCCGATGCAATAGCCGAGGAACGACGACGGTCCGAGCACGCCCGCTTGCCCCCGCTGGCCGCGCGGCAACAATTCATTGTCGGCGCCGAAGGCTTCGTCGCGGGTGCCGGGAAAGGACTTGCCGTCGGAATGCATCTTGCGTTCGATGTCGTCGTCGAGGCCGACCGAGGCGTGCCCCATGCACTCGGACATGCCGAACATGCGCAGGGCGGTCATGCCGAGCATGCTTTTCGCATCCTGTATCAATTCCGGCGTCATCGCGCTGCCGCCCACGCCGAGCGCCTTGAGCGGGCTGCTGTTGTGCCAGCCCTTCAGGCGCGCCACCTCGATCAGCGTGGCCAGGTGGGTCGGCACGCAGATGCCCCAGCGGCAGCGGTAGACGTCGATGGCCTTGAGCGTCTTCACCGGATCCCATGGGTCGATCATGATCAGGGGATGGCCCATGGACAAGGCGAAATGCGCGGTGAAGGTGAAGCCGGGCGCGCTGCCCAGCGGCACGATGCCGAGGATGGCATCCCCCGGTTCCAGGCGCGCGACCTGGCTGCAGGCGCGCACCGTGTAGTTCAGCGCGGCCGGGCCATGCATGACTCCCTTGGGCACGCCGGTGGTGCCGGAGGTAAAGCCGATCAGCGCCGTTTGCGCGTCGCGCGCGTCCGCGGGACCGAGCAGCGAGCGTTCGCGCAGCTGTAATTTCAGCTGCGGCAAACCGTCGATCTCCACGCCCGCGTCGTCGCCGATGCTGGCGATGTGATTGAGGCGCTCGTCCAGCACAGCGCGCTCGGCGCCGCCCAGGTCCGGCGTGTACGGACAGGCAATCGCGCCGACGGCCGAAATCGCCAGCGCGGCGGCCAGGATGGGCGCCGATTTTTTCCCTTGCAGCATGATGCGATCATGCGGCCGCACGCCGCCGCGCGTCAGCGCCTCGCTCGCCAGCAAGGCCATTTTTCGCATGTCCTCACGCGTCCACAGCTGGCCGTCGGGGCCGACGACCGCCAGCGCATGCGGCGCGGCGGCGGCGAGTTCGGAGAATTGCTCCCACAAGGAGGCGTCGCTCCAGGCCAGGTCGCCGGCGGTGTAGTGTTTGGTATTAAGCAATTGTCTGGCCTCCATCAACAACATACGTTTGTCCGGTAATGAAGCTGCCGGCCGCCGACGCGAGCAAGGCCACCGTGCCGACAATTTCCCTCGGTTGCGCGAAGCGCCGCAGCAGGATGTTTTCGATGAGCTTGTTCTGGATGTCGTGGTCCAGGGTTTCGGTCATGCCGGTCTCGATAGAGCCGGGCGCGACCGCGTTGACGCGGATGCCGTGGTGCGCCCACTGCGCGGCCAGGTCGCGGGTGAGGTGGACCATGGCCGCCTTGGTGGTGGTGTAGGGGACGACCTGGCCGGCATCCGGCGTGTAGGACATGAAGGCGCCGGCCGAGGCGACATTGATCATGGCGCCGCCGCCATGGCCGATCATGTGCCGCGCCGCGTGACGGCACGCGAGAAAGGTGCCGGTCAGGTTGACGTCGACGACCTTGCGCCAGCCCGACAGCGGGATCTCTTCGGGCAAGCCCCACCACGAGGCGCCGGCATTGTTCACAAGGATGTCGAGGCCGCCTAGCTGGTCCACGGTCGCCTTGACCGCGGCCTCGACCTCGACTTCGTTCGAGACATCGCAGCGCAAGCCGATGGCCCTGGTGTCAAAGCGTTGCGCGATGTCGGCCGCCACGCCGGCGCACTCCTTTTCATGGCGCGAGGCCAGCGCGACGGCGCACCCGAGATCGGCCAGGCCCGCCGCGATGGCCTCGGCCAGCGCGCCGCGCCCGCCGGTGATCAGCGCCACCTTGCCGTCGAGCCTGAACTGCTGGGCGATGAAGCCCGGTATGAGGTTTTCTTTCACTATGTGCTTTCGCGTAATGAACTCTTCAAACGACCCGGCCCGCGGCCATCAGGTCGACGTCGTCGGTGATCAGGGCGATGCGCTTGCCCTTCATCTTGCCGACATGCGCGACCGCGGCCGCCCACTCGGGCGATTTCAGCGCGGCGTCGAGCGTCTCGCGCGAGGCAAACGTCAGCACGGCGTTGCCATCCCAGGCCGGCTGGTCCGGATGGTCGTAGTCGAACACGACCTCGCCGTGGCGGTAGGCCAGCAGGCCGGGCAGGCGACGCCCGAAATCGGCATGCTCGCCCCGCCACCACGTCGTGAACTGCTCGGGCGTCCAATCGGGCGGACGCGACGATAACACCACCAGGCTGACTGACATTTGCTACTCCTTTCGATAAATTAACGGCCGGTCCATACCGGAGTGCGCTTGTCGAGGAAGGCGCGCACGCCTTCCTTGGCATCTTCCGAATGGTGCACGACGTTGCAGGTCATCGTTTCCAGAGTGATCAGGGTGTTGGTGTCGGCGTCCAGGCCGCGATTGACCGCCATCTTCGTCATCCACATGCAGAACGGGCTCTTGTCGATCAGCGGGGCGCAGAAGTCCTGGATCAGCTGGTCGAATTGGGCGGCGGGCGCGGATTCGTTGACGAGTCCCCATTCTGCGCATTTGTCACCGGACAGCAATTTGCCCGTCAACATCAACTCCTTGGAGCGGCGCATGCCGATCATGCGCGGCAGGCGGTAGATCGGGCCGGCGCCGCCGAACAGTGCGCGACGGATGTGGAAGTCGCCGATCTTGGCTTCGGAAGCGGCCAGCGCGAAATCGCAGGAGATCATCAGCTCGAAGCCGCCGGCGACCGCATAGCCTTCCACCGCGGCGATGGTTGGTTTGCGCATGTTGAAGATCTTGTCGTAGGTGCGGGCCGAGTCGATGGCCAACTGCAGCGAGGTGCGGGTTTCCTGCAGCACGGGACCGACCAGCTGATCCAGGTCGGCGCCCGAGCAGAAGGTATTGCCGCGACCGCGGAAGACGACGGCCAGCGCCTTGTCATCCTCGGCCGCGCGATCGACGGCCACTTCCAGTTCCCGCAGCAGCTGGGGGCTGACGCAATTGCGCTTGTGCGGGCGGTTCAGCCAAATCGTCGCGATACCGTTGTCCGCAACCTCGTATTGAATGACGTCTTTCTCCAGCATGTGAAATCTCCTAGTTGAATGGCGGGAATCCCGCTCATCGCATTTAACGGCCGACCGGTCGGTCGGCTCATGGGCAAATATACCATGCGCAGTTTTTTTGTCAATCATAAACGCGCAAAACCTTGGGCCCAATGCATGGGGCCACCGTGATGGGCGGGGAAGCCGAGTCCATGAACGCCCGCCACGTCGATGTCGCCGGCGCGCAGGGCCAGCTGGTCCGCCATGCAGCGCGCGCCTTCGTCGGCCATGGCGTGCAGCAGGCGCGCCAGGATCGCCTCGCCGTGCATGACGGCGCGCGCGCCGGGCGGGGGCTGGCCCCCGGCGGGGCACAGCGCGCCGATGCTGTCCTGGCCGAACCCGAACGTGTGCAGGCTGTCCACGATCGCCGCGCGGGCGACGCCTTCGGCCATCAGGCCCGCCGCCGCCGCGCGGGTGGCCTCGCGCAGGCGTCGCGCGAGCGATCGCGCGCCCTGGCCGGTCAACACCATCGCCGCGCCCAGCTGGCGCGCGAGCCGCGCGGCGGTCGCGTGCACGATGGGATCGGTGCGGTCGCCGTGGCAGATCTCAAGCAGGCCGTCCGCGGTTCCGGGCAGGCAGGCTTGCAGGCCGATCACCCTGTCCGGCCGGCCGGTCAGCCCCGCCAGCGCATCGAGTGCGGGCGTACCGCCCATGACGGCGAGGATCGTGTCGGGGCCGGCGCTATGGTCGAGCCGGCGCAGCAGCGCCGCCGTCGCGTCCCCGTCGTCGCCGGCCGCCGCGATGATGAGGTCGCAGCGCGCCAGCGCTCCGGGGCCGTCGGCGTCGACGGCGACCGTGACCCCGGCATGCGCCAGGCGCCGGGCCAGCGCGGCGATGGCCGTGCCCGCGCCCACCAGCCCCACGGTTCGCAGGGGCGGTGCGGGCCGGGCAGGCTGCGCGCCCGGCCACCTGGCGGCGGCGCGTTCGGCGAAGAACAGGTGGATCATGGCCTGGCTCTGCGGACCGTGCTCGCACTCCTGGAAAGCCTTGCGTTCGAGCGCGTAGCCGTCGGCGAAGGACAGGCGGCAGGCCGCTTCGATGCAGTCGACGATCTTCCATGGCGCCAGCAAGCCGCGCCACTGTTCGCGGTGGCGCGCGCGGTAGCTGGAAAAGAGTTGCGGGTCGATGCCGCGTATCTTGTCCGACGCCTCGGCGAGGCGGCGGCGAGCCATTCTGCCGCTGACGATGTCGTCGGCGAACGCGAGCGCATCAGTCAGCAGTTCGCCCCCGGCGATGCGGTCGACGACGCCGCAGGCATGCGCCCGCAGCGCATCGAGCGGGGCGCCGCCGGTGCACACGTCCAGCGCGATTTCCGGCCCGGCCAGGCGGGGCCACCACTGGGTGCCGCCGCCCCCGGGCATCAGGCCCAGCTTGACCTCCGGCTGTCCCAGCATGGCGCCTGGCGCGGCGATGCGCCACTGGCAGCTCAGGGCCAGTTCCATGCCGCCGCCGAGGGCGTTGCCGTGGATGGCGGCCACCACCGGCTTGGCGTCCGCCGCGATGAGATCCATGATGGCGTACAGCGACGGCGGCGCGTAGGGCTTGCCGAAGTCGTTGATATCGGCGCCGGCCACGAAGGTGGCGCCGCCACCGATGATGATGATGGCGTCGACCGCGTTGTCATGCAGCGCGCGCTCGATGGCGGCCATCAAGCCCCGCCGCACGTCCAGGCTGAGGGTGTTGACGGGCGGGTGGTTGACGGTGAGCACGGCGATGCGGCCGTGCGGCTGATAGCTGACGGGATCCATGGCGGCCCCGCTCAATCGGGATCGTCGAGTTGCACCACCAGGCGCCCCGTGTGGCGGCCTGAAAAGAGGCAGTCGAAGCTGGCGGGGACCTGCTCAAAGCCATGCCGCACGTCGATGTCGTAGCGCAGCGCGCCGGACTTGATCCAGCCATCGATGCGCGCGAGCATGGCTCCGGTGCGGCTGTGGTCGTGGAGGATGTTGCTGACCAAGAAGCCTTCGATGCGGGCGCTGTTGACGACCAGGTTCCACAGCGCGTCCGAGCCCGGCGCCGCCGCGCCCTGACCATAGCGCGACATCATGCCGCACAGCGCGACGCGCGCGTGTTTGCGCAAGTGTCCGAGGGCGGCGTCGAGCAGGGTGCCGCCGATGTTTTCAAACACCACGTCGATGCCGTCCGGGAAGGCGGCGCCGATGGCGGCCGCCAGCTGCTCCGGCCGCCGGTAGTCGAGGCACAGGTCGTAGCCGTAGTCGCGCACGGCGCGCGCGCATTTGTCCGGACCGCCGGCGATCCCGACCACCCTGGCCGCGCCGCCGAGGCGCGCGAACTGGCCGGCAAGCGAACCGACAGCGCCGGCGGCGCCGCTGACCAGGACGTTGTCGCCGGGACGCAGGGCGGCGATGTCGAACATGCCGTGGCAGGCGGTCAGGCCGATCGTGCCCATCGCATGCGCATAGACGGGCAGGGCATAGCCGTAGTGGGCGGGCAGCGGGAAAAACCGGCTGGCCGGCCCCGTCACGTAGTCGCTCCAGGCGCCGAAACCCCATACCAGCGCGCCCTCGGCCAGCAGCGGCGACCTGGACCGCACGACTTCGCCGACGACCATGCCCCGGATCTGGCCGCCGATGGCGACCGGCAAGCCGTAACCCGGGTCTTCATCGAGAAAATTGCGGATCGTCGGGTCCATGCACAGCAGCTTGACCCGCACCAGCACCTCGCCTTCGCCGGGTTGCGGAACCGGCGCGCGCGCGGACACCAGGTCGGCCGCGATCGCCGGGCCGGCGGGGCGGCGGGCAAGCAGCCACTGGCGGTTGGATGGCGCCGCCATCTATTGCGCTTCCAGCAGCATGCCGGCGCTCATCCAGGCGGCGATGCCGGCCGACGGCACGGCGCACAAGATCGCTTCGGCCATCTCCGCGTCGCTCGCGCCGACCGCGCGGGCCGCCCGGATATGCGTCGCCGCCATCGGGCTGTAGTCCGAGGCCAGCACCGCGATGAGCATCAGCTCGGCGGATTTCCGGTCCAGCTGGTTGCAGTCGATGGTGCCCTTGCGCATCAGGTAGTAGCCGTCCGCGCCGCGCGGCACCAGGCGCAGCAGGATGGCCAGCGCCGGCGGCACGGTGCCGAAGTAGGCCTTGAAATTGGCCTCGGCCTCGCCCGGGCCGGCGCGCTCCAGCGCGGCGTCTTGCGGGGTTGTCGCGGCGTCGGGATACACGTGGCGGATGACGCCATCGAAGGCCTGCGCCGCGCCTTCGCCGCGCAGGCTGCTCAGCAAGATCAGGCCGCTGGCCGCTTCGTTCCGCGTCAAACCCAGCGCCGCCGCGCCGCCCAACTCGCTGCGGGCCAGGTCGGTATAGCCGCGGTTGACGGCGGCGACCGCCGCGCAGAGCCGCTTGAGCTTGGCCGGCATCGCGCCGTCGGTGTCGATCACCTCGCGGAACATGGCATAGCCGGAGCGGGTGAAAGGGGCCAGCTGTTTCAGCAGCTCTATTTGCAGCAAAGCGTTGGTGTCGGTCACGAGGTAACTCCCAGGGAAAAGGTGGAAAAGACGGGGCGGACGCACAGCCAGCATAGCCCATGCACGTCTGAATGTTATCAACCGTCCGGTCGGTTGTCAATTATCGACAGGGGCGCATCGTGTTGTTGACATCCGACTGGTCGGTCGATAGAATTCATTGCAAATTCCTTCAAGCCATGGGCATATCAATGACGAGCAGCAAATTGGAAACACCGGGCGCCGCGTCGGCCAGCGCACCGAAAACCTATATCGGGGAACTGGGCGACGTCCGGCTGGCGGCCGAGATCGACAGGAACCGCTTGCATGACTATCTGCGGCAACACCTGGCGGGCTACGCCGGGCCGCTGACGGTCCGGCAGTTCCAGGGCGGGCAATCGAACCTGACCTACCTGCTCGAGACGCCGCACGCCAGGTATGTCTTGCGGCGGCAGCCGGCGGGCGTGCTGTTGAAATCGGCGCATGCGGTGGACCGCGAGTTCCGCGTCATGACGGCGCTGTCCGGCCTGGGCGATTTTCCGGTGCCGCAGCCGCTGCTGCTGTGCACCGACCGGGACGTCCTGGGCAGCATGTTCTATGTCATGAGCCATGTCGAGGGACGCATCTTCTGGGACTGCCGGATGCCGGACTTGAACCCGGCGGAGCGGGCGGCGATCTTCGATTCGGCCAACGCGACCTTGGCGCGGCTGCACACGGTAGATTTCGCGGCGATCGGTCTGGCCGACTACGGCAAACCCGGCAACTATTTCGCGCGCCAGATTTCGCGCTGGTCGCGCCAGTTCGATGAGTCGCGCACCCAGGACGTGCCGGAGATGGACCAGCTGATGGCCTGGCTGCCCACCGCGCTGCCGGCGGACGACGGCCTGTCGTCCATCGTCCACGGCGACTACTCGTTCCACAATCTGCTGATCCACCCCACGGAGCCGCGCGTGGTCGGCGTGCTCGACTGGGAGTTGTCCACGCTCGGCCATCCGCTCGGCGACCTGATGTACCACATGATGGAGTGGTACCGCCCGCCCGGCGTCGATGCGCGCGGCACGCTCAGCGGCGCCGACCTGAAGGCGCTGGGCATTCCCAGCCAGGAAGAATACATCGCGCGCTACTGCGAACGCACCGGCTTCGCGTTGCAGGCGACGCTGCCGTTCTACCGCGCGTTCAATCTGTTCCGCACCGCCGCCATCCTGCAGGGCATCGCCCACCGCCTGCGGGACGGCAACGCCGCGTCGGCCAACGCGGCCGAAATCGCCGCCAATATCGGTCCCCTCGCCAAGGCGGCATGGAAGATCGCCAACGGCGATTGACGCCGACACCAAACTAACAGAGGCTCAGATGACTGATCCAGTAAGCACCGCCAGGGCGCGGGCGGAAGAGTTGAAGCGCGCTGTGCTGGCGTTCTACGAGCGCGACATGCCGGCCGCGTTGAAGAGCAAGTCGGCGCGCCACCAGGTGCTCGGCAAGGACGACTACGTGCAGTGGATGCGCCTGCTGAACGACAACGGCTGGGCCATCGGGCACTGGCCGAAGGAGCACGGCGGCCAGGCCTGGTCGCTGCTGGAACGCTTTGCCTTCG
The DNA here is from genome assembly GCF_047304105.1 of Duganella sp. Dugasp56. Lineage (NCBI taxonomy): Bacteria > Pseudomonadati > Pseudomonadota > Betaproteobacteria > Burkholderiales > Oxalobacteraceae > Duganella > Duganella sp. Dugasp56. Next base: position 16,115 of record NZ_JBGLYQ010000039.1, read on the forward strand.
AAGACCAGCTGGCGCGCCTGGCGTGTCCTTGGGTGATACCGTTCGGCGTCAAGTATGTCGGTCCCGTCATCTACAGCTTCGGCACCGAGCAGCAGAAGGCGCGCTTCCTGCCGGGCATCAGGAACACCGGCGAATTCTGGGCGCAGGGTTATTCCGAGCCGGGCGCCGGTTCCGACCTGGCCAGCTTGCGCACCGAAGCCATCCGCGACGGCGACGCCTTCGTGGTGACCGGGCAGAAGGTCTGGACCACGTACGCGCAATGGGCCGACTGGATGTTCTGCCTGGTGAAGACGGCCGGCGCGGCCCAGGCGCAGAAGGCCATCTCGTTTCTGCTGATCGATATGCGCAGCCCCGGCGTGAGCGTCAAGGCGATTCCGACGATGGACGGCTATCACCATGTGAACGAAGTCTGGCTGGACAAGGTGCGCGTACCGGTGGAAAACCTGGTCGGCGAGGAGGGCGCGGGCTGGACCTACGCCAAGTTCCTGCTCAAGAACGAGCGCACCGCCGGCGCCATCATCGGCACGGCCTGGCATGCGCTGCGCCGCCTGAAGTCGCTCGCCGCGGAGACCGGAGGTGCGCAGGCGCGGCGCGTCGGCGAATTGGAACTGCGCTTCATGGCGCTGGAGCAGGCCGCCTACCAGGCGGTCGAGGCGATGATGCGCGGCACCGACCATGGCGCCGAAGCGTCCTTCATCAAATTGCGCGGCACCGAGCTGTATCAGGATATCGCCGAGGCCCTGATCGATGTCCTCGGCCCGGCCGGCATCGCCTACGACAAGGCCGCGCTGCACGCGGCCGGCGCGCCGCCGCTGGGGCCGGACGACGCCGGCGGCATCGTCAAGGACCACCTCTACAACCGCGCCGCCACCATTTTCGGCGGCGCCTCCGAGATCCAGCGCAATATCGTCGCGAAAGGCGTGCTTGGCTTATGAATATTGATTTTGAAACCGCCAATATGCTGGACGACAGCGTCCGGCGCTATGCGGAAGACAAGTACAGCTTTCTCGACCGGCACCGGGTCCTGACCCAGCCTGCCGGATACAGCGAGGCGGCCTGGCGCGACTACGCCGCGTTTGGCTGGCTTGCGCTGCGCTTGCCGGAAGACGCGGGCGGCCTGGACGCCGACGTGTTTGCCGTGGCGGCCCTGATGGAAACGGTCGGCGCGCGCCTGCTGATGGAGCCGGTGCTGGCCAGCGCCATCGTCGGCACCGAACTGTTGCGGCGGCTGGGCAGCGACGCGCAGCGCGCCGAACTGCTGCCGCGCCTGGCCGACGGCAGCCTGAAGCTGGCCTACGCGCACGGCGCGCCGCTCCGTGTCAGCGACGGCCGGGTCAGCGGCGCGGCGGAGGCTATCCTGCATGGCGATATCGCCGACCTGATCCTGGTGAGCGCCGTCGACGATGCGGCGGGCGCCGCGCCGCAAGTGTACCTGGTCGATCCGGCCGCCACGGGTGTGTCGAGGACGGCGTTCCGCCTGGTCGATGACCGGGGCGCCGCGAATATGCGTTTCGACCAGGCGCGCGCGCTGCGCCTCGCCGGCGGCGGCGAGGATGCCGCCGAGGTCATCGCCGACGCGCTCGACCTGGCCACCGTCGCCCAATGCGCGGAAGCGCTCGGCATCGTGCGCAAGCTGGTCGACACCACGGTCGACTACCTGAAGGTCCGCAGCCAGTTCGGCAAGCCCATCGGCACCAACCAGGCCTTGCAGCACCGCGCCGTCGACATGTTTTTCCTGTCCCAGGAAATCGCGGCGCTGACCGTCGATGCGAAACACGCGATGGCGCTGCCGGCCGCCGGGCGCGCCGGCAGAATCAGCGGCGCCAAGGCCTATATCGTCCAGGCGGCGCGCAAGGTCGCCAACGAGGCGGTCCAGATGCACGGCGGCCTGGGCCTGACCGAAGAGCTGGACGTCAGCCACTACTTCCGGCGGCTGATGGTCGGCGCCGCCCTGTTCGGCGACCGCGAGCAGCAGTTCGCGCGTTTCCTTTCCGTATCTTGAACACTTCTTCGGGTTCCCCCATCATGTCTGATTCATCCAGCGTACTTCCTGCCGACCTGTTTGACCTGAGCGGAAAAATCGCCCTGGTCACGGGCGCCTTCAGTGGCCTCGGCCGTGGCTTCGCGCAGGTGCTCGGTGAGGCGGGCGCGACGGTGATCGTGGCCGGCCGCCGGCTGGACCAGGGGCGGCGACTGGTACAGACGATGGAACAAGCCGGCATCCGCGCCCACGCCATCCTGATGGACGTGGCCGATCCGGCCAGCGTCGACGCGGCCATGGACGAGCTGGCCGAACAGGTGGGCGTGCCGGACATCCTGGTCAACAACGCGGGCATCACCCAGACCAAGCCTTTTCTGGAACTTAGCGAGCAGGACTGGACGCAGATCATCGACGTCAACCTGAACGGCGCGTGGCGGGTGGCGCAGCGCAGCGCGCGCCTGATGCAGCAGGCCGGCAAGGCGGGCAGCATCATCAATGTGGCCTCGATACTGGGGCTGCGCGTGGCGCAGCAATTGCCGGCGTACGCCACCTCCAAGGCGGCGCTGCTGCAGCTGACGCGCGCGATGGCGCTCGAGCTGGCGCGCCACGGGATCCGCGTCAACGCGCTTGCGCCCGGCTATGTGGAAACACCGCTGAACGAGGAGTTCTTCGCCGGCGAGGCGGGCCGCGCGCTCGTCAAGCGCATCCCGCAGCGCCGCCTGGGACTGGGGCGCGAGCTTAGCGGCCCCTTGTTGCTGCTGGCCAGCGAAGCATCCTCGTACATGACCGGGGCGGTGCTGGTGGTCGACGGCGGCCACAGCATCAACGGGCTGTGAGGCCTCGTCAGGGTTGCCTGTCGATATGCTCAAGCATGGCGTCGGCCGCCGCATCGTAGCGGCGCGGGGGAGTGGGCATGCGCAAGGCGATGGCGCTCCACTCGGGCTGGAACGTGTGGCACACCGGACCTTGCCCCAGCTCGGCCGCGACCGCAAACCGCTCGATATCGACGCGCCGGCCGAACGACACAAAAGCCACCCTGCGCAGGACCAGCTCATCTTCCGCATCGGCGGCATCGAGGCCGTCGGTCCATTCGCGAAAGCCGTGCAGGATGCTGCGGCCGGCCATCGCCTCGGGCGCCGTGATCGCGTAGCCGAGCAGGTCCCAGCTGAGAACTTCGCGACCGTCGCGCCGCAGGGTGGCGCGCAGCGCGCCGCGCGCGGCGCCGTCCACCACATCCGATAAGGCTTGCACCGTGCCGTGATAGCGGCGCTGTATGCGCCCCGACCAGGCGTGCGCCACCGCCAGGCTGGCCAGGTCGAGCAGGTGGGTGCAGTTGCACCGCATGTCGACCAGGGCCCCGGCTGCGGCGCAGCGGCCGGTCAGGGGCTGTCCGATGAGGGCGCGCAGCGGCACGCCGGCGCCGGCGCAGGTGCTCCACGGGTGGCGCGGCGTGGCCACGCGCAGGTCGCGGATGCGGCCGCCGTCATGGGTGAGCGTCACGCCGAAGTGGTGGAATTCGTCCTCCAGCCAGCCCACCACGGTGTGCTCGTCCCATGCGCGCAAATCGATCTGGCGGCGGAATATGCCGTCGAGCGGGATGTCGGCCAGTTGCTTCTCCCAGGGCATGCCTAGCTCCGGCGCTCAAGGATGGTCACGCCGCTCACGCCGGGCGCGCCGTACACGTGGGTGTAGCCCAGCCGGGGCGTGCCCGCAACCTGACGCTGGCCGGCCTCCTGGCGCAGCTGGGTGCAGATCTCGATCACCTGGCGCAAGCCGGAGGCGCCTATCGGTTCGCCGTTGGCCATGCAGCCGCCGTCGGTATTGATCGGCAGGCGGCCGTGGATGTCCGTTTGGCCGGTGCGCAGCAGGAGGTCCTGCTCGCCGTGTTCGCAAAAGCCGTTCTCCGCCATGTGGATGATTTCGCTGCCGGCATCGGTGTCCTGCAGCTGGATGACGTCGATGTCGCGCGGACCGACGCCGGCCAGTTCGAAGGCGGCCTTCGACGCGGTCACCGTGGGCGCCGGCGCCTGCTGCGCCGCCAGCGCCGGGCTGAACACCTCGAACGATCCGTGGTGGCGGGTGCGCACCACGGCCGCCCTGACGACGATGGGCTTGGCCTGGAAGCGCTTGGCGGCCTGCGCGCTGCACAGCACGAGGGCCGCGCCGCCTTCGGCCGGGCTGCAAAACATGTACTGGCGCAGCGGCAGGTTCACCGGCATGGAGGCGGCGATTTCCTCGAACGACAGGGCGCGCCGCCGCCACGCATGGGGATTGAGCGCGCCGTTGCGGAAGGCGCGCTGCGCGACGCGCGCCAGCGCCGCTTCCTCGATGCCGTGTTCGTGCAGATAGCGGCGCGTCTTGAGCGCGAAGAACTGGGTGGTGAGCATCAGCCCGGTTTCGCCATACCAGTCGGGCAGGCCCCAGTCGCGCGGATGGGGATTGAAGGCGCCGCGCGGATGCTTGTCGAAGCCGACCGCGACGGCGATCTCGGCCATGCCCGAACGGATCGCCGCGACGGCGCTGGCCAGCGCGCTGCCGCCGGTCGCGCAGCCGTTGGCGACGTTGATGAAGGGCAGGCCGGTCAGGCCCAGGTCGTTGCACAGGGCGTCGGCGTTGCCGGCGTCATGGCTGCCGCCGTAGGCCACGCCCACCTGGTCCCAGGACACGCCGGCGTCCTGCAGCGCGGCGCGCAGCGCCAGCGCGCCTTGCGCCCGGCCGCTGAGCGCGTCGTGGCGCCCGAACGGGTGCATGCCGATACCGATGATGGCGACGTCGTCATGCATGTCGGGCTCCTTGATGGTTGTCGGGCGCGCTCTGGAACGCGAAGGTATGGATGGATTCGCCTTGCGCGTTGACGCGGTAGGGCAACAGCACCAGCGCCATCGGCATGCCGATGGCGAGCCGGGCCGGGTCGGCCTCGGTCAGGCGCGCCTCGACCTTGATCCCGCTGGCCATCTGCACGTAGCCGACGCCGTAGGGGCGGAACGTCTCGGCGGTCTCGCCGCTGTTGTAGGGCGCCTTGGGCAGAAAGTCCTGGACGGTCCAGGACCAGAGCACCCCGGTGCGGCCGAGATCGCAGGCTTGCATGCGCGCGCACCGGCAGCGGGTGCAGCTGTCCGCGGCGGGGAAATAGGTTTCGCCGCAATCGGCGCATTGGCTGCCCAGCAGATGCGGCTGGCCGTCTTGAAAGCCGATCAGCGCGTCGGAGACGAGCAGGGGCGGGGTAGACATGGAATGGTCCTCTCAGGGAAGGGGGTACGGGGCGGCGGACGACAGGCGTGCTCGCCGCCGCTATTTCAGGTACTTGGGGCTGCTCTCGAGCAGCGTGAGCCGGGCGCAGTGCAGGAGGTGGGCGTGCACGCCCGGCGCCAGCGGCGGCGTGCCCGGGGGGGCATGGCGGATTTGTTGGCCCAAAGCCCGATTGAGCGCCTGCAGGCGCGCGCGCACGTCGTCGCTCGCGGCGGCCACGGTGGACGGAGCGCCGGCCAGCAGGCTGGCCAGCGCGGCCAGCTCCTGGCGCTCGCGCCCCTGGCCGCCGCGCGCCTGGCGCATGGCGATGGCCATGGCGCTGGCCACCATCAGGGCCGCATGGCGCCGGTCGGCGGGCAGGGCGGGGATCAGCTCGTCCTTGAGTACTTGATGGGCGGCTTCCAGCAATGCGTCGCCTAGCGGTTCTTCCCTCATTGCATCTCCTTGGTCATGGTCAGGATTTCGTATTCGAGTTCCGGCACGATGTGGCCGGTCAGCGCGAGGAACAAGGACCGCTCGTTGCCGGACATATGGCGTTGCGCCTGCTGCAGGGCGATCAGCGCCCAGTTCATGTGCGCCATCACTTCCCAGTAAGGAACGGCGTCGCGTGCCAGCGGCGCGCCGGCCACCCTTTCGTAGCCGCGATAGAAGTCCTCGCGCTGGCCGATGCCGCCGGCCTCCTTGTCGGCGGCGCCGAAGCGCCAGCATTTGGCGCAGAACCAGCCGATGTCCTCGAGCGGATTGCCCCAGCCTGCGAACTCCCAATCGAGGATGCCGGTCAGGCCGTGCTCGTCGACCATGTAGTTGCCGGTCCGGTAGTCGCGATGGCAAAGCACGACATCTTCGGCGGCCGGGGCATGGAGCTCCAGCCACCGCAAGCCCCATTCCAGCGCGGGCCGCGCCAGCTGCATCTCGTCGAGGAACTGGCGCACGCGCGCGATCAGCAGCGCCGATGGCGCCGCCGTCGGCACGGGCAGAAAGGCCAACGATTCGTGGGGCGGCCTGATGGCATGGATGAGCGCCAGTTCCTCGCCGAGGCGCTCGGCCAGCGCGCCGCGGTCGCCGCCGTAGCCGAGGTCCTTGACCAGCACCCTGCCGGCTGCCGTCCCGGCCACGCGCCGCATGACGAAAAACGGGCGCCCGATCAGTTCCGGGTTCTCGCACAGCCACAGCGGCTCGGGCACGGTCACGCCGGCCCGGTATGCCGCCCGCAGCAAGGCAAATTCCTCGACCCGGCTATGGCTTTGCGTCACACCGGATGGCGAATCGGTGCGCACGACCAGGTCCAGCGTGCCGGCCATCGGGCCGTCGGCCAGTTCCGCCCGGACCAGCCAGTTCTCCTGGATGGCGCCGCCCGACAGCTGCGACATCTGTACGATGTCGGCCTGGCTGGCGTCGGCGTGCGTGGCGATGAAGGCGGCCAGCGCGGCGCGTGAAGTGTCGTTCATGGCTGTACTCATCGGTTTCGATCGATGCCGTTGACCACCCGCTTGCCGATGCTCCAGCGGTGCACTTCCGACGGGCCGTCGTAGATGCGGAAGGCGCGCATGTCCGAAAAGATGCGCGCGACCTCGGACTCGTCGGTCACGCCCTGTCCACCCAGTATCTGCACGCAGCGGTCGGCGACGCGCCACTGCGCTTCCGACGCCAGCACTTTCGTGACGCTCGATTCGTGGATGCCGAGGCGGCCCTGGTCGAGCACCCAGGCGGTATGCCAGATCGACAGGCGCGCCGCGTGCAGATCGATTTCGTTATCGGCGAGCATGAAACTGACGCCTTCGTGGCTGCCCAGCGGCTTGCCGAAGGCGCTGCGCCGGCGTGCGTAGTCGGTGGCGATGTCGTGCGCGCGCCGCGCCGCGCCGAGCCAGCGCATGCAATGCGTCAGCCGCGCCGGCGAGAGCCGCACCTGCGCGTACTTGAAGCCTTCGCCCGGCTCGCCGAGGATGTCGCGCGCCGGGATGCGCAAGTTCTCCAGCCGCACCACGGCGTGGCCGCCGGGAAAGCAACGGTCCATGGAGTTCATCAGGCGTTCGACGATGAAGCCGGGGCGGTCGGTGTCGGTCAGGAACATGGTGGCGCGGCCGTCCTCGAGCTTGGCCATGATGATCGCCATCGACGCGCCCTGCGCGCCAGTGGTGAACCATTTGCTGCCGTTGAGGACGAAATCGTCGCCGTCCCGCACCGCCGTCGTGAGCAGCATCGACGGATCCGAGCCGGCTCCCGGCGGCGGTTCCGTCATGCAAAAGCAGGAACGGATCTGGCCGGCGGCGAGCGGCTTGAGCCAGCGCTGCTTGTGCTCCTCGCCGGCGACCGCTTCGAGCAAATGCATATTGCCTTCGTCTGGCGCGGCGATATTCAGCGCGATCGGGCCGAGCAGGGAGTAGCCGGCCTCCTCGAAGACGATGGCCTTGCTGCGGTGATCCAGGCCGAGACCGCCAAACGCGGCCGACACATGGGACGAGAGCAGTCCCGCCGCGCGGCCCAGCGCGACCAGTTCGTGCCGCAGCTCCTCGGTGGGGCCGTGCGCGGTCAGGCGCTCATCGCGCTCGAACGGGATGATTTTCTCGCGAATGAAGACGCGCACGCGCTCCTGCAGTTCGGCGAGTTGCGGGGAAAGCGAAAAATCCATAAAGTGTTTCCTGAATATGCGGGTAAGTGGTTGAGCGGCCGCTTCACGCGTCCATGGCGTTGGCGCCGTTGACCCAGGCCGACAGGCCGCTGGTGATCACGGCGCACACGATCGCCTCGGCGATTTCGGCTTCGCTGGCGCCCGCCGTGCGGGCCCCTTTGATATGCACCGACACCAGGGGGCTGTAGTCGGCCGCCAGAACCGTCACCAGCAGCAGCTCCGAAAATTTCTTGCCGAGCGGCGTGCCGTTGATGGTTCCTTCGCGCATCAGGTAGTAGGCGTCGGCGCCAAGCGGCAGCACGTCGAAGAATTTTCCCAGCGAAGGGGGCATGGAGCCGAAGTAGGCGAGGAAGTTTTTTTCGGCCTCGCCGGGAGCGACCTCGATTTCCTGGAGTGCCGCCGCGTCCTGCTGCTGGCCTGGATAGGCGGCCTCGAGCTGCTCGAGGAATTTCAACGCGGCGGCCTCGCCGCGCACGCTGCTGAGGACGATGGCCGCGGAGGCGGCTTCGTCGAAGCGCAGCCCCAGGTCCCGCGCGCGCCGCAGTTCGCGGCTGGCCATGTCGTGGTAGCCTTTGCTGGTCGCGGCGGCGGCGACGCAAAGGGCCTTGACCTTCGCCGGCAGCGCGCCGTCCTCGTTGACGATGTGGCGGAAACGCCCGTAGCCGCCCAGTGTCAGGGGGGCGATGCGGCGCAATAAATTGGAATCGAGCAGTGGGCTATTCGGGTTCACGGGCTGTCCTTTATGTGATCAACGTTGGATGCATTGTACGAGCGTCCTAGGACTTCATATACGCCTTGATGCTGGCGTAGTCGCGGCCCTCGTATTTCTTGCACTCCAGCTGGGCGACCGTGCGGCAGTGGACTTCATCCGGCCCGTCGGTGAGGCGGACGATGCGCGTGTTGGCATACATCTCGGCCAGGCCGAAGTCCTGGGCCACGCCGCCGCCGCCGTGCGCCTGGATCGCCATGTCGACGATCTTCTGAGTCACGCGCGGCGCGATGACCTTGATCATGGCGATTTCATTGCGCGCGACTTTGTTGCCCACGGTATCCATCATATGGGCCGCTTTCAGGCATAGCAGGCGGACCATCTCGATGTCGATGCGTGCGTGGGCGATGCGTTCCTCCCACAGCGAATGCTCATGGATGCGCTTGCCGAAGGCCTCGCGCGACATCAGGCGGACGCACATCTTCTCGAGCGCCACTTCGGCCGTGGCGATATTGCGCATGCAGTGGTGGATGCGGCCCGGTCCGAGGCGGCCCTGGGCGATCTCGAAACCGCGGCCCTCGCCGTAGATGATGTTCTCGGCCGGCACGCGGACGTTCTCCAGGATGATCTCGAAGTGGCCGTGCGGCGCGTGGTCGAAACCGAACACCTCCAGGTGGCGGACGATCTTGATGCCGGGTGTGTCGGCCGGCACCAGTATCATCGATTGCTGGCGGTAGGTTTCGGCATCCGGATCGGTCTTGCCCATGACGATGAAGAACGCGCAGTGCGGATGGCCGGCGCCGGACGACCACCATTTGTGGCCGTTGATGACGTATTCGTCGCCGTCGCGGCGGATCTCGGTGCGGATATTCCTGGCATCCGACGAGGCCACGGCCGGTTCCGTCATGAGGAAGGCGGAGCGGGTGTCGCCGTTGGCCAGGGGCAGCATGAAGCGGCGCTTCTGGTCCGGCGTGCCGTAGCGGTGCAGGACTTCGAAATTGCCCGTGTCCGGCGCCATGCAGTTGAACACTTCGGACGCGAAGTACACGCGTCCCATCAGTTCGGCGATCCGGGCGTACTCCAGATTGGTCAGGCCGACGCTGGTGAAAAATTCGTCGTCGTGCTCCGACGGCGGCATGAACAGGTTCCACAGCCCGGCGGCGCGCGCCTTGGCCTTGAGCTCCTCAAAAATCGGCGTCGTTTCCTTCCACCGGTCGATGGTCTTCTTTTGCTCCTCGTAGATCGGGATGGCCGGATAGATATGTTCGTCCATGAAGGCGCGAACCTTTTCCATCCATTCGACTGATTTTTTTGACTGTTCGAAATCCATGGGGAAGGCTTTCTCAAGAGATGTGAATGCATTCAGAATAATCGACCGTCCGGTCGGTTGTCAAGCGGCGACTGTGTTGCGACATGCGGGCTTGACAATTTTGCGCCGCCGACGATACACTCCATGAGTGCGACCGTCCGGTCGGTCGATATTTGTTCAACAAGGAGCTGGCAATGAGCGCAATGAAAGGCAGGGTGGTGCTGGTCACCGGCGGTGCGTCGGGGATCGGCTTTGCGACGGCACGACGCTTCGCCGAGGCGCAAGCGACGGTCATCATCGCCGATCTGGACAAAGCCACCGTGACCGGGGCCGCCGGCGAACTGGCGCGGCAGAAGCTCGATGTGCACGGCATGGTGCTGGACGTGACGCGCGAGGCGCATTGGGTACGGATCATGCGCCAGATCGAGCGGCGCTTTTCGCGCCTTGGCGTGGTCGTCAATAACGCCGGTGTCGGCCGGCCCGGGGCGATCGTCGATACCAGCCTGGCCGATTGGCGCTTTGTCACGTCGGTCAATCTGGACGGCGTGTTCCTGGGGGTGAAGTACGGCATCGAAGCGCTGACACGCCATGGCGGCGGCGCGATCGTGAATGTATCCTCCATCATCGGCACGGTGGGCACGGCTAACAATGCCGCCTACGCCGCATCCAAAGGCGGTGTGCGCCAGCTCAGCAAGGTGGCCGCGCTCGAATGCGCGGCGGCGGGCAATGGCATACGGGTCAACAGCGTCTTGCCCGGCTACGTGGAAATGCAGCGCAAAGGCGCCAAGAAAATGAGCGGGGAAAAACGCCGGGCCCTGATCGATGCGACCCCGATGGCGCGCTTCGCCACGCCCGCCGAAATCGCTGACGCAATTTATTACCTCGCTTCGGCCGAGTCCAGCTATGTGACCGGTACGGACTTGATCGTCGACGGCGGGTTCACGGCGCAGTAGACGCGACCGTGTCTTGCATTCCCCATTCAACCGTTTTATCTAAAGGAATATCATGACCCAAGCAGTGATAGTATCGACCGCGCGCACCCCGATTTGCAAGAGCTGGCGCGGTGCGCTGAATATGACCCATGGCGCGGATCTGGGTGGACATGTGGTGCGGGCCGCGCTGGCGCGCGCCGGCATCGACCCGGGCGAAGTGGAGGACGTCATCATGGGTTGCGCCACGCCGGAAGGCGCCACGGGCTACGATATCGCGCGGCAAATCGCGCTGCGCGCCGGTTTTCCCGTCAGCGTGCCGGGGGTGACGGTCAACCGTTTCTGTTCGTCCGGACTGCAGGCGATCGCCGACGCCGCCTATCGCGTGCGCGCCGGCGAGGGCGAGGTGTTCGTCGCCGGCGGGGTCGAGTCGATTTCGATGGTGGCGAATGACTTTAACAAGCTGAACCTCGAAAACGAATGGCTGCTGCGCCACCAGCCGGACGTGTATTGGCCGATGTTGCAGACGGCGGAGTTCGTGGCGAAGAAGTACGGGATTTCGCGCGAAGCCCAGGATCACTATGGCGCGCAAAGCCAGCAGCGCGCGTTCCAGGCCAAGCTGGACGGCAGGTTCGCGCAGGAGATCGAAGCCATCGCGGTCAAGACCAGGCTGGTCGACAAGAACACCAAGGTCGAGACGATCACGGAGGTCGTCGCCGGCGAAGACGAGGGCATACGCGCCGGCACCACCTACGAGGCGGTGGCGCAGCTCAAGCCGGTGATCGAGGGCGGGGTCGTCACCGCCGGCAACGCCAGCCAGTTGTCGGACGGCGCGTCGGCTTGCGTGGTGATGAGCGATCGCGCGGCGGCCAGCAAGGGACTGCAGCCGATGGGCGTATTCCGGGGCTTTGCCGTCGCCGGTTGCGAGCCTGCGGAAATGGGGATAGGTCCCTTGTTCGCGGTACCCAAGCTGTTGAAAAGGGCGGGGCTGACGGTGGACGATATCGGGCTGTGGGAGCTCAATGAAGCCTTTGCCGTGCAGGCGATTTACTGCCGCGACCAGCTCGGCATATCGAACGACATTTTCAATGTCAACGGAGGGGCGATCGCCATGGGCCATCCGTACGGCATGTCCGGCAGCCGCCTCGTTGGCCATGCGCTCATCGAAGGCAAGCGCCGCGGCGTCAAATATGTCGTCGTCACCATGTGCGTCGGGGCGGGCATGGGGGCCGCGGGCCTGTTCGAAGTGTTGTAAGGAAAAGATTGACACCCGACCAGTCGGTCGATATGCTTGTTTTTATCGCCGGACCCGCGCCCCCGGACGGGGCGCGGCGTCAGGGCGCCGTCCATTACTGCCACAAGGGTCACCATGCTCGTCACGCACACACGCCAACAAATCCGGGAGCGCCGCTATGTGCTGTTCCTGCTGTTCCTGGTGTCGGTATTGAGTTATATCGATCGCACCATCCTGTCTATTCTGCAGGTGCCGATCAAGAGCGACCTTGGCCTGTCCGACGCCCAGCTCGGCGCGCTGACCGGCCTGTCCTTCGCCCTGTTCTATGCCACGCTGGCCCTGCCGATCGCCCGCCTGGCCGACCGCGCCAACCGCTCGCGGCTGGTGGCCGGTTCGCTGGCCATCTGGAGCGGCATGACGGCGCTCACCGGCCTGGCCAGCAGCTTCGCCGGGCTGGTGCTGTTCCGCATCGGCGTGGCGGTCGGCGAGGCAGGTAGCATTCCCGCCACCCATTCGATCATCGCCGACATCTATCCGCCCAAGACGCGCGCCACGGCGCTGGCGTTCTGGGGGCTGTCGCTGCCGGCCGGCCTGATGCTGGGATTTTCCTGCGCCGGGGCGCTTGAGCAGGCGGTCGGCTGGCGGGCCGCCTTCGCCATCATCGGTGGGGCGGGGCTGCTGCTGGCGCCGCTGGTACTGTTGACCATGCGCGAACCGCAGCGCGGCCGTTACGATCCGCCCAAGCTGGCGGATGCGGTGGCGCCGACGGTGGCGCAAGCCTTGCGCCACCTGTGGCAGCTGCGCGCGTTCCGCTATCTCACGGCGGCCGGCGCCTTTCATGCCTTCGCCTGGTACTCGGTCAATGCCTGGAGCGCGCCGTTCTACGTCCGCGTGCACGGCCTGACGCTGTCGCAGGTATCGTTTTACCTGGCCGTGCTCAATGGTGTCGGCAGCGCGGTCGGCATGTATCTGGGCGGCCGCCTGTCCGACTATTTCGGCCAGCGCGACCCGCGCGGCCGCCTGCGCGTGGTGGCGGTGGCGCTGCTGATCATGGTGCCGGCGGCGCTGGCCCAATACCTGGCGGAGTCGCTCACGCTGTCGCTGGCGATGGCCGCCATCTCGCTGACGATGATGCTGGTGTATTACGGGCCGGTCATCGCGGTGGCGCAGCTGCTGGTGCCGGCCAGTATGCGCGCCTTCACCTCGGCCGTGCTGATGCTGGTGCTCAATCTGTTCGGCCTGGGTCTCGGTCCTTTGGCGACCGGCATGGTCAGCGACTTTTTCGTGACCCACTTCGGCATGGCGAACGATTCCTTGCGCTACGCACTCAGTATCGCCGTGCTGTTTTCGCTGGTGGCGGCCGGCTTGTTCTGGCGCGCCGCCAGCCTGCTGCCGCGCGAGATGCTGCCGGTCGAGGGAAATGACAGCGTCCGCGCGGACGCTGCCGAACTGGCCACGTTGGGGAAATCATGATGTCCATGCAACGCATTATGCTGCGCTCGAAGCTTCATCGCGTCACGGTCACCCAGGCCGACCTGCACTACGAAGGCTCCTGCGGGATCGATGTCGATTTGCTGGAAGCGGCCGATATCCGGGTCAATGAGAAAATCGAGCTCTACAACGTGAACAACGGCGAACGTTTCTCGACGTACGCGATTCCCGGGATGCGAGGCAGCGGGGAAATTTCCCTGAATGGCGCCGCCGCCCGCCGTGCCCATTTGGGCGACTTGCTGATTATTTGTACCTACGCACCGATGACGGAAGACCAGATCGGCAGCTACCTCCCCAAAGTCGTTTTCGTTGACCAGCGCAACAGGATTACTGGAATGAAAAAATAAAGTGCGATGGAAGAGGGCGCTAGCTGTGGTGCTCCTGAACGTCGTGCTTGTCGTGGTGATTTTTTTCGTCGTGCTTCTCCGCAGGATGTTTGGCTGCCGCCGGCTGCGTGGCGACATGGGGATGCTCGTTGTGCATGGCCAGCATATCCTGGTGCGCGACATGAGCCTGCGGCCGATCGGGACTGTTGATTTCCCGGGGCGGCGGTGGGGCGTGGTGCGGCATGCCCGCGTCGGCGTGCTGGACCGGCGGCATACGCGTGGCATCCGGATGCGCGCGATCCGCCATCGCCTGCGCGGGCACCCGGTCGATCCTGCTTTCCTCATGCGCGGGCTCTTTCGCGGCAGGTGGAGCCATTTTCGCGGCCGGTATTTCCTGCGCCACGTGCGGCTGCTGATGCTGATCATGCTGAACCATAGGTGGAGTGGGTGCGCTGTGGGGAGCAACCGCGGCGTGCATTGCCGGTGCCGCCGGAGACGGATGCGGGCCGGGCACGGCATCGTGGGACGTGAAGTGCGGCATACTCATCACCCCACTCGGCTGCTGCGAAGTGCTGTTGATGGCGACGTTCTGAGTACGGTTGACTACATTGTTGGTCGTTCGGTAGTTATTATTGGTGACGTTGATATTATTGATATTGTTGACATGGTTCACGACGGTCACTGATTTCGATACATACGTCGAGTTGTTGTACACCACTGCTGGACGGTGCCAGCCACCGTCATAGCTGGGGCTGGGTGCGCCCCAGTTGACGCCCCACGAATTCCAGCCCCAGTCGTGGTGGCTGATGGCCGCGCCCACCAACACGCCCACGCCGAACGAGATCACGCCGGTGGTGACCACGTTCTCGCTGGTATAGGCCGGCTGTTGGGAAACCCAGCCCGGGTACACCCGCACCGGCTCGCCATACACGACCGCAGGGTTGTAGTGCGGAACATGGACGACATCCCGCTCAGCCGGCTCGATGACGATGGTTTGCGGCGGCGGCGGTATCACCGCCGGCCCTGAATAGACCATCGGTTCCGAAGGGGATTGCGTGACATAAGCCGGCGGCGCCGATGCGCGGGCGGTCGCCGATACCCGCAGGTGCTGCGAGGTTTTCAGGTTGCCCGCCTGCTGGGCGCGCAAACGCAAGGCCTGGATGGCGTTCATCACGTCGCTCGGGTCGTTCACATAGGCTTCGCCCAGCTCCTTGGTCCACTGGACGTTGCCCGCCATCTGGTTCAGAACGCTGGGGAAGGTGGTCAGCGATTTGACACTGACGTCCCACGGCTGACTGGCTTCCGCGGCTTGCAGCGCATCGCCCTTCAAGGAGGGATTCTGTGCCAGCCATTGGTTGGCCGCAACAATTTGCTCCGGATAAGTGGCTCCCGCCAGCACCTGGCCGACCAGCTTGTCCGGAAACAGGGCGATCGGCGCGACCATCTGCGACAGCTGCTCCGCAGTCGGGGGCGTGTACGGCGCAGCTTGAGCAGTAGTCGATGCAGGCGCGCTGTTTTGCTGTGGCGCGTCGGCGGGCTTGTTGCATCCGGCAAGAGTAAGCAGGCTCAGAATCAGTGTCGAGGACACTGCGGTTTTAAAATTTTTCGCTTGAACGCCCATGATTGACTATCCTTCCTCAAGAAAATATGAAACAAGATTAACAATCATCTGTAGAGAAAGCTGTAAGCTGTTGTAACGTGCGCGGGGCTGTACTGATCGATCTCGCAAGGCGCCGCGCCGTCAGGGCAGCCGGGAGACGCAAGCGCCCCCCGGGTTGACTGACCGCTAACGGGCCTGCGCCATGCTGGCCAGCTTGACGTGGCCGAAGCCGCGTATCCGTTCCGGTACACGGGCCAGACGTAGCAGCTCGGCGTGGTTGTCCGCGCTCAGTTCGCCCGCGATGCGCGCCGTCAGCTGGAAGTAGTCCTCGCGCAGCGCGCGCTCGCGCCGCCGCTCCCCGGTATAGCCGAAGAGATCGAACGGCGTGCCGCGCAAGACCTTGAGCGGCGCCAGCAGCTGAAACGCCGTCAACATCCAGCTGCCGAAACGCATCTTGGCCGGCACCGTGGAGCCCGCGCGCTTGCGGGCCAGCAGCGGCGGCGCCAGATGGAATTCGAGCTTGTACTCACCTTCGAACTGCGCTGCGATCTGTTCCCGGAACGCCGGGTCAGCATGTAGCCGCGCGGCCTCGTACTCGTCCTTGTAGGCCATGACCTTGTACAGATTGCGGGCCACCGCCTTGGCCAGCGGCGTGTTGCGGTTGAGCGACTGCTCGCGCAACCGCACCCTGCCGACCGCCTCCACGTAGCGGTGGGCATAGCGGGCGTCCTGGTACTTTTCCAGCAAACCGGAGCACAGCGCGATGGTCTCGTCCAGCGACGCCGGCGGCGCGAACTGGATCACCCTGGACCCGGCGCCGCCCAGCGCGGCCAGTCCCGCGCGGTCGGTGGCGGCCAGCCGGCCTACCGCGAACGCGCGCTTGTTCATGTCCACCGCGACGTTATTGAGTTCGATCGCGCGCATCAGCGCCGCCAGGCCGACCGGCACCAGGCCCCGTTGCCACGCATAGCCCAGCATCAGGATGTTGGCGGCGATCGGATCGCCCAGCAGGCGCGCCGCCAGCCGGTGGGTGTTGAGCGTGTCGACGCGTTCGGCGCCGGCCGCGTGGGCGATCTTTTCCAGCAGCGCCGGCAGCTGCACGCTGGCATCGGGATTGCGGGTGAATTCGGCGGTCGGGATCTCCTGCTCGTTGCCGACCACCCGGGTATGGCCGTGGCGCATGACGGACAGGGCGTCCGGCATCGCCGCCACCACCAGGTCGCAGGCCAGTACGGCGTCGGCCTGCTGCAGGTCGATGCGCACCTGGTGCAGCTCGGACGTCGAGCGCGCCACCCGCAGATGCGACATCACCGCGCCGCCTTTCTGGGCGAACCCCATGAAGTCCAGCGTGGACGCGCCTTTGCCTTCCAGGTGGGCCGCCATGGCGATCAGCGCGCCGATGGTGACCACGCCGGTGCCGCCGACGCCGGCCACCAGCATTTCGAACGGCCGCTCCAGCGCGCACGGCGCGGGCAGCGGCGTGGCCGCCAGCAGGCGCTCCAACTGTTCCAGGCTGATGGTGGCGGCCGGCTTTTTCAGACTGCCGCCCACCACCGACACGAAACTGGGGCAGAAGCCTTCGACGCAGGAATAGTCCTTGTTGCAGGACGATTGCTCGATCTGGCGCTTGCGGCCCAGCGGCGTCTCCAGCGGCAGGATCGACAGGCAGTTCGACTGCACGCCGCAGTCGCCGCAGCCTTCGCACACGGCCGGGTTGATGACCATGCGGCGCGGCGGATCGGGGAACATCGTCAGGTCCGGGCGGTTCTTCTTGCGGCGGCGGCGTTTCTCGGCGGCGCAGGTCTGGTCGTACACCAGCACGGTGACGCCGGCGATCTCGCGCAGCAGGCGCTGCATGGCATCGAGTTCGCGGCGGTGATGCACGGTGACGCCGGCCTCCAGATCAACGCCGGCATAGCGTTCCGGCTCGTCGGTCACCACCACCACCTTGGCCGCGCCCTCGCTGCTGACCTGCTGGACGATCTGCGGCACGGTCAATTTGCCGTCCACCGGCTGGCCGCCGGTCATGGCCACCGCATCGTTGTACAGGATCTTGTAGGTGATGTTGGTGCGCGCCGCGATGGCCTGGCGGATCGCCAGGTAGCCGGAGTGGTAATAGGTGCCGTCGCCCAGATTCTGGAACACGTGCGGCTCCCTGGTGAAGCGCGAGGCCCCCACCCACGGCGCCCCTTCGCCGCCCATCTGGGTCAGGTTGACGGTGTCGCGGTCCATCCAGGTGGCCATGAAGTGGCAGCCGATGCCCGCCAGCGCGCGGCTGCCTTCCGGCACCCTGGTGGAGGTGTTGTGCGGACAGCCGGAGCAGAAGTAGGGCGTGCGCTTGACCGCGTCGCCGGCGTTGGACAGCAGGTCGGCGGCGCAGAAGCGCGGCAGGTGCTGTTCCAGCCCCAGCGCCGGCAGCTGCGGCGCCAGCCAGCGGATCAGCGCCGGCGCGATGCGCGAAGGGCGCAGCTCGCCCAGCGCGGACAGCAGCGGCTGCCCTTGCAGGTCGGTCTTGCCCAGCACCTGCGGACGGCTGGCCGGCGGCTGGTTGTACAGCAGGGTCTTGAGCTGATCCTCGATCACCGCGCCTTTTTCCTCGACCACCAGCAACTGCCGCAGGCCGTCGGCGAACGCGGCGAGCCGGCTCCGTTCCAGCGGGTAGGTCAGGCCCGGCTTGTACAGCCGTATGCCCAGCTGTGCCAGCCGCTCCGGCCCCAGGTCCATGCGCCGCAGCGCCTCCAGCAGATCCAGGTAGGCCTTGCCGGCGCTGATGATGCCCAGCGTGGCACCGGGCGCGGCCACCACCATCCGGTCGATCGCATGGGTGCGGGCAAAGGCTTGCACCGCTTCCAGCTTGTCGGCCATGCGCTGTTCGATGCCCAGGCCCGGCAGGTCCGGCCAACGCACATGCAGGCCGCCTGGCGGCGGAGCATAGTCCAGCGGATCGGCATAGCTGCGCGGCGCCGGAATCTGCACCACGGCGCCGCCTTCGACTGTCTCGGAGATCGCCTTGAACCCGACCCAGGCGCCGCTGAAGCGCGACAGCGCCCAGCCGTAGGGACCGAATTCCAGGTACTCCTCGATATTGGCCGGATTGAGCACCGGCATACCCCAGGCCATCATCGCCTGCTCGCTCTGGTGCGGCATGGACGACGACACGCAACCGTGGTCGTCGCCCAGCACCACCAGCACGCCGCCATGCGGCGAGCTGCCGTAGGCGTTGCCGTGCTTGAGCGCGTCGCCGGAGCGGTCGACGCCGGGACCCTTGCCGTACCACATGGCAAACACGCCGTCGACCGTGCGTGCGGGATCGTTCTCCACCTGCTGCGTGCCGAGGACCGCGCTGGCCGCCAGGTCTTCATTGATGGCGGGCAGGAACTCGATCTGGTGTTCCTGCAGCTGCCGCCTGGCGCGCCACATCTCCTGGTCCACCGCCCCCAGCGGCGAGCCGCGGTAGCCGCTGACGAAGCCCGCGCTGCGCAGGCCGCGGGCGGCGTCGGCCTGCCGCTGGCTGATCATCAAGCGCACCAGTGCTTGCGTGCCGGTGATGAAAATGCGGCCGCTCTGGCGTCGCAGCTTGTCTTCCAGGCGGTAGTCCGCATCGGCCAGCACTTCGTCTCCCGGCGGCGGCAGTTGTTCTCTCGATCCCATCTAAGCTCCTTTGCTTCCTTGTGCTGCGCTAATCAGAATGCCACGTCGACGCGCGCATACATTTGTCGGCCGTTGATGCCGATCGGGCAGGTCTCCCAGCAGTAGGTGAAGCCCAGCTGCGGGAACGGGAAGGCCTTGGTCTTGTCCCATTCGGTCGGATAGGTGTTGAACAGATTGGTGGCGCCGGCCGTCAGGCTGATACGCTTGGTGAAGTTGTAGCGCACCGACGCGTCCACCAGCCACTTGGCATCCCAGGTCTGGATGTAGGGCGCGGTAAAGCCCTGGCCCTGCACCGAGCCGTAATAGCTGGCGCGGGTGTTCAGGTTCCACGGGCCGGTGCTGTAGTCGGCCGCCACCGCGTGGTGCACGCGCGGCTGGCCATGCTCGATCAGGGTGACCTGCGCGTCGTCGAACAGCTGGGTTCCGCTCAGCAGGCTCGATTGCGAATGGCGCTTGGTGACTTCGGTCTTGTTGAAGCCCAGCTGGCCGGACAGCACCAGCTTGCCGCCGGCGACGCTGCTGGTGTGCTCGGCCACCACATCGAGGCCGGTGGTGCGGGTGTCGATGGCGTTGGTGAAGAACTGGGCCTGGCCGGCCTTGAGCGGATCGAGGATGGCCTTGACCGGGCAGTCGGCGGCGGTGGCGCAAGGGCCGGACTCCGGCGCGATATTGCTGGAGAAGACGATGCGGTCCTTGATATCGGTGCGATACAGGTCGGCCGTCACCGACATGTTGGCGGCCGGGCGCAGCACCAGGCCGATGCTGCCGCTGCGCGAGGTCTCCTGCTTCAGCGGCGGGATGCCGAGCGCGGTGGTCACGGCGCTGCCTTCACGCGCCGTCAGGGTCTCGGTCAGCACGCCGGCCGCGTTCAGGTTGGTCGACACCGAACTGTAGAACTTCTGCTGCACGCTCGGCGCGCGGAAGCCGGTCGATACGCTGCCGCGCAGGCCGAGCACGCGCGACGGGTCGTAGCGCAGGCTCAGTTTCCCGGTGGTGGTGTTGCCGAAGTCCGAGTACTTCTCGTGGCGCACGGCGGCGGCGGCCAGCAGCTGCTCGGTCAACTGGCTCTCGCCATCCAGATACAGCGCGATGTTATGGCGGCTGTCGTCCACCGCGGTGGATGGCGTATAGCCGGGAAAGCCCTGGGTGCCCGAGGCCGCGATGCCGCCGGTCTGGTCGACGATCTTGATGGCGGGGTTGTTGCTGCGGCCGTACTGGTAGGACACCGGGTCGCCGGCCTCGATCGCGTAGCCGTCCTTGCGGTATTCGAAACCGGTGGCCAGGAAGATCTTCTGGCCGCCCAGCACCAGCGGCCCTTTCAGGTCGGCGTTGAAGGTGGTCTGGCGGAACTTCAGGCGTCCGGTATCGGCTTCCAGCGGCGATTCGGCGTAGATGCCGCCATCGGCCTTGGGCTCATACCAGTAGCTGACGTTGAGTGTATTGCGTTCATGGAAATCGAGTTCGCTGCGGCCGTGGTTCACGCTGAGGTCGAACTTCCACTCGCCGGGCAGGTCGCGGCGGTAGCCGAAGGCGAAGGAGGCGTCCTTCACCGTGGTCATGATGTTCGGCAGGAAGCCGTTCGGATAGACCGCCGGCACGTTGCGGCCGTCGCCGCCGGGGCGGAAGAAGCCGGCCGAATCGCCGGTGCGCCTGGACACGCCGCCGAAGGCGTACAACTCGCCGTCCTTGTCCACCGGCAGCGCCGCGTTCCACCACAGGTAGCTGTCCTTGGCCAGGCTGTCGCCGATGCGCTGGGTGACGCGGGGCGGGTCGACCCGCAGCGAGTCGACGCCGGCGCGGTTGGTTTCGCCGCGGCGGCGCGCCTCCAGCGACAGGTTGAGGAAGCCGCCATCCTCGCCCAGCGTGAAACCGCGATTGACGCTGCCCGACACCAGGTTGCCGTCATGTTCGGCGGTGGTGCCGATTTCGCTGCTGATCTGGGTTTCGCTGGTCTGCGACTTGAGCACGATGTTGATCACGCCGGCGATGGCGTCGGAACCGTATTGGGCGGCGGCGCCGTCGCGCAGCACCTCGATGTGGTGGATGGCCGACAGCGGGATGGCGTTGATGTCGGTGCCGGCCGAGCCGCGGCCGACCGTCTGCTGCACGTTGACCAGCGCCTGCTGGTGGCGGCGCTTGCCGTTGACCAGCACCAGCAGCTGGTCGGGGCCCAGGCCGCGCAGGGTGGCCGGACGGATGATGTCGGTGCCGTCGCTGATGAAGGTCGAGGAGAAGTTGAACGACGGATCGAGCGTCTGCAGCAGCTTGCCCAGCTCCAGCGGCCCGGCGCTCTGCATGTCCTTGATGTTGATCAGGTCGACCGGCGAGGCGGTATCCAGCGCCGTCTTGGCGACCGAGCGTGAGCCCAGCACCACCACCGAGGTGGGGGTGTCCGCCTGTTGCGCCTGAACTGGATGTAACGCCATCAACAAGGCGCTGGCCATCAGGCCCAGACGCAGTTTGCCGGTGTCGGAGGAAAGGGGATTGCATGGACGACGATTCATGTGCGGTTCTCTCGATTAGAAATAGTTGTGGCGGCGGCGCTGTCGCACCACCGTTGGGACTGCGCTACTGATGCATCGCATGGCGTTCAAGGCTCGCCAGCTGATGAAAAGTTTATCGCGCGGTCCGTGCACAATGTGACGGTTCTTATCGAGAAATACCGTGTTTCATGCACGGTTTGTGCATGATTTCAACAAAAGTCCGGAGCCGCTCAGGGCGCGAACTTGATGCGCTTCTTGCTTTCGACCGGCTGCATCACATGGTCGAGCGGCAGCACGTGGGTCTGCTTGACCTTGTCCAGCGTGACGTTGGAATGCACGTTGGTGATGCCGGGCAGGCGCAGCAGGTGCTTGGACACAAACTCGGAAAACGCGGCCAGGTCCGGCGCCACGATGCGCAGCAGGTAGTCCGCCTCGCCGGTCAGCGAGAAGCACTCCAGTATCTGCGGCAGCTTGCGCACCTCGCGCTCGAACTTGGCGATGGCCGCGTCGTTGTGGCGGTCCATGGTGACCTGGGTGAACACCATCACGTCCAGGCCCACCGCCACCGGGTCGAGGATGGCGGCATAGTGATCGACCACGCGCGCTTCCTCCAGCCGCTGCACCCTGCGGCTGATCTGCGACGCCGACAGGTGCACTTTTTCACCCAGGCCGCTGTTGGTGGCGTGGCCATCGCGCTGCAGTTCGGTCAGCAGCTGGATGTCGTATCGGTCTACGGAAATGGCGGTCATGGGATCCTCACAGGATGGTTATGCACAAAACGTGCGTGAAGCCACGAGTATTGCACACAAAACCGTCACATATTGCATAAACCACGCGATAGACTGGGCCGCACACACTGTCAAAGGAGAATCCGATGTTCCAGCATATCGAAGGCTATCCCGGCGATCCGGTCCTGACCCTGAACGAAGATTTCCACCGCGACCAGCGCGGCGCCAAGGTCAATCTTGGCATCGGCGTCTACACCGACGGCAGCGGCGTGCTGCCTGTGATGAGTGCCGTCGCCAGGGCCGAGGCAACGCTGCTGGCACGCTCCCCGGCGCGACCCTACCTGCCGATGGAAGGCGCGCCGGCGTACCGCCGGCTGATCCAGCAATTGCTGTTCGGCGCCGGGCATGAGGCGGTGACCGGCGGGCGCATCGCCACCGTGCAGACATTGGGCGGCTCCGGTGCGCTCCGGCTGGGCGCCGATTTCCTGCAGCAGTTTTTCGGCCAGGCCAGGGTCTGGGTCAGCGACCCGAGCTGGGACAACCACCGCGCCATCTTTGCCGGCGCCGGCTGCGGCATCGGCAGCTATCGCTATTACCGGCGCGAGCAGCGCGATGTCGATTTTGCCGCCATGCTGGCGGCATGCGACACGATGCAGGAAGGCGACGTGATGCTGCTGCACGCCTGCTGCCACAATCCGACCGGCGCCGACCTCAGTCACGAACAATGGCGGCAGCTGGCGGCCGCGCTGCGCAAGCGCAAGCTGGTGCCCTTTTTCGACATCGCCTACCAGGGCTTCGGCGCCGGCCTGGAGGACGACAGCTACGCGCTGCGCCATTTCGCCGAGCAAGGGATGACGTTCTTCGTCGCCAGCTCCTGCTCGAAGAATTTTTCACTGTATGGGGAACGGGTCGGGTCGCTGAGCGTGGTCTGTCCGGACGCGCGCCAGGCCGACACGGTGCTGGGCCAGTTGAAGGCCGCCGTGCGCCGCAGCTATTCCAGTCCGCCGGGACATGGCGCCGCGGTGGTGGCGTTGGTGCTGGGCAGCGCGCCGCTGCGCGCCGAATGGGCGGCCGAACTGGAAGCCATGCGGCTGCGCATCGCCGCCATGCGCGCCGGCCTGTGCACGCTGCTGGCCGGGCAAGCGCCGGGTCACGACTTTGATTACCTGCTTGGCCAGCGCGGCATGTTCGGCTATACGGGATTGTCGCTGTCGCAGGTGGCGGCGCTGCGCGATGCCCATGGCGTCTACCTGGTGGGGAGCGGCCGCCTGTGCATGGCGGCGCTGACGCCGGCCAACCTGGAATACGTGGCCGCCGCCCTGGCCGAGGTGCTGCGGCGCGGCGGCGCGGGAGGCCGGCCATGCTGAACCGCTATCTGCTGGGCGACGCGCGCCTGCACCGCCGGGTCCAGGCGGCAACCAGGGTGCTGGCCTACCTGATCCGGCGCGCGCCGCGCCCGGCCAGCCTGGAGCAGCTGGTGCGCGATACCGGGCTGGCCGAGCGCGCGGCCGCCGCGACCTGCGAGGCGCTGCGCTGCGCGGGCTTGATCGGCAATGAATTCCAGGCCGAGATCGCGCAGCACATGCCGGCGGGGCAGCGGGGTGGCTGGACGCTGCGTTGCGATCCCGCGATGGTGACGCTGGAGACGGTATTCATCGCGCTGGCCGGACCGCTGGTCCAGCTGCGGGATGCGCGCGTGCCGGCCGAGGCGGACCTGTTTTGCCGTTCGGCCGACCTGTTCATCAGCCAGGCCACGCTGAACATCAACGTCGCATTGCTGGCGCACCTGCGGCAATTCACGCTCAGCCAGATCGGCCTGACTTCGGCCGCCCGCTGGCAGCCGCTGCCCATGCCGCGCAAACGCCGCCTGAACCCGATCGCGGCACCGGCCGCGGACGCGTTCACGGCGTTCCAGTGACCGCGGCGTCGCTACGCCAGGCCTTCGCGCCGGAAGCCTGCAGCACCGAATTCCTGCGCGCATAGCCGAAATAGACCATCAGCCCGGCGGACAGCCAGACCAGGAAGGCGATCCAGGTCAGCGCGCTCAGATAAGTCATCAGCGTCACGCAAAACAGCACGGCCAATGCCGGAATCACCGGCACGCCGGGACAGCGGAACGCGCGGTGCAGGTCCGGGCGCTTCTTGCGCAGGATGACCACCGCCACCGAGACCAGGCAGAACGCGGCCAGGGTGCCGATGTTGATCAACTCGGCCAGCACGTGCAGCGGCACCACGGCGGCGATCAGGCCGAACACGATGCCCACCAGCCAGGTGGCGAAGAACGGCGTGTGGAAGCGCGGATGCACTTTCGACAGGCGCTTCGGTAGCAGGCCGTCGCGCGACATGGCGAAGATGACACGGGTCTGGCCGTAGGCCATCACCAGGATCACGGTGGTCATGCCCAGGATCGCGCCCAGGTCGACGAAGCCGGCCACCCAGTTTTCGCCCGCGTATTTGAGCGCCAGCGAGACCGGATGGTCGACGCCGAGGAATTGCTGGTACGGCACGATGCCGGTCATGATGGCCGACACCACGACATACAGCAGCGTGCACACGGCCAGCGAGCCGATGATGCCGATCGGCAGATCGCGCTCGGGGCGTTTGACTTCCTCGGCGGCCGAGGTCACGGCGTCGAAGCCGATGAAGGCGAAGAACACCAGCGCGGAGGCGCTCAGCATGCCGTTGTAGCCAAACGGCATGAACGGACGCCAGTTGGCCGGCTGCACGTGGCGCGCGCCGACGGCGATAAACAGCAGCACCACGCCGACCTTGATCGCCACCATGACGTTGTTCAGGCGGGCCGACTCGCGCACGCCCCAGCTCAGCATCGCTGTCAGCACCAGCATGATGCACAGCGCCGGCAGGTTGATCCACGTGGTGACGCCGGGCAGCGCGCCGGGGGCGGCCGTCAGGGCGAGCGGAAGATGGATGCCGAAGCCGGCGATCAGCGACTGGAAGTAGCCGGACCAGCCGACCGATACCGCCGACGTGGCCAGGCCGTATTCGAGCAGCAGGTCCCAGCCTATCATCCAGGCGGCCAGTTCGCCCAGCGTGGCGTAGGTGTAGGTGTAGATCGAGCCCGCGACCGGCACGGCGGAGGCGAATTCCGCGTAGCACAGCGCGGCGAAGCAGCAGGCGATGGCGGCCACCACGAACGACAGCGCCAACGCCGGTCCGGCGGTGACGGCGCCGGTGCCGGTCAGCACGAAAATGCCGGTGCCGACAATGGCGCCTATGCCCATCAGCAGCAGGTCGAACGGCCCCAGCACTTTGGCCAGGCCGCCCGGTTTGCGGCTGGCCGCGATCATGTCGTCGAGATTCTTGGTTCTGAAAATACTCACGCTGCTTCTCCAGGTTAGATGCGGTGGTCGAACGGAGAAGATTATCTGCGTAGCCTTTCAGAATTATGTTTGGAAATATGGGCGAGACGCCGAAGCAATAGACTAAGCGGCGGTCAGTTTTTTTCCGGCATGGCGGACGAGTGATGGCTGGTGATCAGCCATTGTTTGCCATCCCATTTGTACGTATAGGTATAGCGGGCCTTGACTTGTTTGCCGTCGGCGAACTTGAAGGTGTACAGGCCCGCGTCGACCGCGCTGTTGCAGTCGATCTCGATGCTGCGGCTGTCGATGCTGCCGACCGGTTTGCCTTGCAGGAAGTGCTCGAAGTAGTCCTTCTTTTCCTCCGGCGTCAGGCGCGGCTTGTTCGACAAGGTTGCCAGCAACACGGATTTCCTGGCGTAGTTGGCCGCGACCTTGTCCGGATCGCCGGTCTGCAGCGAGGCGTTCCAGCGGTCGAACAGGCCGGCGATCTCTTTTTCCGACGACGGATGGCAGACCTCGGTGTTGGCTGCGTGGACATTTGCCGCCAGCATGAGGCAGGCGTATGGAAGGAGGTTCAGGTAGCGCATGTTATTCCTTGATGATGGATTGATGGAAATCGGATGTCGGTGGCGATGGACAAAGTATCCACGCCATGGCCTGAGCGGGAATCGGCCGACCGGCGGATTTTTTCTATGCTGATTGGCATATAATTGAGCGTACTTAAAAAGAGCGCCATGACCATCTCCCATACTCCCGCCGATACGCCCGCCAATGCCCGCAGCGCCCGCAGCCGCTATCGCCATAGCGAAGGCAGCGCCGCCCGTCTGCGCCTGCTGACCGATGCCGGCATCGCTTTTGCCGACGACGGCAATAGCGCCGCGGCGCTGAACATGATTCTTGCCAAGACGCTGGCCTTCCTGTCGATGGAGGAGGGCGTGCTGCTTTACCGGCATGACGACGGCTTGCATGTGCATGCGGCCCAGGGGCCGGTAGCGCCAGTCGGGGCCCGCCTGCCCATCACCGGCGCCTTGCATGCGGCATTGCTGGAAAACGCGCTGCCACTGGTCCAGCAGGATATCCAGAGCAGGCTGCGGATCGGCCGCGACAAGGCGATCGGCCTCGAGGTGCTGGTGCCCTTGCGCTTCCATGGCAGGAGCGCGGGCATACTGGCGCTGATGAGCGCGCGCCCGGTGTCGCCGCCGAACGCCGACGACCTGAGCGCGTTGCAGATCTTGGGCACCATGTTTGCGGCGGCCTATCTGGCGGACAGCAAGCCGGCCTCGCGCGCCGCCGCCAACGAATCGGCGGCCAAGCTGAAACAGCTGACCTCGCGCGAGCTTCAGGTGTTCGCCATGATGCCGCGTGGCCTGACCAACGCGGCGATGGCGCAGGAACTCGGCATTGCGGCAGGCACCGTCAAGGTGCACATCGAACGCATCCTGCACAAGCTGGACCTGCGTGACCGCACGCAGGCGGCGGTGTACGCGGTGGACTGTGGGTTCGGTGGATGAAGCGGCCTGGCCTGGATTGGAGAAACTGGCCGCTGACGCTCAAGGGCGGCGCGATCATCGTGGCCTCGCTGGCCATGCTGCTGGGTTCCGTGGCAACCAGCTACAAGCTTGAACGGCAGACCGCGGACGCCACCGCCGAAATGCTGCGCACCTTGAAAGTGCAGCGGGATATCCAGCTGCTGCATACGCTGATCGCGGAAGCGGCAACCGGCGTCAGGGGATATCTGTTGACGGGAGTGGACGACTTCCTGAACCCCTACCGGGCCGCCGAGATTCAGCTGCCGGGCGCGATGGCCAGCCTGCAGCAAAACATTCGCGATCCGGAACAGCTTGAGCGGTTGCGCGTGCTGTTGCCGCTGGTGCGGCAGAAGCTGGCGGGCCTGGATGCGCTGCGCCGCCAATATCATGCGGAAGGCGGCGATCTGCGCGCCGGCCTGCTGTCCGGACGGCGGATTCTCAATCAGCTGCGCGACGGAATCGGCGCCATGAATGCGCGCGAGGCACTGCTGGTCGAGCAGCGCACCAGCGCCGTGCAGGAAGCGCTGCGCCGCAATGTGCTGATGAATGCGGCCACGATCATGGTCGGCCTGGCCGGCGCGTTTGCCATGCTCATGTTCACCATCCGTGTCGTGCGGCGGGTCAGGCTGGCGGCGGACAACGCCGAACGCCTGGTGAACGACCAGCCGCTGATCGCCACCGGCGGCGCCAGCGACGAGTTGGGCCAGCTAGCCGAGCGTCTGCACAGGACCAGTCTGCTGCTGGCCAACCGCGCCACGGCGGCCCAGGCGGCCAGCCTGGCCAAGACTGAATTCCTGTCGCGCACCAGCCATGAACTGCGCACGCCGCTGAACGCCATTCTGGGTTTCGCGCAATTGCTGGAGACGGAGGTGGCCGGCAAGCAGGACCGGCAGCATGTGGCGCACATCATTCGCGCAGGCAAACATCTGCTGTCGCTGATCGACGACGTGCTGGATGTCGCCCGTATCGAGGCGGGGCAGCTGGCCATCGCCTCGTCGCCGCTGCCGGTGGCGCCGGTGCTGGCGGAAGCGCTGGCCTTGTTGCAACCTCTGGCGACGCAATACAAGGTGCGCTTGCAGCCGCCTGGCGATTGCGGCGGCCTCGCCGTGCTGGCCGACCGTCAGCGCTTTGCGCAGATCGCGCTGAACCTGCTGTCCAACGCCATCAAGTACAACAGCGCGGGCGGACAGGTGCGCATCGCGGCGGGGGTGGAGGGCGACGTGGTCGCCATCGTCATCGAAGACGACGGCGCCGGCATCGCCGCCGACATGCAACACCGATTGTTCACGCCATTCGACCGTTTGGGCGCCGAGCGCGGAAAGATCGATGGCGTCGGCCTGGGCCTGGCCGTTTCCCGTTCGCTGGCCGAGGCGATGGGCGGGAGCATAGCCGCCGGCAGCCTGCCGGGCAAGGGCGGTGTGTTCACGCTTCGCCTTCCGCTCTCGACGCAGTCCGGGCAGCAGCCCGCGCCATTGGCCTCGGATGCAATCGTGGGGCCCGACGAGCGGGCCGACCCTGCGCGCGCCGTGCTGTGCGTGGACAACGACGCATCCAGCCTGGCGTTGGTTGAAACACTGATGATGAGGCGATCCAACTGGCGCCTCGCCACCGCGCGTACCACCGCCGAGGGATTGAAACTGGCCCGGCACGACACGCCCGATGTCCTGCTGCTGGATGTGCACATGGCCGACCAGCCGATGCTGGAACAGCTGCGCAATGACGCCACGCTGGCGCGGATACCGCTGGTCATACTGGGCACGGATGGAACTCCGCGGCCGGCGGCCGGCCACCTGAAAAAGCCGCTGGACCTGCCGGAATTTTTTGGACTACTGGATAGGATCATTCAATGAACGAAGATGATTTGCTTTCTTCCCGCGTGTTGATCATCGACGACCAGCCCGCCAATCTGCGGCTGCTGGAAGACCTGCTGACGCGTGAAGGGCTGACCCATGTGGTGGGCACCACCGACGCGCAAAAGGCGCTGGACTTGTACAAGGCTTTCGATCCCGACCTGATCGTGCTGGACCTGATGATGCCTGAGCTCGACGGCTATGCCGTGCTGGAGCACCTGAAGCGGCGCGGCGATCCGTACGACTACCGCCCGGTGCTGGTGGTGACCGCCGATGCCACCAGCGAGGCCAAGCGCCGAGCGCTGTCGCTGGGGGCAAAGGATTTCCTGACCAAGCCCTTCGACACGATCGAAGCCATGCTGCGCGTGTGGAACCTGCTCGAGACCCGCGCGCTCTACAAACGCCTGCAGGCGCTGTCGCCGAGCGAGCCTCCGATCGTCATGCCCTACGGTAAAGCCCCGGCTTGACCGGCCGGCGCGCATTTCAGTCAACCCTTGGCGGGGCCGTTGGTCCAGCCGCCTCCCAGTGCCTTGTACAGGCCTATCCGGTTTTGCAATTCGGCCAAACTGGTACGGATGGTCTGTTGCTGTGCGCTGAACAGTGAACGCTGCGCGTCCAGGTATTCCAGGTAACTGGCTTCCCCGCCTTCGTAGCGCAGCCTGGCCAGGTCGTAGCGGACTTGCTCGGCATTTTCCTGCGCCTTGACCGCGCGCAGTTCGTCGCCCAGGGTGGCGCGTCCGGCCAGCGCGTCCGCCACTTCGCGGAAGGCGACCTGGATGGTCTTGTCATACTGGGCGATGGCGATGTCCTTGTCGGTCTTGGCCACGTTCAGCCTGGCCCGGTTGCGGCCGCCGTCGAAGATGGGCAGCGTGACCTGCGGCAGGAAGCTCCATGAACGGCTGCCGGAGTCGAACAGGCCGGACAGCTCGCTGCTGGAGGAACCGAAGGCGCCGGTCAGCGTGATGCGCGGGAAGAAGGCGGCGCGCGCCACGCCTATGTTGGCGTTGGATGCGCGCAGCAATGCCTCCTGGCCGCGGATGTCGGGGCGCGCCGTCAGCAGTTCGGACGGCAGCCCGGCTGGCAGCTCGGCCATGACGTTGCTGTCCCAGCTGGCGCCATGGGCCGGCAGCAGCGCCGGCGGCACGCTGCGGCCGGCCAGCACCGTCAGCGCGTTCTCGTCCAGCGCCCGCTGCCGCGTGGCCTGGGCCAGCGCGACCTTGGCCGCCTGCAGCAGCGATTCCGATTGGCGCAGGTCGTATTCGGAGCTGGCGCCTTGCTCGCGCAACTGAATCTGGCGCTGGTGCGATTCGGTGCGGCTGGACAGCGTTTGCCGGTTCAGGGCCAGCAAGCGCTCGTCGGCCAGCACCGCCTCGTAGACGGAGGCGACTTCCGCCACCAGGCTGATTTGTGCGGCGCGCTGGGCCTGCTCGGTGGCGGCATAGCGCTCCAGCGCCGCCTGGCTCATATTGCGGACGCTGCCGAACAGATCCAGTTCGAATGCGGTCACGCCCAGGCCGGCCGTGTAAACGCTGGCGGTGCCACCCTGGCCGCCGGGCGCCACCTGGTCGGGGACGCGCTGGCGGGCGCCGGACAGGCCGGCATTGACGGCCGGCAGCCGGTCGGCCGACTGGATCTGGTACAGCGCGCGGGCCCGTTCGATGTTCAGCGTCGCCACGCGCAGGTCGCGGTTGTGGTCCAGCGCGATGGCGATCACCTGCTTGAGCTGCGGGTCCTGGAAGAAGTCCTGCCAGGGAATGTCGTGGGCCGCCTGGCCGCCGGCATCGGCCGCCGCCGGCGTTGGCCAGCTGCCGGCGACCGGCAGCGCGGGGCGTTCGTAAACCGGCGCCAGCGAGCAGGCCGACAGGATCAGGCCGGCCAGGATGACGGGCACGGTCTTGAATGGATGGACGGTTTTCATGCTATCTCCCTTTCAACGAGGTGAAGGACCTCGGTGTGCACCTCAGGCGCTTGTTGATGTTTGCTGACTTTGAACCACAGCGAATACAGGGCCGGCAGGAACAGCAGGGTCAGCACGGTGCCGACGCCGACGCCGCCGATCAGCACGTAGGCTAGGGGGCCCCAGAAGCTCGAATGGGTCAGCGGGATGAAGGCCAGCATGGCCGCCACCGCGGTCAGTATCACGGGACGCGCACGGCGTACCGTCGACTCCACCACGGCCTCGTACTTGCTGGCGCCGTGGGCGATGTCGTGCTGGATCTGGTCGACCAGGATCAGCGTGTTGCGCATCAGGATGCCGGCCAGGCCGATCAGGCCGAGAATCGCGTTGAAGCCGAACGGTTTGTCGAACAGCAGCAGCGTCGGCACGGCGCCCACCAGGCCCAGCGGAGCGGTGGCGAACACCATCCACATGGTGGCGAAGGAGCGCACCTGCAGCATGATCACCAGCAGCATCAGGATGATCATCAGCGGGAACAGCTTGGCCAGCGCGGCATCGGCCTTGGCGCTTTCTTCCACCGAGCCGCCGGTGTCGATGTGGTAGCCGGCCGGCAGGCTGGTTTTCAGGCTGGCCAGCTGCGGCAGGATGGCGTTGGTGACGTCGGGCGGCTGGCTGCCGTCACGCACGTCGGCCTGGACCGCGATGAACGGCTCGCGGTTGTAGCGCTTCAGGACGGCGTCCTCCATGCGCGTTTCGATGCGGGCCACCTGCGACAGCGGAATGGCGGCGCCGCCGGCGGTGGTCAGCGTCAGGTTGGCGATGTCCTTCAAGCCCTTGCCTTCATTGCGCGGGCTGCGGATCAGCACTTCCACCGAACGCAGGCCTTCGCGGATCTGGGTCGAAGGAAGGCCGTTCAGCAGGGCCTGCAGCTGCGTCGCCGCATCGCGCGGATTCAGGCCGACCTGGCGCAGGCGCTCCTGATCCAGCACCAGGTGCTCGGTCGGGGTGAGATTGCCCCAGTCCAGGTGCGCGCCGCGCGTGTCCGGGTTTTTCTCCATGATGGCACGGACTTGTTCGGCGATGGTGCGCACCTGGCCGAGGTCCGGACCGGCGACGCGGAACAGCACTGGATAGGTCACGGGCGGGCCGAACACGAACTGCGCCGCCCGCACGCGGGCTTGCGGGAAGCGGCCGTCCGCGATCATCTTTTGCACTTTCACCTTGAGCTCATTGCGGTCATGCGCATTTTCAGTCAGCACGATCATTTGTGCGTAGGCCGGGTTGGGCAGCTCGGGATTGATCCCCAGGAAGAAGCGTGGCGTACCCTGGCCGACATAGCTCGACACGATCTTGACCTCCGGTTCCTTCTTCAATGCCTCTTCGATGTCATGCACGACCGCGTCGGTCGCGCCGAAGGCGCTGCCAGGCGGCAGATTGACTTCGATGGTCAGTTCCGGACGTTCGGAATCCGGGAAGAACTGCTTCTGCACCGCGCCCATGCCCACGCCCGCCAGCAGGAACAACGCCGCCGTCACGCCGGCGGTCAGCCATTTGTGGTCCACGCACCAGCGCACCAGGGAGCGCATGCGCTGGTAGTTCGGGGTGTTGTAGATGGCGTCGTGGCCACCTCCCTTGGCTGGAATATCAGGCAACAGTTTGACGCCCATGTAGGGGATGAAGTACACGGCGACCACCCACGAGGTCAACAGCGAAAACGCCACCACCCAGAAGATGTTGCCCGCATACTCGCCGGCGGTCGAACGGGCAAAGCCCACCGGCAGGAAGCCGATGATGGTCAACAGGGTGCCGGACAGCATCGGCGCCGCGGTCGAGCTCCAGGCGTGCGTGGCGGCGGCGATGCGGTCCAGGCCTTCTTCCATTTTCACCACCATCATCTCGATGGCGATGATGGCGTCGTCCACCAGCAGGCCCAGCGAGAGGATCAATGCGCCCAGCGTGATGCGGTCGAAGTCGCGGCCGGTCATCATCATGATGACGAATACCGCGCCCAGGGTCAGCGGCACGGCGGCGGCCACCACGATGCCGACGCGGAAGCCCAGCGTCACCAGGCTCACCACGATCACCACCGCCAGCGCGACCACGAACTTGATCATGAATTCGTCGATGGCATCGGTGATGGCGCGGGACTGGTCCGCCACCAGCTTGAACTCGATGCCGGTCGGCAGCGAGGCGGCGATGGACTTCTGTTCCGCGACCAGCGCCTTGCCCAGCTCCAGGCCGTTGTAGCGCTTCTTCATCACCACCGCCAGGTCGAGCGAGGCCTCGCCCTGGTTGCGGATGACGAAGCTGGCCGGGTCTTCGTAGCCGCGCTTGACGTCGGCGATATCGCCCAGCTTCAGCGTGCGCTCGCCCGCGGCAATCGGAATGTCCCTGATGGCGTCGACGCTGTTGATGGCGCCGTCCAGGCGCAGCTGGACGCGCGGGCCCTTGGTGTCGACGAAGCCGGCGGAGGCCACGTCGTTTTGCTTGCCCAGCGCATCGATGACTGCCTGAGCCTTGATGCCCAGCGTGGCCAGGCGCTGATGCGAGATTTCAACGTAGATTTTTTGCTGCTGCTCGCCCAGGATGTTGACCTTCTGTACGCCGGGCACGCGCAGCAGGCGCTGGCGGATTTCTTCCGACTGCTGCACCAGCTGGCGATGCGGCAGCTGCTTGCCGGTCAGGGAGAACAGCGCGAAGTACACGTCGGAATATTCGTCGTTGACGATGGGGCCGACGACGCCGCGCGGCAGGTTGAGGGCTTCGTCGCCCAGCTTCTTGCGCACCTGGTAGAAGCTGTCCTCGACCGCCTTGGCCTCGGTATCGTCTTTCAGGTACAGCTTCATGATGACGATGCCGGGGCGCGAGGTGGATTCCACGCGGTCGTAGCTGTCGAGTTCCTGCAGGCGCTTCTCCAGGCGGTCGGCCACCTGGCGCTGCATTTCCTCGGCCGTGGCGCCGGGCCAGGCGGCGGTGATCGTCATCACCTTCACCACGTAGGTCGGATCTTCCGCGCGGCCCAGGCGCAGGAAGGCGAAAGCGCCGGCCGCCACGATGGCGATGATCAGGAACAGCGTGATGGCGCGTTCGCGGACGCCAAAGGCGGAGAGATTGAAGCCGCTCATGATCCGCTCCCGCTTTGGGCCGGCAGCGGGGAGACCTTCTGGCCGGCTTTGAGCAGATGGCCGCCGAAGGCGACTGCGCGTTCACCCGGCGCCAGGCCTTGCGACAACAGCGCCTGTTCTTCACCCAGGCGCGCGACCTTGACAGCACGCAGGCTGACGGTCGAGCTCTTGCTGTCGATCACCCACACTCCCGTGCCCTTGCCTTGATCCACCAGGGCGCTGACCGGCACGCTGATTTGCGGCGTTGCGCCTCCGTCCATTTGCACTGTCACGGTGGCGCCCAGCGGCGCGCGGCCGGCTTCGCCGCCCAGCGTATAGCGGGCCAGGTAGGTGCGGGTTTGCGGATCGGCCACCGAAGCCAGTTCGCGCAGCGTGGCGGGGGAGGACTGGTCCGGTTCGCTGTACAGGACGGCGGAGGCGGGGCGCCTGGCCAGGGGCAGCGCATTTTCCGGCAGGTAGACCAGTGCCTCGCGCGCGCCTTCGCGCGCCAGCTTGACGACGGTCTGGCCGGCGCCTATCACCTGGCCGACATCGGCCGGCACTTCCATGACCACGCCGTCCATGTCGGCCAGCAGTACCGCGTAGTCGCGTTGGTGGTCGGTCTGGCGGGCGCGGGCGGCTTCGGCGTTGGCTTGGGCGATCGCGGTGCCGGCGGCGGCCTTGGCCTGTTCATATGCCTGGGTGGAGACGGCGCCGGAGGCCAGCAGCTTGCGCAGGCGGGCTTCCTCGGCGACGGCTTGCGCCTGGCGCGCTTGCGCGGCTTCGACGGCGGCGTGTGCGGCGGCTGCGGCCAGCTCGTAGTCGACCGGGTCGATGCGCATCAGCGGCTGGCCTTTGCGCACCGCCTGGCCAGGATCGACCAGGCGTTCGACTATCTTGCCGGCCACGCGGAACCCGAGGTTGCTTTCGGTACGCGCATGGACCACGCCGGTGAAGGTGGCGCTGCCCCCGCTCGCGGATGCGGCCGTGAACCAGGCGACCTTGGCTGGGGAGTCGGGTTGGGATGCCGGATGGCTGCAGGCCGCAAGGCCCAGCAGCAACGTTGCGCCGACGATGCCGCGGATGGCGATGGGGGTGTTCATGGTTTGAAGGCTCCGATGTTGGTTTTGACGAATTGCTCGACGGTTTGTGGCGCCTGGCCGGTGATCTCGCCGATGACGCCGTCGACGCCGGCAAAGATGCCGTTCTGGTAGTCGACCGCTATCGCCAGGAAGTGCTGGATCAGGAATTCGGGCAGGTGGTATTTCTTCAGGTGGCGCTCGTATTCTTCGAGGGTGCCCGGGCTGTACACGATGCGGCGGTCGAGAATGCGGCTCAGTTCTTCCGCCAGTTCTTTTTGGCTGTATTCAACGGGGCCATGCAGCGGATAGGTTTTACCGGTATGCGCGGCGGGATTGGTCAGGATGGTCGCGATCAGGCGCGCCTGGTCTTCGGCAGCGACAGGCGCGTGACGGCCGCCGCCCAGCGGCATGGCGATCCTGCCTTCTTCGACCAGCAGGTCGCGCACCCACGGGAAGGTCAGCCATTCCGAGAACAGGGTGGGGCGCAGGTGAACCGCGGGCACGCCCGACCAGTCCAGCACGCGCTCGGCGATCCAGTGGTCGCGCGCCGCGTGGCTTTCGGAATCGTCGCGGGCGGAGATCTGCGACATGCTGACCACGACGTCCAGGCCTGCGCGTTGGGCGGCGTCGGCGAAATAAGCGGTCGCCTGGATGAAGCCGGGGCGCACCGGGTAGCACAGGTAGGCCGCGTTGACGCCGTCTACGGCGCGCAGCACGTCGTCGTGTTCCAGCAGGTCTCCAACCACGATTTCGGCGCCCATTTTCCGTAACGCTTCGCTGCGCTCGTCTTCGCTGTGCACCATGGCGCGCACGGCGCGGCCTTTGCTCAGCAGGTATCGGATGGTGTGCACACCGGTCTTGCCGGTGGCGGCGGTGATGAGGTATTTACGTCGTTCCATGACGCTCTCCAGATTGAGTGAGGCTGTGTTGAATTTATTTGGATTATAGACGACATCTAAATTGAGTCAAGAAAAATATCCTTCTTGCTTTTTATGGCGTGTCAGCCTATTTTTAAGATTGTTGGTATAATCTTAGTGAGAATAATGTGTCACAGGAGAAACGGAATGCGTAAATCGAAAGTGGAAGCGGCGGAGTCGAGGAAGCGGATCGTGGCGACTGCCAAGGGCATTTTTCTGCGCGAGGGCATCGCTGCCACGGCGATCTCCGACCTCATGGTTGCGGCGGGCCTGACCCAGGGTGGGTTCTACCGGCATTTCGAGTCGAAAGAGCATTTGGTGGCGGAAGCAAATGCCCTGGCTTTTGCGGATACTTTGGCAAGTTTCGAAGCGGCTGTCGCGGGCAAATCGCCCCGTGATGCCGTCGATGCGATCGTTCACCGGTATCTGCAGCAGCTTCAAGGTACGGAACTCGACGATCTCTGCCCGCTCTCCAACCTGTCAAGCGAGCTTCGCCATGCGGATGACCAGTTGAAGGCCGTGGTATTCGAAGGATACTCACACTTCGTGAAGTTCATTGCCGCGTATTTGATGCGGCTGGACTACCAGGATTATGTCGGACTGGCCGAGGGCATAGTGTCCGTCCTTGTCGGCGCGGTGTCTCTTGCCGGGGTGATGTCCGGGCAGGCTGCGTCGGAGGCGATCCTGGTCAACGCCCGGGATACGGTGAAGCTGCTGCTGCAGAATGCCGCGACCAGTTCGACCCTCGCCAGGGGCGCTTAGCAAGCAGCGGCGTCTGCGTTTCTAGTGCACAATGACGCCGTCTCCGCTTATTCGACTGATTCATGACCTCTCCGCACCTCGACTCCGCACCCGCCGCCCACAGCGATCCCAGCGTTTATCGCACCCTGCTTGAATCCACCCGCGCGATCCCCTGGCGCATCGACTGGGCCACCATGAGTTTCAGCTATATCGGTCCGCAGATCGAGGAGCTGCTGGGCTGGAAACAGTCCAGCTGGCTGTCCGTGAACGACTGGGTGGAGCGCATCCACGAGGAAGACCGCCAGAAGACGGTCGATTTCTGCGTGGCGCAATCGCAAAAGGGCGTGGACCACGAAGCCGACTACCGCGCACTCACGCGCGATGGCGACTATGTCTGGATCCGCGACGTAGTGCATGTGGTGCGGCGCGAGGACGGCAGCGTCGATTCGCTGGTGGGATTCATGTTCGACATCACCGAGCGCAAGCAGTCCGAAGACAAGATCCTGCAACTCCAGCGCGAACTGGAAGTCCTGTCCTACCGCGACAGCCTGACCGGCGTAGCCAACCGCCGCATGTTCGATACCCTTTATCCGGTCGAATGGGCCAAGGCACGCGCCACCGGCGAGCCGCTGTCGCTGGTGGTGATCGACATCGATTACTTCAAGCAGTACAACGACCACTACGGCCATGTGCAGGGCGACGAGTGCCTGCGCCGCGTGGCCCGGGCGTTGGACACGTGCGCGTCCCGTTCGCGTGACCTGTGCGCGCGCTTCGGCGGCGAGGAATTCATACTGCTGCTGCCCGCCACGGACGAGGGCGCCGCTCGCAACGTGGCCGACCGCTGCCGCAAGCTGCTGGCGCACAAGGAAATCCCGCACGCCCGTTCCGGCGCCGGCCGCACGGTCACCGTCAGCATGGGCGTCGGCACCATCGTGCCCGGTGCGCAGGACGACCCGAACGTGTTCCTGGACCGGGTCGACCGCCGCCTCTACCAGGCCAAGTCCGCAGGGCGCGACCGCGTCTGCGACACCGAGGCTTGATCAACCGCCCTTTTTGCATTCCACACGAAAGAACAAGATGAAACAACTGCTTACCTCCTGCGCCATCGGCCTCACCCTGGCATTGGCCATGGCCGGCTGCGAGCGCGCCAAGGCGCCGCAAGCGGCTGCGGCCGCGGCCGACACTGTGCCCATGCAAAAGATCGATACCCAGGCCGGCACCGGCAAGGAAGCGGTGGCCGGCGCGACCGCCGTCGTCAACTATACCGGCTGGCTGTACGAGCCGGCTGCGCAGGCGCAGCACGGCGCGCAGTTCGATTCCTCGGTCGGGCGCGCTCCGTTCAGCTTCCAGCTCGGCGCCGGACAAGTCATCCCCGGCTGGGACGAAGGCGTGAAGGGCATGAAGGTTGGCGGCAAGCGCACGCTGATCGTGCCGGCCAGCATGGGCTACGGCGCCGGCGGAGCAGGTCCGATCCCGCCGAACGCCAACCTGATCTTCGAGGTCGAGCTGCTGGACGTACGCTGAGCGGCTCACTCGGCAATGTCGGGCGACCTGGCTTTCTGACGCGCTTTCTCGATATGGCGGACCGCCTGGTCCGTGTCGTAGGGCGGCTTGAGGAATAGGCGCAGGCCGTCGAAGGCCGGCCCGACCAGCTCCACCTTGGCATCCCGGTCGAAGAAGTAGGTCAGTCCCGCCGCGCCCGCCAGTATGGTGTTGCTGGCTTCGCCCAGCAAAGGCAGCGGCGCGGAAGGGTCCGCCTGCGCCGACAAGGTCTCGTCGGCTTCGGCGATCTGGCGCAGGGCGCCGCTGTCGGCCAGGAAGGCGAGGAATCGGTTGCGGGCACGGGGATTGCGTCCCACCGCAGGCTGGACCAGCACGTCGAGAGGCGCTTCTTCGTAGTTCGGAATGTCCGGAGAGTAGCTTGGAAAGGCGAAGAATCCGATATCGGCGGCGACCGCGGCGGGAAACCGGGCAGCGAAAAAACTGCCGGCCAACACCATGCCCGCGCGACCACGGTACAGGTAGGGCAGCACGCGATCGGTTTCCTGATCCAGCGTTGCTTCAAGAAAGTAACCTTTGCGCAGCAGGTCGCCCCAGACATCGAACACCTGGCGCACCCGCGCGTCGGTGAAGGGGACTTCACTACGCAACAGTTTGCGGTGGAAGTCGATGCCGTTGATGCGCAAGTCGAGATAGTCGAACCAGCCGGCAGCCGGCCAGCCATCCTTGGCCGCCAGCGCCAGCGGCGCCACGCCGGCCGCCTTCAGGCGCTCGCAGGCCTGCAGGAACTCGCTCCAGGTCTTCGGCGGCCGCAGGCCGAGGCGATTGAACAAGGATTTGCTATAAACCAGCCCCCAAACATAGTGATACATCGGAAAACCGTAGACCTCGCCGTCGACGCGGGTGCCTTCGATGGTGGCCGGGGCGAACTTCTTTTTCTTCAGCAGCGCGATCAGGTCGGCGTCGAGCGGGGACAACAGCTTGTTCCTGGCGGCGTCCCGCAAGCGTTCGCCCGCGTACCAGAATGCCAGGTCGGCGTGTCCGGTCCGCAAGCGGGGGAGGAAATCGCGCTTGTATTGTTCCTGCGGATAGCCATGGTGTTCGACCTGGACGTCGGGGTTGGCTGCGGAAAACTGGTTGATGACGCTGATCCACGCGGTGCGCTGGCGGGTGTTGGAGACGATATAGTCGATCGCCAACTGCTCGGCGGCGCAAACGGACGGCAGTCCCAGCGCCGCACAGATCAGTCCGCATGCCAGCCAGCATGGGAGTAGTGGGCCTGGCCGGTAAGGGAGTGTTGCGAGGGTTGTAAGCATCCGCAAAGTTTGTTCGCGATGCCGCAGTATGTCAACTTCGGCGAGAGCGAGCTGGTTTTCCCCTACGTGGCTGCGAGCCTCACGGTCATCAATCCTTGGGACGCGTGACTGGATCCACCGGCGCCGCGTAATTCACCACATAGGTTCTTCCGCTTTCCAGCTTCATCTCGTAGCCGCCGGCGCCGTCTGCGCGGATCTCGCCGTCCGCGCTGCGTGGGGGCTGGCGGCTCTTGAATCGCAGCACGCCGTTGCCGCCGGCTGCCGTCGCCCGGCAAGCCGGCCAGCATGCCTTGCTTGTTGCGGCGGCCCAGAACGATCTCCATCAACGACACCATGCGCGGATAGACGCTTTGCACGAACGCCTGGTCCCCCGTGTACTGGTAATACTGCTGGATGCTGATAAACCAGTACAGCGAGTAGTCCATGATCGTGTTGATATGCCTGTCCACCGGATCGGCGCCGCGCAAGGCCCAGGTGGTTCGCTTGACGGCGTCGCGGCGCGAATGAAATTGCCGAATGCGATCACTACTGATTTTCCGCCAGCCGGGCGGCTGGGTCGTTTGCGAGAAAACGTACGCGTTGACGGTATTTTTTGTAATTGCCGTCCCCGGCGCCAGCCCGCAGAATTCACCCGGTTGGCGGAACCGTCAGCAGGGAGGCGATCGGCGTAACGAAAATCACTAAACGACTCACAATATAACGCAACGCTCCCCTTTCGCTATGTCGGCCGCGCAGCGCGGATGCTAGCATCCCGCCAATAATCAGCAAAAATAAACAAGGAGAGCAACTCAATGCAGCATTTCCGCCGTACCTGTCTGGCAGCACTCGCCTCGATCTGCCTTCCGCTGTCGGCCGCGCCGGTGGCGGACGCCGGGCACCCGGCGCCGCGCCGCATCCTCGTCGATGCCGCCCAGGCGCTCAAGCCGCTCGATCGTTTCTTCGACCTGTCGGTCGGCTCGGACTATCCGGGCACGCTGCTGCGCGACGACAGCATGGCGCAACTGCGGACCACGGTCGACGAGCTGGGCTTCCGCTATCTGCGCTTCCACGCCATCTTCCACGACGTGCTGGGCACCGTGCGCGTCGAGAACGGCAAGACCGTCTACGACTGGACCAAGATCGACCAGTTGTACGACCGTATGCTGGCGCGCAACATCAAACCCTTCGTCGAGCTGGGCTTCACGCCCAAGGCCATGGCGACTTCGGACAACCAGATATTCTATTGGCAAGGCAACACCTCGCATCCGAAGCCGGATGCCTGGAAGGACTTGATCGCGGCGTTCGTGCAGCACGTCGAGGCGCGCTATGGCCAGGCCGAAGTGCGCAGCTGGTTCTTCGAGGTGTGGAACGAGCCCAACCTGGACGGCTTCTGGGAGCGCGCCGACCAGAAAGCCTATTTCGAACTGTACGACCTGACCGCCAACACGATCAAGGCGATCGATCCGGCCTTGCGCGTGGGCGGGCCGTCGACCGCCGGTGCCGCCTGGGTGCCGGAATTCCTCGACCATGTGGCGCGCAGCGGCGCCGCCGTTGATTTCGTCAGCACCCACACCTATGGCGTCGACGGCGGCTTCCTCGACGAAAAGGGCGAGGGCGACACCAAGCTGTCGCCGTCGCCGGACGCCATCATCGGCGACGTGCGGCGCGTGCGCGAGCAGATCGCCGCCTCGAAGTTTCCGACGCTGCCGATGTATT
The DNA here is from genome assembly GCF_047304105.1 of Duganella sp. Dugasp56. Lineage (NCBI taxonomy): Bacteria > Pseudomonadati > Pseudomonadota > Betaproteobacteria > Burkholderiales > Oxalobacteraceae > Duganella > Duganella sp. Dugasp56. Next base: position 57,388 of record NZ_JBGLYQ010000039.1, read on the forward strand.
TCACCGAGTGGAGCACCAGCTACACGCCGCGCGACCTGGTGCACGATTCCTATATCAGCTCGCCGTACATCCTCAGCAAGCTGAAGGGGACCAAGGGCCTGGTGCAGGGCATGAGCTACTGGACCTACACCGACCTGTTCGAAGAACCGGGACCGCCGTCCAAGCCGTTCGAAGGCGGCTTCGGCCTGATGAATCCGCAGGGCATCCGCAAGCCGGCCTACTTCGCCTATAAATACCTGCATGCCTTGCGCGGCAACGAGATTCCCGTGCAGGACGCGCAGGTGATGGCTACGTCCGATGGCAACACGGTGGCCGCGCTGGTGTGGGACTTCCAGCAGCCGGAGCAGAAGGTCAGCAACCGGCCGTTCTACAGCCGCGTCGTGCCGTCGTCGCCGTCGGCGCCGGTCGCGATGCGGGTCAGCCATGTCAAGCCGGGCAAGTACCGGCTGCAGGTGCGCCGCAGCGGCTTCCGCGCCAACGACGCGTACTCGGCCTATATCGAGATGGGCGCGCCGAAGACGCTGACGCCGGCCCAGGTCGATCAGCTGCACGCGCTGACCAAGGATGCGCCGGAGACCGACCGCGTGGTCCGGATCGGCAAGGACGGCGCCTTCGCCCTCACCGTGCCCATGCGCAGCAACGACATCGCGCTGGTGACCTTGACCAAGGAGGATGGAAAATGACGCAGCGCTTCAAACACCTGGCCGCCGCCTGCACGCTGGCGCTGGCCGCTCTCGGCCCTGGCGCCGCCCCTTCCTGGGCGCAGGGCGCGCCCGGCCATCCGGACTGGCCCGGCGCCGGCCAGCTGTTCGTCGGCACCTGCTACCAGCCGGTCGACCGCAGCCGCGCGCAGATCGCGCGCGACATCGCGTTGATGCGGCAGTCCGGCTTCAAGGTGGTGCGCATGGGCGACCTGTCGTGGGACTATTTCGAACCGTCCGAAGGCAAGTTCGAATTCGCTACCTTCGACTGGATCATGGACCAGATGCACGCCGCCGGCATCCGCGTCATCGTCGACATCGCGGGGCTGCCGGCGCCGCTGTGGCTGCACCACAAATACCCCGGCGTCGACCTGGTCACGCAGCAGGGCACGCACCTCGATGCGGCCGAGCGCTACATGGACAATATCAGCGACCCGGACTACAAGCGCCTGGTGGCGCGCTTCGCCGACAAGCTCACCAGCCGCTACGCCAGGCATCTGGCGCTGCTGGCGATCGGCTTCGACAACGAGATCGGCAACGGCTTCATGTCGTATTCCGAGGCCGACCGCAAGCGCTTCATCGTCTGGCTGAAGAAGAAGTACGGCAGCATCGCCGCGCTCAACCAGGCATGGGCCACGCAGCGCTGGTCGCGCCGCATCGGCGCCTGGGACGAGGTGCGCCTGCCGTACGGCGACGGCCCCGGCGCCTACGAGCGGCAGATCGACCTGCGCCGCTACTGGTCCGACGTCACCATCGCCACGCTGAAGGACCTGGAGGCGATCCGCAGGAAAAACACCCCGGACAAGCCGGCCATCTCCAACCTGTGGGACAGCGCCGGGCGCAAGGGTTTCGACTACCTGTCGAGCTACCGCGACTACGCCCACTACGGCGCGATGGGTTTCTATCCCGGCTCGCCGGTCGGCTCCGGCTTCGAGGCGCTGATGATGAAAGGCGGCATGTCGACGCCGATCTGGTTCAACGAATTCACCGCCGGCGGTCCGGGCTACTACGGCACCAAGGGCCGCTCGCGCATGTGGGCGCATTTCGGCCTGCTGCTGGGATCGCAGGCGGTGCTGGCGTGGACCTACAACAGCCACCTGGGCGGCGAGGAGCAGGCGTTGTTCGGCCTGCTCGACCACGACGACCGGCCGTCCTGGAAGCTGGGCGAGTTCGCCACCATCGCGGCCGATTTCGACAAGCTGCAAAAGCTGGGCTTCCCGCGCATGACCCAGCCGAAGGTGGCCTTCGCCTACTCGTTCGACAATATGCAGGCGACCAACCCGGTCGGGCCGGACAACACCAACACCGTGCGCCCCTACCTCAACACGCCGTACCTGACGCAGGCGCACAACGCGTTCGAACCGCTGTTCAAGGACAATATCGACGTCGCCGTCATCAATATCGCGCACGAAGACCTGAGCCGCTACAGCCTGCTGGTGGTGCCGGGCTTGTACCTGATGGACCAGGCCAGCGCCGACGCCATCCGCCAGTTCGTCGGCGATGGCGGCACGGTGATCATGACCGCGTGGTCGGACAAGGTCAACGAGCACAACCAATGGTTCGATACGCCGCTGCCGGGCCGTCTGACCGATGTGTTCGGGCTGCGCACCAACGAGTTCTATAACGGCGGCACGCTGCAGGTCAAGATCGGCGACGAGGAGGTCAAGGGCAGCATCGGCCACTACGAGGTGCTCGAACCGTCGACGGCGCAGGCGCTGGCGCGCTTCAGCAACGTCGACGGCACGCCGCCGGCGATCACCGTCAACAACTACGGCAAGGGCAGGGCGATCTACGTCGCCACGCCGGCCCAGCCGCAGATCATGCGGCCGCTGTACCGCCAGTTGTACGCCAGCCTGGGCATCGTGCCGGGGCCGAAGACGCCGGACGGGGTCTACGCCCGCACGGTCGACGGCCGAACGCTGTATGTCAACACCACCGGCGAGGCCCGCGACGTGGCGATCGATGGCGCCATGACGGGCGTACTCGGCGGCAAGCAGTGGTCGGGCACGTTGCGGCTGGAGCCGCTCGGCGTCGAGCTGCTGGCCAAATAACCCGTCGACAGGATATCTTTCCATGCAACGAAACACCATCACCGCGCTGGCGGCCGCGCTGCTGCTGCCGCTGGCGGCCGGCGCGCAGGCGGCGACCAGCCCGATTCCCTATGCGACCCAACATGTGATCGCCGACGGCGACAGCGAGGCCGTCAAGGCCGAGAAGGCGGCCAAGGTGCTGCCGCGTCCCAACCAGAGCGCCTGGATGCGGCTGGAGCGCACCTTCTTCCTGCACTTCGGCGTGAACACCTTCAACGAGGTGGAGTGGGGCAGCGGCCGCGAGGCTCCGGCGCTGTTCAACCCCGGCGCGCTGGACGCGCGGCAGTGGCTGGGCGCCGTCAAGCAGTTCGACGGCAAGATGATCGTGCTGGTGGCCAAGCACCACGACGGCTTCGCGATGTGGCCCAGCCGCTACACCGGGCACTCGTCCGCCACCAGCCCGTGGCGCGGCGGCAAGGGCGACCTGGTGCGCGAGGTGGCCGACGCCGCGCGCGCGGCCGACGTCAAGCTCGGCATCTACCTGTCGCCGGCCGACCTGTACCAGCTCAAGACCAACCCGTCCAATCCGGCCGGCTACTACGGCAACGGCAGCCCGGCCGTGATGTCGGCCATTCCCACCGATCCGGCCAGCTTCCAGAGCGACCCGTCCAAAGGGCGAGCCCCGACGCCGGGCTTCCAGTCCTACCGCTACCGGGTCAACGACTACAACCGCTACTTCCTCAACCAGCTTTACGAGCTGTTGACCCAATACGGCCCGGTGCATGAGGTGTGGTTCGACGGCGCCAATCCCGACCCCAGCGTGGCGGAAACCTACGATTACGAGGCGTGGTACGACCTGATCCGCAAGCTGCAGCCGCAGGCCGTCATCATGGGCAAGGGGCCGGACGTGCGCTGGGTCGGTACGGAAAGCGGCTACGGCCGCACCACCGAGTGGAGCGTGATCCCGTTGCCGTCCGCGCCCGAGCAGTTCCGCTGGCCCGACATGCACGGCGAGCTCGGCGGCCGCGACCAGCTCAAGCCGGGATCGCACCTGTGGTGGTATCCGGCCGAGACCAACGTCACCATGCTGGCCAACGGCCAGTGGTTCTGGGCCCGCGACAAGCGGCCGCGCCCGGTCACCCAGCTGGTCGACATCTTTTACTCGTCGATCGGCCGCAATGGCAACCTGATCCTGAACCTGTCGCCCGACCAGCGCGGCCTGCTGCCGGACGACCAGGTCACGGCGCTGGGCCAGACGGCCGAGATCCTGCGCGCCACCTTCGCCGCCGACCTGGCGGCCGGCGCCAAGGTGTCGGCCGATCACGCGGCGCCGGGCCACGCCGCCGGCGCCGCGCTGGACGGCAAGCTCGACACCTGGTGGGAGGCGGCGCCTGGACGCAGCGGCGGCACGCTGACGCTGGCCTTGCCCAAGCCGGTCCGCTTCGACGTGGTGTCGCTGCAGGAGGCGGTGGACCGCCGCGGCCAGCGCATCGAGTCGTTCGTGATCGAGACCTGGGACGGCACGGCCTGGATCGCGGCCCAAGCGATCGCCTCGGACGAGCTGACCACCGTCGGCCACCGCCGGCTGGTGCGCCTGCGGGCGCCGGTCAGCACCGACCGCGTGCGGGTGCGCATCACCGGCGCGCGGCTGGCGCCGACGCTGGCCGAGGTGGGTCTGTACCTGCAGTCGACCGACCTGCTGCCGCCGGCCATCGCCGACCGCGACGCCGAGGGCAGGGTGGCCATCAGCCATGCGGCCGGCGGCACGCTGGTCTACACCACCGACGGCTCGGCGCCCAACGCCGGCTCGGCCGTCTACAGCGCGCCGCTGGCGCTGGCGGCGAGCGGCGTGGTGCGGGCTGCGCGGCTGCTGCCCGGCGGCCGCCTCGGCGTGGTCGGCCGGCGCGACTTCATCGGCCTGTCGCCGCGCGGCTGGAAGGTGGTGGCGGTCGACCGCGAGCAAGCCGGCCAGCCGGCCGGGTTCGCCATCGACGGCGATCCGGCCACGTACTGGGATACCGGCGGCGATGCCGACCTGAAGCTGCCGCATGCCATCACGGTCGACATGGGCCAGGTGCACCGCATCGGCGGCCTGGTCTACGTGCCGCGCCAGGACGGGCAGCTCAACGGCACGGTCGAGAACTACCGCTTCGACACCAGCGAGGACGGCGTGCACTGGACCGCCGCCATCGAGCGCGGCACCTTCGCCAACATCCGCAACAACCCCGACAGCCAACAGGCGCGCTTTGCCGCCGTGAACGCCCGTTACTTCCGTTTCACCGCGCTGGACGACGTCTGGCGCAACGGCACGACCAGCGTCGCGGAGTTGTCCGTGATTCCAGCCGGCGCCGATTGAGCGTATCGACTGGAGATTTGACCATGGGCCGGCGCCGCCGGCTAGCGGCAGCAGCCGCTGCCGGACTTTCGGCGCGCTTCCGGGTAGGCCAGCACGCGGCGTATCGCATCGACCGGCACGTGATACGCCTGCATATAGGCCCAAGCCACAGCGGAACCCTGCGAGCTCGCCAGCCAGATGCCGTGCTCCACCGCGGAACTGATGGTTTTGTTGGTGCGCTGATCGCCGTTCATGCTCAATTCCCAAGCTTAAAAAGGGAAACATTAATACAAAACAAAAAAATTCTGCGCGGCATTGCGGGGGGCTGGCAGACCTCCGCAGGTTCTTGTATTCACTCAAGGTAATTGATAAAAAGAAATACAAATTGTTTTTAGAATATTTTAGTTTCTGAAAAGGTATTCTGATAGAATGGCCCCATTGCAATGACTTTTGGTTGGTTTTAACAAAAGCGCATGCTAAAACCCAGTTCGACATGAGTGCCATCGTCGAGCTGTCGTCGGCCCCAAAATCGCCGGCAGTTTCCCCGCCACTTACCGTCAATACTGGAGCTTGCGTCATGCGCATCAAATCTATTCTGTTGTCCCTGTCCGCCATCGCCGCCCTGAGCGCCGGCTTTGCCCACGCGTCCGCCAACCTGGTCACCAACGGCAATTTCGAGTCGACCACCAACGGCACCAACAAGCAGCTTTCCTCCACCGTCACCAACGACGCCAACCGCACCACGCTGACCGGCTGGACCAGCAGCAATGGCAACGACGGCGGCTACAACTTTGTGCTGGACAGCAGCATCGCCAACACCTACAACTCGGCCATCTGGCTGAAGAGCCAAGGCAACGGCTACAGCGCCTCGGCCGACGGCGTCAACGTGTTCGCCTCCGACGCCTTGTATTACCCGGGCACGCTGTCGCAAACCATCAACGGCCTGTCGGTCGGCAGCGCCTACACGCTGAAGTTTGACTACGCGCTGGCGCAGCAGGTAGGTTTCGACGGCGCCAACAACGGCAACTCCTGGCTGGTCGGCTTCGGCGGCGCCAGCCAGAACACCAGCGCGCTGAGTATTGCCGACGGCGGCTTCAGCGGCTGGAAAACCGCGACCATGAGCTTCACCGCGACCAGCGTCAGCCAGGCGCTATCCTTCCTGGCCCAGGGCGGTGCGCCCGGTGCGCCACCGTTCCTGCTGCTGGACGGCGTGTCGCTGACGGCGGCCGTGCCCGAGCCATCGACCTGGGGCATGATGCTCGGCGGCCTGGGCCTGGTGGCATGGCTGGCGCGCCGCCGCGCACGGTCGGCCTGAAGTCCCTTTCCCGTTCCTGAACTAGCGGTTTGCAAGTTGGCACGGATTCTGCATGTCCATGCCATGCCAGAGGTCGCGCCCGCCGTCCGCCTCCCGGCGCTTAGCTGCGGTGCAGGAATTCCATGCAGTGGTGCGCGCGATCGCCAAAGTGATCGTTAATAGGGCGTTTTGAACGTATTGCCCCGGTTCGGCTGGCAGGCGAGCACGCCTTTAACTACTGTCAGGAATCGCTATGGAGCACTCCGTTGTAACGCCTCGTCCCATCCGGCATGCGCCGGGCCAGCAGAACGACCCGGCAGGATGGGCCTGCGGCGTGGGCGCGCACGGCCTGGACCTCGCGTTCACGGCAGGCGCCGATCCCGTCGACGAGCTGGCGGGCCTGGGCCGCTGGTCGATGGTGCGCCAGACCTCGCAGATGCGCCTGTCGGCGGTTGCCTTGCAGTTGCTCGGCGTCGGGGCCGGCGACGCGGGCGAGCGCTGGGCGGTCAAGGTGGTGGCCGAGGATACGGCCTTGCTGGCTGAAACGCTGTCGGCCATCAGCCGGCACGGCAGCGCTGAAACCTGCGAGTTCCGCGTCATCGAGGACGAACAGGGGATACGCTGGCTGCGCCTGCAGGCGCTGGCGGCGGCGGAGCGGCCGGTCGCCACCGGCATGCTGACCGACATCACCGGCGCCAAGCGCGCCGCCATGCGCGAGCGCTTCAACTTCGCGCTGACCCGTTACCTGATCGGCACCGATACCTTCGACGAGGCGGTCTACAAGATCATCCACCTGGTGTGCGAGGAGCTGGGCTGGGACTGGGGCGCGTTCTGGGCGCTGGAACACAGCGGCGCGGACGAGGTGCTGCGCTGCCGGCATGTCTGGCACACGGCCGACCGCGACTATGCGCAATTCCGCGCCGCGGCGACGGCGCTGGCGGTCAGGCCGGGCGAGGGCCTGGTCGGCGAGACCTGGCTGGAGGGCCGGGCGCAATGGGTCGACGCCAGCGCCACGCACGCCGACATGGCGCGGGTGCAGGCCGCGCAGCGCTGCGGCCTGCAATCGGGCTTCTTCTTCCCGGTGACCTATGTCGCCGCCGACGGCGCCCTGCATTGCGCCGGCGTGCTGGAATTTTTCAGCGTCGCGCCGCGTCAGCGCGAGGCGCAGCTGCCGGGCCTGGCCGAATCGATCAGCGCGCTGATCGCCCAGACCGCCCAGCGCATGATCCAGCAGGAGCGGGTGCGGGTGCTGGCCCAGACCGATGAAATGACGGGCCTGATCAACCGCGCCCACTTTCATGAACTGCTGGACGCCGCCTGCGAGCAGGGCAGTCCGTTCGGCCTGTTGTACATCGACCTCGACCAATTCAAGCCCATCAACGACGGCTTCGGGCACGCCGCCGGCAATGTGGTGCTGTGCCAGTTCGCCGACCGGCTGCGTGGCCTGGCGCCCGGCGGCGCGGTGGTGGCGCGGCTGGGCGGCGACGAGTTCGCGCTGATGGCGCCGGCCGGCCTCGGCGAGTCCGCGCTCGACGAGCTGGCCGGGGCCGTGCTGGAGGCGGCGCGCACGCGCTTCAATTACATGGGCCACGAACTGTCGGTATCGGCCAGTATCGGCGTCGGCCTGTTCCCGCAGCACGCCCGCGACACGGCGCGCCTGCTGCACGCGGCCGACGTGGCGATGTACGTCAGCAAGCGCAACGGCCGCAACCTGGTCAGTTACTTCGGCAGCGAAAACGATATGCAGCAAGGCGCCGTGGCGGCCCAGCTGCTGATGCTGTCGGCGCTGCAGGATGCGCTGCAGCGGGATGAATTCTTCCTCGAATACCAGCCGATATGCGACACGCAGGACATGCGGGTGGTGGCGCTGGAGGCGCTGATCCGCTGGCGGAAAGCCGACGGCAGCGTGGTGCCGCCGGACCAGTTCATCCCCGTGGCCGAACAAAGCCGGCTGATCGTGCTGATCGGCCGCTGGGTCATCGAGCAGGTGTGCCGCGACCTGCCGCTGCTGCAGGCGTCGGGCATGCCGCAGATCCGGGTGCACGTCAACATGGCCGCGCCGGAATTTCTCGACAGCGAACTGCCGCGCGAGCTGATGGCGATCACCGCCGCCGCCGGCATCGCGCCGGACCGGATCTGCCTGGAGCTGACCGAGGGCGTCATCATGCAGCGCATCGAAAAAGCGCTGCCTATCATGACCGAACTGGTGCGCCTCGGCTTCGAGATCGGCCTGGACGATTTCGGCATGGGCTATTCGTCGCTGTCGCTGCTGAAGGCCTTGCCGATCAGTTCGCTCAAGATCGACCGCCTGTTCCTGCGCGGCGTGCCGCACGAGTCCAACGATTGCGCCATCGTGCGTTCCATCATCGACCTGGGCCGCAACATGAAGCTGCGCGTGGTTGCCGAGGGCGTGGAAACCGATGCCCACCTCGGCTTCCTGCGGCAATTTGGCTGCGCGCTGGTGCAGGGCTACCTGCCGGGACGGCCGGTGCGGCTGGCGCCGTTTCTCGCTTCGATGCCTGAAGCCGCGATCGGCGGCCGGCACGCCGCGCGCTAATTGACCGCGTGGTAGCCGGCGTCGACGTAGATGGTCTGGCCGGTCATGCCGCTGGCCCCGTCGCCGGCCAGGAAGGCGGCCAGCCGGCCGATCTCGTCCAGCGTCACCAGCCGCCGCAACGGCGAGCGTTCGCGCGCGCGCTGCATCAGCGCGTCGAACTGTTCCAGCCCCGTGGCCGCGCGCGTGGGCACCGGGCCCGGCGACACGGCGCTGACGCGGATGCCTTGCGGCCCCAGTTCCAGCGCCAGGTAGCGCACCAGCGACTCCAGCGCCGCCTTGACCGGGCCCATGACGCCGTAGTGCGGCACCGCTTCGTCGGCGCCCAGGTAGCTCATCGTCAGCAGGCTGCCGCCGCGCTGGCGCAGGTGCGGTTCGCAATGGCGGGCCAGTTCGGCGAACGAGTGGCAGGAGATCTGCATCGCGCGCAGGAAGCCGGCGCTGCTGCTGTCGGTGACGCGGCCGTGCAGGTCGTCGGCCGGCGCCCAGGCCACCGAGTGGATCGCGAAATCCAGGCCGCCCAGCCGGGACGCGGCCTGCCGCACCAGCGCGGCGAGGTCGCCGGGCCGTTCGACGTCGCAGGTCAGCAGCGGCGCGCCGATGGCGGCCGCCACCGGTCCGGCGTAGGGGACGGCGGCGTCGCCGGCGCAGCTCAACACCAGCCGCGCGCCCAGTGCGGCGGCCGCGGCGGCGCAGCCGCTGGCGATGCTGTGCTGGTTCGCGACACCGATGATCAGGCCGCGTTTTCCTTCCAGCGAGAACGGCGAGGGCAGGGACATGGTCAGGCTCCGGGCAATCGGTGGTGGCCGGCCGGCGCCAGGGGGGCGTCGTCGCCGAGCATGCGCGCCAGCGCGACCGCGCTCACCGGCTCGCTGAAATAGTAGCCCTGCGCCTGGTCGCAGCGCTGGCCGCGCAGGAAGTCGCGTTGCTGCGGCGTTTCCACGCCCTCGGCCACCACCGTCAAGCCCATACTGTGGGCCAGCGCGATGACGGCGCCGGCGATGGCGGCGTCGTCCGCGTCGTCCGGAATGTCGCGCACGAAGGAGCGGTCGATCTTCAGCGCGTGGATGGGGAAGCGCTTCAGGTAGGACAGGCTGGAATAACCGGTGCCGAAATCGTCGATGGCCAGCTGCACCCCCATGTCGCTGAGGCGCTGCAAGGTCTGGGCCGCGCTGTCGGGGCGCTCCATCAGCACCGTTTCGGTGATCTCGAGCTCCAGACAGCGGGCGTGGCAGCCGGTGTCGGCCAGCACCCGCGCCACCATCGCGTCGAGGCCGGGCTGGCGGAACTGGCGCGCCGACAGGTTGACGGCGATGCGCACGTCGCGCAGGCCGGCGCGGCGCCAGGCCACGTGCTGGGCGCAGGCGGTGCGCAGCACCCATTCACCGATCGGCACGATCAGCCCGGTTTCCTCGGCGATCGGGATGAAGGCGTCGGGCATGACCAGCTGCTCGCCGGCCGGATGCCAGCGCAGCAGCGCCTCGACGCCGACCACGATGCCGCTGCCGAGGTCGATCTGCGGCTGGTACATCAGTTGCAGCTCGCCGCGCTCGACCGCGTGGCGCAGGCCGCTCTCGAGCGTGAGCCGGTCCAGCGTGCGCGCGTTCATCTCGTGCGAATAGAACTGGTAGTTGCCGCGGCCGAGGGCCTTGGCCTGGTACATGGCGGCGTCGGCGTTCTTGAGCAGGGTCTTGCCGTCGGCGCCGTCCTTCGGATACATGCTGATGCCGATGCTGCTGGCCGGCGACAGCTCGTGGCCCAGGATCAGCATCGGCGCGAACAGCGCCTCGAGGATCTTCTGCGCCAGCGCGCCGGCGGCGCGCTCGTGCGGCAGGTCGGCCAGCAGCACGACGAACTCGTCGCCGCCCAGCCGCGCCACCGTGTCGGCTTCGCGCACGGCCTGCTGCAGCCGGCGGCCGACCTCGACCACGACGCGGTCGCCGGCGTCGTGGCCCAGGCTGTCGTTGATGGTCTTGAAGCGGTCCAGGTCGAGGAACAGCAGCGCCGCCTGGCGGCCGCTGCGGCGCGCCTGGGCGATCGCCTGGCCGATGCGGTCGAGCAGCAGCGTGCGGTTGGCCAGGCCGGTCAGCGCGTCGTGGCTGGCCAGGTGCAGCAGCTCCTCCTCGAACTGCTTGCGCTGCGAGATGTCCTCGATCACCGCCACCAGGCTGGCCTGGTCGCCGGCCGGCCGCATCGCCGCCACCGTGGCCTTGACCCACACCGCGCGGCCATCCTTGCACAGATAGCGTTTTTCGCGGCTCGAGCTTTGCAGCGCGCCGGCGGCCAGGCTGCGCAGCAGCGGCGCGTCGATCTGCCAGTCCTCGGGCGAGACGATGTCCGACAGGCGCAGCCGCAGCAGCTCGTCCTCGCTGTAGCCGACGATGTCGAGCAGCTTGCGGTTGACCCGCAGCCAGCTGCCGTCGGCCGACACCTCGGCCAGTCCCACGGCGGCCTGGCCGAACGCGGCGCGGTAGCGTTCTTCGCTGTCGCGCAGCTCGGCGCGCGCCTGCATCGGCGCGGTGATGTCCTCGGCGATCAGCAGCAGCAGGTCCTGCTTGTCGAGCAAGGTGCGCGACAGGCAGCAGCGCAGGTGGCGCGGGCCGTCGGGCAGCGTCACCGTCAGCTCGCGCTGGTAGGCCGGCTGGTCCAGCCCCTCGGGGGGGGGGGCGCGGCCCCCCCCCCACGCCCCCCCCGGGGGGGGGGGGCCCGGCCGCCCCCCCCCCCCGCCGCCCCCCCGTGGGGGCCGGGGGGGGGGGGGGGGGGGGGGCCCCCCCCCCCCCC
>NZ_JBGLYQ010000003.1:0-226645 GCF_047304105.1 Duganella sp. Dugasp56
AATTAAAAAAAAAAAACAATCCCCAACCTAAACTACCATAAAAAAAAAAACCCCCCCGAAATCCCCCCAACCGGGGTAACCCATGCGGCCTTGGCATCCCCGCTTTCGCGGTAATGACGGGAGTATTTGATATTATGGCAATATCACCACCTTGCCCGTCACCTTCCTGGCCGCCATGTCGTTGAGCGCCTGCGCGGTCTGTTCCAGCGTGTAGCGTCCCGAAATGCGCGGCGTGATCTTGCCCTCCTGCAACCATCCCATCAGCTGCCGCATGCCCGCCAGGTTGGCCTTCGGCTCCCGTTTGACGAACTCGCCCCAGAACACGCCGACCAGCGAAGCACCCTTCAACAGCGTCAGATTGAGCGGCAGTTTCGGAATCTCGCCGTTGGCGAACCCGACCACCAGATACCGTCCGCGCCAGCCGATCGAGCGGAACGCCGGCTCCGAATATTCGCCGCCGACCGGGTCGTAAATCACGTCCGGACCCTTGCCGCCGGTCGCCGCGTTGATCGCCTCGCGCAAATCTTCCTTGCTGTAGTTGATCAGCACGTCCGCGCCATGCGCTTTGCACACTTCCAGCTTCTCGTCGGTCGAAGCGCAAGCAATAATGCGGGCTCCAAGGGCTTTGCCGATCTCCACCGCAGCCAGCCCCACACCCCCGGCCGCGCCAAGTACTAGCATGGTCTCGCCAGCTTTTAGCGCGGCCCGGTCCACCAGCGCATGGTGCGAGGTGCCGTAGGTGAGGGTGATGGCCGCCGCCGTCTCGAAATCCATGCCCGGCGGCATAGGTGCCAGGGCTTGCACAGGCGCTACTAATTGTTGCCCGAAACCACCGGTCGACGTGAACGCGATGACCTTGTCGCCGACCTTGAAAGTTGTCACATCGTCAGCAATCGAGCGGATCACGCCGGCCACTTCGTTGCCTGGAACGAAGGGCAGTTCCGGCTTGAACTGATACTTGCCCTGAACAATCAGCACGTCCGGAAAGTTAACGCCGGCCGCTTTGACATCGATCACAACCTGACCCGGACCGGCTTGCGGATCGGGCAATTCCTGGACGGTGAGGGTGTCGGGCAATCCCCAGGCCTGGCATACGACAGCTTTCATTGTGGTCTCCTTGGTTTGAAAATAGAACGATCGTTAGATTTTTATGATACCTGAAATCGCCACCGGTTTGCGCAAAGATCGGCCTGCCGTCCCTTTGCGTTCGCGCAAAGTGCCTGCTGAGCTGATTGTTAGAGTTGGTTAATCGCTGCACCTTTGGGGTGCAGCAACGGAGGATGTCATGACTATCCGTCACGGCTGTTTTTTCAGTTATGCACACGGCCAACACGCGTATATGAACAAGTTCAAAAACGATTTGGTCGATGCGCTTAAATGTTATCTGGAACCTCACTTCGACAACGAGAACGAACTCTTTGTTGATAGTGAGCAACTCGGTGGCGGGGACGACCTGGATCAGAAGATCGCGCGGGCCTTGTGTGAGAGCGCTTGCATGATTGTTATTTATACACCGAAATACGAGGCCCACGCTTACACCCGTCGTGAGTTTGCAGCAATGCAACTTATCGAAAACGAACGCAAGCTGTGGTACCAGCTGCCCAGCCACCTGATCATCCCCGTCATCATGACCCGCCACCCCGACGGTTTGCCGCCGCAGATTTCCGGGCCGGGCATGTACGTCGACTTTTCCCGCTACACGCTCGCCAGTGGCGACTTGAAGACCAACCCCGAGTTCATTCCGGATATAGAAAAAATAGTCCTTCGTATTGTTTCGCACTATCACTACGTAAAACGATGCACGCCGCCGGGGCATGACTGTGGTCGCTTTGTCATGCCGGATATCCCGCCGGAATGGCGTGCCATTCCTCCTCCACACTTCCCACGCTAAAAGGTATGTCATGGAACCCATTTCCTTGTCCCTGCCGCCGTTGACCGACCACGGCGAAGTTGTCACTTTCTATTCTTACAAGGGTGGGACAGGGCGTACGATGGCTCTGTCCAATATAGCGGTGCTGCTGGCGCGCCAGCAAAACGCCACCGCCCCGGTATTGATGATCGATTGGGACCTGGAAGCGCCCGGCCTGCACCATTATTTCGACCACCACGAGGAGCGGCCGGGGGTGCTGGAACTGTTTGAAGCGTGCCGGGAGCAACTGATGCGCCGCCGCGGCGCCGGGACGCTGGACAAGGAGACGCTGGCGCAGCAGGTGCTGGCCGACGTCGGTTGGGAGCAATACGTCAGCCGGGTGGATCAGGGCAGCCAGCTGTACCTGATGCGGGCCGGCCGCTTCGACGACAGCTACGGCGAGCGCCTCGCGGCCATGCGCTGGGACGAACTGTTCGACAGTTGCCCGGCGCTGTTTCGCTGCTTTGCCGACAATCTGGCCCGTCATTTCCGCTATGTGCTGGTCGATTCCCGCACCGGCCGCACGGACAGCGCCGGCATCTGCACAACCTTGCTGCCGCGCAAGCTGGTGGTGGTGTTCACGCCGAACAGGCAAAGCCTGGAGGGCGTGCAGGCGCTAGTCACCCGCGCGACCGCCTACCGGCGCAGCCATGAAGACGAACAGCGGCCATTATTAGTCTATCCTCTGCCATCGCGCATCGAAATGAGCGATAGCACGCAGCGCGCGCAATGGCGGCGCGGAGCCCCGTCGCAGCGCATCCTCGGCTACCAGCCCATCTTCGAGCGGCTGCTGGGCGAGTGCTACGGCATGCAGCAATTGTCGCTGGACAGCTATTTCGACGAAGTCCAGTTGCAGCAGACCCGCACCTTTGCCTACGGCGAGCAGCTGGCGGTGCGCCTGGATCAGGGCGGCGACCGGTTTTCGCTGACCCGCACCTTCGAAGCCTTCCTGGACTGGCTGGCCGACGGCTATTTCCCATGGCAATCGCGGCGCGAAATCCAGCTGCAGGCCACCATCGGCGAGGCGCGCCATGCGCTGGACGAGGGCGGAGCGCGCGCGCTGGCGCAGCCGCTGGCGCGCGATCTGAACCTGCTGGGCGAACTCTACCGCCGCGAAGGCAAGCTGCGGCAGGCGCTGGACTGTTTCGAGGAAAGCATGTCGTTGCGCCAGCGCGGTCTGGGCGAAGACCATGCCGACACGCTGGCCAGCAAGGCCAACCTGGCGGTGGCGCTGCGCATGCAGGGCCGGCTGGACGAAGCGCAATTCCTCGAAGAATGCGTGGTCGAGGCGCGCCAGCGTCTGCTGGGGCCGGAGCACCTGGATACGCTGGCGGCGCGCGCCAATCTGGCCGCCACGCTGGCGCAACAGGGACGCATCGCCGAGGCGCTGGCGATTCAGGATCTGGTGCTGGAATCCTATCTGCGCCTGCTCGGCCCCGAGCACCTGCTGACCCTGACCTGCCGGGCCGGCCGCGCCGACATGCTGTTCCAGCGCGGCGACACCGAACACGCGCGCATCGCGCAGGAACAGGTGCTGGCCGGCCGCAAGCGCCTGCTGGGCGCCGAACATAGCGATACGCTGCGCAGCAAGACGGCGCTGGCCTGCACCTTGCTCCGCATGCAGGAGCTGGACGCCGCCCGCAGCCTGTTCGATGCCGTGCTGCAGGCGCAGCTCCACCGCCACGGCCCCGACCATCCGGAAACGCGCAAGGCGCGCGAACAGCTGATCGACGTCCAGATCCAGCTGGGCGGCGAACCGGCGGACAAGCTGGGGGAGCCGCTGATGGTGCCGGAGGAGCTGCATCAGGACGCGGCCATGGACGACTACAGCGATGCGTTAGCCCGGCCGCTGCGCGCCCCCGGCGCGGTCTCGCCCGGCGATCTGTGGTCGCGCACCACCGATGAACTGCTGGCGCTGGAAGGCCATATGGCCGCCGCGCGGGCGGCGCCACGCTAGCGCAAATTTATCTGGCCCGGAGCGCCCCGGCGCGCGCAGTCCGGCCATTGCTTCAGGTAAAATCTCCGGTATGAGAATCCTGATCAGTAATGACGACGGCTACCTGGCGCCGGGCATCAACGCGCTGGCCGAGGCCCTGGCGGCCATCGCCGACATCGTGGTGGTGGCGCCGGACAGCAACCGCTCCGGCGCGTCCAACTCCCTGTCGCTGGACCGGCCGCTGTCGGTGCAGCAGGCCGCCAATGGTTTCTATTTTGTCAACGGCACGCCGACCGACTGCGTCCACGTGGCGCTGACCGGCATGCTGGACTACCGGCCCGACCTGGTCGTCTCCGGCATCAACAACGGTCCCAACATGGGCGACGATACGCTGTACTCCGGCACCGTCGCCGCCGCCACCGAGGGCTATCTGTTCGGCATACCGGCCATCGCGTTCTCGCAGGGCGCCCACGGCTGGGAACATATCGAGGACGCCGCCCGTCATGCGCGCGACATCGTCGAGCGCTACTATGCATTGCTGCCGGCGCCGTATCTGCTGAACGTCAACATTCCGAACCGGCCCTACGAGCGGCTGTCGACTCCGGTCGCCACGCGGCTGGGGCGCCGCCACCAGGCCGAACCGGTGATCCGTTCGCAAGACCCGCGCGGCAAGGAAATCTTCTGGATCGGGCCGCCGGGCGCGACCAAGGACGCGGGTGTAGGCACCGATTTTTATGCCTGCGCCCAGGGGCAGACCTCGATCACGCCGTTGCAGATCGACCTGACCCATAAAACCCAACTCGATGCATTGGCAAAGGCCCTGGCATGACCGACAAGAACCGTAGCTTTCCCCTCCCGCTATCCTCGGTAGTCGACAAGGGGGCCAAGAAGGCCACGGTGTTCGCGCCGGTGGCCACGCCGCAGACGGCGACCCAGAACGCGGCGCGCCACGTGGCGCCGCAGCACGGTTATTCGAACCCGCGCCCGGTGGCGGCGCCGTCCAAGTCGCACAGCTACGCGATGGAGCGGGCGCAGCCGCTGCCGGCGCCGGTGCCGCGCCAGAATCCGCTGGTGTCCGAGGCGGTGCGCCGCGCCATGGTCCAGCGCGTGGCCCGGCAGGGCGTCAAGGATGCCGTGGTGCTGGGCGCGATGGAAAGCGTGCCGCGCCATATGTTCATGGACGAGGGGCTCGCTTCCCAGGCCTATATCGACGCCTCGCTGCCGATCGGCCATCACCAGACCATCTCGCAGCCCTACATCGTGGCGCGCATGATCGAGGTGATGCGCAACGGCGGCCAACTGAAGAACGTGCTGGAGATCGGCACCGGCTGCGGCTACCAGGCGGCGGTGCTGGCCTGCGTGGCGCAGCAGGTGTATTCGATCGAGCGCATCAAGCCGCTGCACGAGCTGGCCAAGGCCAATCTGCGTCCGCTGCGCGTGCCGAACCTGCGTTTGCACTACGGAGATGGTATGCTTGGCCTGCCGCAAGCGGCGCCGTTCGACGGCATCATCCTGGCCGCGGCCGGGCTGGAAGTGCCGCAGGCGCTGCTGGAGCAGCTGACCATCGGCGGCCGGCTGGTAGCGCCGGTCGGCGCCCGCGCCCAGCATCTGGAACTGATTACCCGCATCGGCAAGGCGGAATGGACCAGCGTTACGCTGGAAGACTGCCATTTCGTGCCGCTGCGGCCGGGCACGGTTTGATTGTGCGGTCGCGTCCGAACCACTAGAACATTAAGATGAGAATGACTAATAAAAGTAACTTGCTCGTTTTGAGCTTTGCGCTCGCCTTGCTGAGCGCCTGTACCACCACCCCGAATCAAGCGCCGGTTGTCGACCGCACCCAGCCGCCGCCGGTCAAGCCGGCCACCCCGAGCGAGTCGGCGCAGGTCACCCGCGACGAGCGCGGCCTGTACACGGTCAAGAAGGGCGACACGCTGATCCGCATCGCGCTTGAATATGGCCAGAATTACCGCGACCTGGTGACCTGGAACAACCTGTCCAACCCGAACGACATCAAGGTCGACCAGGTGCTGCGCGTGCTGCCGCCGGAAAGCACGGCGGCCACCGGCAACGGCGTGCAGACCGGCGCCATCGTCATGCCGCCGCCGGACAAGACGCCGCCGCCTCCGCCGGTGATCAAGAAGACCGAGCCCAAGGGCGAGAAGAAGCCTTATTCCGACAGCGCGCTGGCCGAGCTGCAGCGTCCGGAAAACGGCAAGAGCGAAGGCAATGGCGCGGCCAAGCCGGCGTCCGTGCCTGCTCCCGCGCCTGCGCCGTCCCCGGCCGTGGTCGCCGCGCCGCCGGTGGTGGCGCCCGGCGCCGCAGCCGACGAGGAAAAACTGAGCTGGATGTGGCCGTCCGAGGGCAAGGTCGTCGCCACTTTCGACGAAGGCAAGAACAAGGGCGTCGATATCGCCGGCAAGGCGGGCCAGCAGGTCGTGGCTGCCGGGGCCGGAAAAGTGATGTATGCAGGCAGCGGCATCCGCGGTTATGGTAATCTCGTTATTGTGAAGCACAGTAATAGCTTGTTGTCGGCCTACGCGCACAATCGTACGATTGTGGTCAAGGAAGGCCAGAGCGTGACCAAGGGACAAATGATTGCGGAAATGGGCGATTCCGATGCCGACTCCGTCAAGCTGCACTTTGAAATCAGGCAGCAGGGCAAGCCGGTGGACCCGTCCAAATTCCTGCCTAACCGCTAGCTGAGCCATGACACATACGCCGCACGACCCGATGGATGACGACTCAGCCCCGGAAGATTTCCAGGATGAGGCGAGCGATGATGTCGCCATCGATAGTGCGGACGGCGAGACGGTCCCCGAAGCGGGCGCGGTCCTCGAAAGTGTCGACGAACTGAAAAAGGTGCTGGCGGCCGAGCTGTCGACCGACACCACCCAGCACTACCTGAACCAGATCGGCACCCGGCCGCTGTTGACGGCGCAGCAGGAGGTGCACTACGCCACGCTGGCCAAGGCCGGCGACTTCAGCGCCCGCCAGACCATGATCGAGCACAACCTGCGGCTCGTAGTCTCCATCGCCAAGCACTACATCAACCGCGGCGTGGTGCTGCTCGATATGATCGAAGAGGGCAACATCGGCCTGATGCGCGCGATCGACAAGTTCGAGCCGGAGCGCGGCTTCCGCTTCTCGACCTACGCCACCTGGTGGATACGCCAGTCGATCGAGCGCGCCATCATGAACCAGGCCCGCACGGTGCGCCTGCCGGTGCACATGGTGCGCGAGCTGAACCAGATCCTGCGCGGCAAATATCATCTCGAAGCCCAGCACCACAACGGCAAGGACGCCACCGCCGAGGACATCGCCGAGCTGGTCGGCCGCCCGGTGGAGGAGGTGCAGGACATCCTGGCGCTGTCCGAGCACGCGACCTCGCTGGACGCGCCGCTGGACAACGATCCGCAATCGTCGCTGATGGACATGCTGCCCGGCGACAGCGACGACAGCCCCGACGCCCGCGCCGAACACCACGAAATGACGGTGCTGGTGCGCGACTGGCTGACCAAGCTGCCGGACAAGCAGCGCATCGTCATCATGCGCCGCTTCGGCCTCGACAACGACGATCCGGCCACGCTGGAAACGCTGGCCGAGGAAATGGGCGTGACCCGCGAGCGGGTGCGCCAGATCCAGCAGGAAGCGCTGGTCAAGCTGAAACGGGCCATGGCCGCGCGCGGCGTGGTGCGCGATTCCCTGCTTTAAGCCCTTCTCATTCTGCTATCATTACGGCCCTGCGCGGCCCGGTGCACGAGCGCCTGCGCCAGCCATTCCCAATTCAACATTGAACGTTATGCAAGAAAATAAACTCTTCATCAAATCGCTCGACATGGACGCCCGCGGCGTCGGCCATATGGAAAATGAAGACGGCTCGCAAGGCAAGGTCGTGTTTGTCGAAGGCGCGTTGCCGGGCGAGACAGTCAGCTTCACCTCGTTCAAGAAGAAGAAAAACTGGGAAATGGCGCGCATGGATGCGCTGCACCACGAATCGCCGATGCGCGTGCAGCCGAAGTGCGTGCATTTCGAGATGTGCGGCGGCTGCTCGATGCAGCATCTGGAGCCGACCGCGCAGGTGGCGATCAAGCAGCGCGTGCTGGAAGATAACCTGCAGCACATCGGCAAGGTCCGTCCGCAGACGGTGATGCGCCCGATGTACGGCCCGACCTGGGGCTACCGCTACCGTGCGCGCCTGTCGGTGCGTCACGTGGCCAAGAAGGACGCGGTGCTGGTCGGTTTCAAGGAAAAGAAATCGATCTTCGTGGCCGACATCCAGAGCTGCCAGATCCTGCCGAAACACGTGTCGGACCTGCTGCTGCCGCTGCGCGCGCTGATTGGTTCGCTGACCCTGTTCAACCAGATTCCGCAGATCGAAGTGGCCATCGGCGAGGGCGTCACCGCGCTGGTGCTGCGCATCATGGCGCCGCTGGCCGGCGACGACGACGTCAAGCTGAAAGCCTTCGCCGACCAGCACAAGATCCAGTTCTGGCTGCAGACCAAGGGTCCGGAAACGGCGGCGCCTTACTATCCGCTGGACCAGGAGCTGCACTACCTGCTGCCGGAATTCGGCATCAAGATGCCGTTCAAGCCGGTCGACTTCACGCAGGTCAACCACTACATCAACCGCGTGCTGGTGGTGAAGGCGCTGCGCCTGCTGGAAGTGCAGCCGGAAGACCGCGTGGCCGACCTGTTCTGCGGCCTGGGCAACTTCACGCTGCCGCTGGCGACGCAGGCGCGCGAGGTGGTCGGCATCGAAGGCGCGACCTCGCTGACCGAGCGCGCGCTGGACAACGCCAGGGCCAACGGCCTGTCGGACAAGACCACCTTCTACACCCGCAACCTGTTCGAGGTGACGGCCGAGCACCTGATCGAGCTGGGCAAGTTCGACCGCATGCTGGTCGATCCGCCACGCGACGGCGCCATGGCGCTGAGCGAAGCGCTGGTGGAACTGAGCCAGACCCGTGCCGACCTGCTGCCGAAGCGCATCGTCTACGTGTCGTGCAGCCCGTCGACGCTGGCGCGCGACGCCGGCATCCTGGTCAACGCCGGCTATGTGCTGAACAAGGCCGGCGTGGTCAACATGTTCCCGCACACTTCGCACGTGGAATCGATGGCGGTATTTGATCTGGCCTGATGTTTTTTTTGTAATGTTATTGACTTTGCCGGAGGCGTACGCAACACTGGGCTGATTCCATAATCAGCGTCCGGAGTTGGCATGCGCCTCCTGTTTCGCCTCATCGGCATGGCTGCTTTTTGCAGCTTGCCACTGGCCGTCCTGGCCCAGACTTCCGTTATCTCGTTTTCTCCGTCCGGCGTCGTCAAAGGGGTGCGGCAGGCGACCGCGCGCTTCAGCGGCCAGATGGTCCCGCTGGGCGACATGCGCCTCGGCGATCCGTTCAAGGTGGATTGTCCCGAGCAGGGCAAGGGCCGCTGGATAGACGGCAAAAACTGGAGCTACGATTTCGAACGCGACCTGCCGGCCGGCGTGGCCTGCCGCTTCACGCTGAAGGACGATCTCAAGGACCTGGCGGGCAAGCCGCTGGAAGGCGAGCGCCGGTTCTCCTTCAACACCGGCGGCCCGGCCATCGTCAGCTCGCTGCCGCGCGAAGGCGCCGGCAATATCGACGAGCAACAGATCTTCATCCTCGGCCTCGACGCGCCGGCCACCGATGAAAGCGTGGCAGCCCACGCCTGGTGCCGCGCCGAAGGCATCAATGAAAAGATCGGCGTGCGCATACTCGGCGGCGCCGAGCGCCAGCGCATACTCGACCAGCGCAAGGAGTTCACCGACCGCTACCTGTCGCTGTACTTCAAGGCGCGCGGCGTGGTGTGGCGAGCCACGGCGACGGTGCGTGACAAGCGCATGGAAAAGCTGCCGCTGGTGGTTTTGCAGTGCAAGCGCAACCTGCCGGCGGAGGCCGAGGTGTCGCTGGTCTGGGGCGCCGGCATCGCCGCCGACAGCGGTATCGTCACCGACAAGGACCAGACCTGGACCTACAAGACGCGGCCGGAGTTCACCGCCCGCTTCAGTTGCGACAGATTGAAGCAGGACGGCGGCTGCATTCCCTTCCTGCCCGCGCGCGTGGACTTCTCGGCGCCGGTGCGCATGGCCGATGCGCTGGCCGTCAGGCTGACCGGCCCTGGCGGCAAGGTCTTCAAGGCCGCCGTCGACAAGGAAGAGCTCAAGGCGGAATACGTCAGCTGGGTCACCATCAACGGGCCGTTCCCGGAGAAAGCCAAACTGACGCTGTCCATGCCGGCCGGCCTCAAGGACGACGCCAACCGGCCCTTGCTGAATCAGGCGCGCTTCCCGATGTCGGTGCAGACGGACGTGCAGCCGCCGCTGGTCAAGTTCCCGGCCCGCTTCGGCATCATTGAAGCGAAGGGCGACCGTTTGCTGCCGGTCACGGTGCGCAATGTGGAGGCCAGCCTGGCCGGCCGCACGGCGCGCGTCGATGGCGCCGCGCTGCGCGTCAACGACGCCGCTGCCCTGCCGGAGCAGCAGGACAAGCAGATCTTCGACTGGCTGCAGCGCATGTCCGGCTACGGCTGGGGACCGGTGGAGTTGTCTGGCGACGCGCTGTACAAGCCGCTGCTGGGCGACAGCAAGAAGGCGCCATCCGGCGCCATTGAACGCTTCACCATGCCCAAGCCGGGCGGGCGGCAGGCGTTCGAAGTGGTCGGCATCCCGCTGCGCAAGCCGGGCTTCTACGTGGTCGAACTGGCCAGCCCCAAACTGGGCGCGGCGCTGAACGACAAGCAGTCCACCGCCTACGTCAGCACGGCGGCGCTGGTGACGAACATGGTGGCGCACTTCAAGCAGGGCGCGCAATCGTCGCTGGTGTGGGTCACGTCGCTGGACAAGGGCAAGCCTGTGCCGCAAGCGCAGGTATCGGTGCGCGACTGCCACGGCAAGCAGCTGTGGCAGGGCACCACCAACGCCATCGGCGTGGCCGACATCAAGCAGGAGCTGGCGGAGTCCCGTTGCGAACGAAGCAGCGGCTATTTCATCAGCGCGCGCAGCGGCGCCGACATGACCTTCACATTGTCCTATTGGACGCGCGGCATCGAAAGCTGGCGCTACAACCTGCCGACCGAAGACAGCAGCGCCGACAACGTCATCGCCGCCACGGTGTTCGACCGCACCTTGCTGCGCGCCGGCGAGACGGTGCACATGAAGCACTTCCTGCGCCGCCATGTGGAGCAGGGCATCGCGCTGGTCGGCGCCGCCGACGCGCCGCGCAAGGACCAGCGCAACTGGCGCGCCAAACAGTTGACAGCGGAAGAGCGCAAGGCGCAGCCGGGCAGCATCTTCGTCATGCATGAGGGCAGCGAGCAGAAATACGAACTGCCGATCAGCTGGAGCGCGAACGGCAGCGCGGAAAACCAGTGGATCATTCCGGCGGACGCCAAACAGGGCTGGTACACCGTCATGCTGGGAGGCCGCACTGCGGGCCGCTTCCGTGTCGAGCAGTTCCGCGTGCCGACCATGAAGGCCGTGCTGCAAGGGCCGAAGACGCCGGCCATCCAGACGCCGGCGCTGGACCTGGACGTGCAGCTCAGCTACCTGTCAGGTGGCGGGGCCGGCGGCGCGCCGGTGCAATTGCGCACGGTGGTGCAGGACAAGGCGGTCAGCTTCGAAGACTACGCGGACTTCAGCTTCAGCACCGGCGACGTCAAGGTCGGTGTCGAGCGCAGCAATGGCGCCTTCGATGAAGACGAAGGCGTATTCGAGGGAGGAGAAGCGGATGGCGGCGCGGCAAGCGGTCCGGCCGCCGTCAAGACCCGCAATCTCACGCTGGACAAGGCCGGCGGCGCGCGTGTCGCACTGGACCAGCTGCCGGCCGTGCAAACGCCGCATGATTTGACGGCCGAGATGTCCTATCAGGATGCCAACGGCGAAACGTTGTCCGTCTCCACCCGCATTCCGCTGTGGCCGTCGAGCTATGTGATCGGCATCCAGCCGGACGGCTGGGTGCTGAGCAAGGACGCGCTCAAGTTCCAGGTCGTGGTACTGGACCTGCAAGGCAAGCCGGTGGCCGACGCGCCGGTGTCGGTCGACTTCTTCCAGCGGCAGTCTTACTCGCACCGGCGCCGTCTGATCGGCGGCTTTTACGCCTACGAAAACAACAGCGAAGTCAAGGCGCTGGGTGCGGCCTGCGAAGGCAAGACAGACAACAAGGGCCTGCTGATCTGCCAGGTCAAGGCGCCGGCGTCGGGCAACCTGATCCTGCGCGCGAAAACGCAGGATGAACAGCAGCGTGTGACGATGACCAATCGCGAGACCTGGGTGGCCGACGGCGCCGACTGGTGGTTCAGCGCCACCGACAACGACCGTATCGACCTGCTGCCGGAGAAAAAACGCTACGAACCTGGCGAGACCGCCAGCTTCCAGGTGCGCATGCCGTTCCGCGAGGCGACCGCGCTGATCACCGTGGAGCGCGAAGGCATCATCGACACCTACGTGCGGCCGCTGTCGGGCAGCGCGCCGGTGTTCACGATTCCGGTCAAGGGCGGTTACGCGCCCAATGTGTATGTGTCGGCGCTGGTGGTGCGCGGCCGCGTGGCCAGCGTGAAGCCGACGGCGCTGGTCGATCTGGGCAAGCCTGCGTACAAGCTGGGTATCGCGGCGCTGCGCGTGGGCTGGTCGGCCAATGAATTGAAGGTGCAGGTCAAGGCGGACAAACCGGTCTACAACGTGCGCGACAAGGCCACCGTGGCGGTCAAGGTCACGCGCGCGGACGGCTCTGCGCCACCCGCCGGTGCCGAGGTGGCGCTGGCCGCGGTCGATGTCGGTCTGCTGGAGCTGATGCCGAACGACAGCTGGAACCTGCTCGAAGCGATGATGCAGCAGCGCAGCCTGCAGGTGCAGACGTCGACCGCGCAGATGCAGGTGGTCGGCAAGCGCCACTTCGGCCGCAAGGCGGTGCCGCACGGCGGTGGCGGGGGCAAGGGTGGAGGACGGGAGCTGTTCGATACTTTGCTGTTCTGGAAGGCGCGCGTGACGCTGGACGCCAACGGCGAGGCGACGGTGCAGGTGCCCATCAACGACTCGCTGACGGCGTTCCGCATCGTCGCTATCGCCAGTGCGGAGGCGGATTTGTTCGGCACCGGCCGCGCGGAGGTGCGCAGCTCGCAGGACCTGATGCTGCTCTCCGGCCTGCCGTCGTTGGTGCGCGAGGGCGACCGCTTCCGCGCCGGCTTCACGCTGCGGAATACGACCGCAGGCGCCGTCAAGGTGGCGCTGACCGCTACCGTCGGCGGCAAGACATTGGCTCCACAGCAGGTCGCGCTGGAGGCGGGGCAGGCGCAGGATATCGGCTGGGACTATCAGGTGCCGGTCGGTGCGGCCACGCTGGCGTGGGACGTCGGCGCGGCGATCGTCGGCGATGGCGCGGCGGCCGGGCCGGCGTCGCGCGACCGTTTGAAGGTCAAGCAGAAAGTGGTGGCCGCCGTGCCGGTGCGCATCACGCAGGCGACGCTGCTGCAGCTGGACCGCAAGCAGACCATGCAGGTCCGCCTGCCGGACGACGCGTTGCCGGGACGCGGCGGCGTGCAGGTGCAGTTCAGCCCCAAACTCGGCAGCGACCTGCCCGGTGTGCGCGACTACATGAGCGCCTATCCGTACCGCTGCTTCGAACAGGTCAGCTCGCACGCCATCGCGCTGCACGACCCGGCGTTGTGGCAGTCTGCGGTGGACAGCCTGCCGGCGCATCTGGACGCCGATGGCCTGGTCAAATACTTCGCCACCATGCAGCAGGGCGACGACACTCTGACGGCTTATGTGCTGTCCGCCTCACAGGAGGCCGGCTACAGCATACCGGCTGAACTGAAGGGGCGTATGGAATCCGGACTGCTGGCTTTCGTGCAGGGCAAGGTCACGCGCTACTCGGCACTGCCGACCGCGGACCTGGCCATCCGCAAGATCGCCGCGCTGGAGGCGCTGTCGCGCACCCACGGCATCCAGCCGGAAGAGCTGCAATCGTTCAGCGTCGAACCCAATCTGTGGCCAACGTCGGCCGTCATCGACTGGTACCTGATCCTTAAGCGCTCGCCGAAGCTGTTGATGCACGCGCAGCGTATGGCGCAGGCGGAGCAGATCCTGCGTTCGCGCCTGAATCTGCAAGGAACGACGCTGGGCTTTTCGACCGAGCGTACCGACGACTGGTGGTGGCTGATGGCATCCGCCGACAGCAACGCCAACAAGCTGCTGCTGGCGATGCTGGACAATCCGGCGTGGCAGGAAGACATGGGCCGGCTGGCGCGCGGCGCCTTGGGACGCCAGCGCAAGGGCCGCTGGGGCACCACGGTCGCCAATGTCTGGGGCACGCTGGCCATCGATAAATTCTCGCGCAAATTCGAAAACGAGAAGGTCACCGGCACCGGCAGCGCGACCTTGGCGAATGCCAGCAAGAGCGTCGCGTTCGGCGGCGACACCAACGGCGGCAGCGTCATGCTGCCCTGGCCGCGCGGCGGTGCCGGGCTGGAACTCGATCACGCCGGCACCGGCAAGCCGTGGGTGACGGTGCAGACGCAGGCCGCGCTGCCGCTGAAGGCGCCCATATCGAGCGGCTACAAGATCGTCAGGACCGTCACGCCGGTGGAGCAGAAGGTGGCGGGCGTATGGTCGCGTGGCGACGTCTATCGCGTGCGCCTGGACCTGGAAGCGCAGGCCGACATGACCTGGGTGGTGGTCGACGATCCGATCCCGGCCAGCGCCACGGTGCTGGGTTCCGGCCTGGGACGCGACTCGCAGCTGCTCAGCAGCGGAGAAAAGCGTAGCGGCTGGGCGTGGCCGGTGTTCGAAGAGCGCACGTTCGAGGGCTTCCATGCGTTCTACCAGTTCGTCCCGAAAGGGAAATGGAGCGTGGAATACACTGTGCGGTTGAACAACGCCGGACAGTTCAATTTGCCCGCCACGCGCGTCGAAGCGATGTATAGTCCGGAGATGTTCGGCGAATCCCCGAACGCACCGTTCAACGTCAAATGAAACCGATCCTGGCAACCCTGCTGGCGCTGGCCGGCGCCGTGCATGCAGCCGGCGCCGCCAACGCCGCCACAATCGTCGTGCCGACAGCCGAGCAGGTGCGCGCCGCCTGGCGCTCGTCGGAGGCGGAGCTGCTGGACCGTCACGGGGAGCCGATCCAGTCGCTGCGCATCGACATGAAGGTGCGCCGCCTGCCGTGGGTGGTGCTGGCCGACATCTCGCCCAGCCTGCCGGCCGCCGTGCTGCAGGCCGAGGACCAGCGCTTCTACCAGCATGACGGCGTGGACTGGAGCGCCGCCGGCAAGGCGGCCTGGGATAACTTGTTCCGCAGCCGTCCGCGCGGCGCCTCGACCATCACCATGCAGCTGGCCGCTCAGCTCGATCCGCGCTTGCAGCCGTCGGCCAAGGGCCGCAGCTGGGGACAGAAGTGGGACCAGATCCAGGCCGCGCGCCAGCTCGATGCGACATGGACCAAGCCGCAGATCATGGAAGCGTATCTGAACCTGGTGTCGTTCCGCGGCGAGCTGCAAGGCGTCGGCGCGGCGGCGCGCGGCTTGTTCGGCAAGGCGCCGTCCGGATTGAACCTGAGCGAATCGATGATCCTGGCCAGCCTGCTGCGCGGGCCGGGCGCCGCGCCCAAGGTGGTGTCGCAGCGGGCGTGCGCGCTGGCCAGGGAGTTGCGGGCGCCTTCCACCTGCAGCGATATCGAACTGCGGACCATCATCGCGATGGGGCGCCCGCTGCTGGCGGCCGAGACGCCGCCTGCGCCGCAAGTGGCGCAGCAGCTGCTGACCAGCGCCGGCAAGGCGGTGCGCAGCACGCTCGACGGCGATCTGCAGCGCTTTACGCAGACCGCCTTGCGCCAGCAGCTGATGTCGCTGCGGGCGCGCAATGTCAACGACGGCGCGGTGGTGGTGCTGGATAACGCCAGCGGCGAGGTCCTGGCCTATGTCGGCAACGCCGGCGGCGGCGAGGTAGACGGTGTGGCCGCGCTGCGCCAGGCCGGGTCGACGCTCAAGCCCTTCCTCTACGAGCTGGCGCTGGAGCGCAAGCTGATCACGGCGGCCTCGGTGATGGACGACACGGCGATCGATATTTCCACGCCGTCCGGCCTGTACATCCCGCAGAACTACGACAAGGACTTCAAGGGCCACGTCAGCGTGCGCACCAGCCTGGCCAGTTCGCTCAACGTGCCGGCGGTGCGCACGCTGGTAATGACGGGCATGGACCGCTTCTACGAGCGGCTGCATGACGTGGGCTTGAGCAGCCTGACGGAATCGGCCGACTACTACGGCTACTCGCTGGCCCTGGGTTCGGCGGAAGTGTCGCTGCTGGAGTTGAGCAACGCCTACCGGACCCTGGCCAACGGCGGCATGTACGGCCCGGTGAGCCTGGCGCCGCAGGCTGCCGCGGCGCCGCGCCGCGTGCTCGACGCCAGGGCCAGTTTCATCGTCGGCGACATCCTGTCCGACCGCGCCGCGCGCAGCCTGACGTTCGGCCTGAAAAACGAACTGGCCACGACGTTCTGGAGCGCCGTCAAGACCGGCACCAGCAAGGACATGCGCGACAACTGGTGCCTCGGCTATTCGGAGCGCTACACGGTTGGCGTCTGGGTCGGCAATTTCGACGGCCAGTCGATGTGGGACGTTTCCGGCGTCAGCGGCGCCGCGCCGGTGTGGCGCGACGTGATGGACTATCTGCACCGCCAGCAGCCCAGCCGCGCGCCGAAGGCGCCGGCGGGCGTGGTGCGCCAGCAGATCGTCTACCAGCCGATGCTGGAGGCCGCGCGCGGCGAGTGGTTCATCGCCGGCACCGAAAGCCCGCTCATCGCCGTGGTGCAGGACACGCAGCGCGCGCCGAAGATACTGTATCCAGGAGACGCCAGCATCATCGCCATCGATCCCGACATCCCGGACGCCATCCAGCGCGTCTTCTTCCAGGCGCAGGCGGGCAGGGGACTCCACTGGCGCCTGGATGGCGCCGATCTCGGCCAGGCCGGCGCCGACTACGCCTGGCGCCCGGTCGCGGGCCAGCACCAGCTGGCCCTGATCGACGCCAACGCCCAAGTCGTCGCCACCACCCGTTTCCACGTCCGCTAGATCCGGGGTCAGATCCGACAATTGGACACGAGCTCTGCCGTAGCGACCGCTACGGCAGAGCTCGTGTCCAAATGTCGGATCTGACCCCGGATTGAAATAAAAAAAGCCGGCGCTGGGCCGGCTTCGAGGGGGTAACTGTTTTCGCTTAGTCGCGGTTGCCGCCGAAGATGCCCAGCAGCGACAGCAGGTTGACGAAGATGTTGTACACGTCCAGGTAGATGTTCAGCGTGGCGCGGATGTAGTTGGTCTCGCCGCCGTTGATGATCTGCTGCACGTCATACAGGATGTAGGCCGAGAAGATCGCGATCGCCACCACCGAAATCACGATCGCCAGCGCCGGGATGCCCAGGAAGATGTTGGCGATCGACGCCAGCAGGATCACCACCACGCCCGCGAACAGCCAGTTGGCCATGCCGGAGAAGTCGCGCTTGGACACCGTGGCGATCGTCGCCAGCACCGCGAACACCGACGCCGTGCCGCCAAACGCGGTCATGATCAGGAATCCGCCGTTGGAATAACCGAGAATGCGCGACAGCATAGGCGTCAGCATCAGGCCCATGAAGAAGGTGAAGCCCAGCAGCAGGGCCACGCCCAGGCCGGAATCCTTGTTCTTTTCGATGCCCCAGATGAAGCCGAAGGCAATGCCCAGGAACAGCAGCGCCATCAGCCCGCCGCCCAGCGGCAGGTGCAGCGACACGCCCAGCACCGCGCCGAATACGGTCGGCACCATGGACAGGGCCAGCAGCCAGTAGGTATTGCGCAGCACGTTGTGCTGGACCGACCGGCGGCTTCCCGCCAGGTCGTAGGTGTTTTGCATGTTGTTCATATAGAACCTCCTTCATAGTGATTCGAATACCGCTTGCCAAAAGCATAGCACGGCGGGGTAAAAATGCGCAAAAATGCCCCGAAAATGCACTTAATACTGGCTTAAAACCGTCCCGGGCCATATTTTCGCCCGAAAAAGGGGCAAATATGGCCGCTCTTGCAAGCTTATCTACTCCCGTTTCTCGGTATATGGGGTGTTCTATGGTAAAATCAAAGGTTGATTGAGTTATCAATTTTGTTTTAAACCTTTCTTTTTATTGGAGTTTTTTAAATGGCAATCGAACGCACCCTGTCGATCATCAAACCAGACGCAGTTGCAAAAAACGTTATCGGCCAAATCTACAGCCGCTTCGAAGGCGCTGGCCTGAAGATCGTTGCTGCTCAAATGAAGCAGCTGTCGCGTGAAGAGGCTGAAGGTTTCTACGCTGCGCACAAAGAGCGCGGTTTCTTCAAGGACCTGGTGGACTTCATGGTCTCCGGCCCAGTCATGATCCAGGCTCTGGAAGGCGAAAACGCAGTTCTGAAAAACCGCGAACTGATGGGCGCCACCGATCCTAAGAAGGCAGAAAAAGGCACCATCCGTGCTGACTTCGCCGATTCGATCGACGCCAACGCTGTCCACGGTTCCGACGCTGTCGAAGCCGCCGCAGTTGAAATCGCTTACTTCTTCGGTAAGTAATTTTTAGTAAGATCCGTTTCCGCGCCGCGGTGCGGAAACGGAAAAATGATTAGTACTGTTTTGAATACCACTATGAACGCACCTCTGACCAACTTGCTGGACTTCGATCCCGCGCAACTTATCGCTTACTGCGCCGAGTTGGGAGAGAAGCCGTTCCGCGCCAAGCAACTGCAACGCTGGATCCACCAATTCGGTGCGTCGGACTTCGACAGCATGACCGATCTGGCCAAGTCGCTGCGCGACAAACTGAAAACCCGCGCCCACGTCACGGCGCCGGCCATCATCAGCGACCACACGTCCACCGACGGCACGCGCAAATGGCTGGTCGACGTCGGCAACGGCAACGCGGTGGAAACCGTGTTCATCCCGGAAGAGAACCGCGGCACGCTGTGCATCTCGACCCAGGCCGGCTGCGCCGTCAACTGCCGCTTCTGCTCGACCGGCAAGCAAGGCTTCTCGCGCAACCTGACCGTCGGCGAGATCATCGGCCAGCTATGGATGGCGGAGTTCGAACTGCGCCGCACCAAGGGCATCGAGCCGGGCCCGAAGGGCGAGCGCCAGATCACCAACGTGGTCATGATGGGCATGGGCGAGCCGCTGCTGAACTTCGAGCCGACCGCCACCGCCCTGAAGCTGATGCTCGACGATAACGCCTACGGCCTGTCGCGCCGCCGCGTCACCTTGTCGACTTCCGGCGTGGTGCCGATGATGGACAAGCTGTCGCAGGAAGTGCCGGTGGCGCTGGCCGTCTCGCTGCACGCGTCGAACGACAAGCTGCGCGACAGCCTGATCCCGCTGAACAAGAAGTATCCGCTCAAGGAGCTGATGGCCGCCTGCAAGCGCTACCTGGAATTTGCGCCGCGCGACTTCATCACCTTCGAGTACTGCATGCTCGACGGCGTCAACGATTCCGACGAGAACGCCCGCGAACTGCTGGCCCTGGTGCAGGACCGCGAGTTCGGCGTCAACTGCAAGTTCAACCTGATTCCGTTCAACCCGTTCCCGGAGTCGGGCTTGCTGCGCTCCAAGAATCCCCGCATCAAGGCCTTCGCCCAGATCCTGGTCGACGGCGGCCTGGTCACCACCATCCGCAAGACGCGCGGCGACGATATCGACGCCGCCTGCGGCCAGCTGGCCGGCGAAGTGCAGGACCGCACCAAGGTGGCCAAGCGGATGGAGAAAATGGCCGAGTACCAGCAGAAGTTCGGCGCCAATTTCGGCAAGATCGTGGAGATCCGTTCCTGATGACCCTCCTGGCGCAGCGTAGCCGGCTCACTCTCGCCACGATCCTGACGATCGCGGCCGGGACGCTGGCCGGCTGCGCCTCGTCGGGCCCGGAGCGCGGCAAGAGTGGCCAGGCCGAGCTGACCACGGTGTCGGACCAGACCAGCGCCCAGCGCAAGGTCGAGATCCGCATGCAGCTGGCGATCGGCTACTTCGAGCAGCGCCAGTATGCGTTCGCGCTGGACGAGGTCAAGCTGGCGCTGGCGGCCGATCCGAACTACGCCGACGCCTACGGCATGCGCGGCCTGATTTACCAGCAGATGGGCGAGAACGGGCTGGCCGAGGACAACTTCGTGCGCGCCCGCAAGCTGGTGCCGGGGAATCCCGACCTGGCCAACAATTACGGCTCGTTCCTGTGCCAGCTCGGCCGGGTGGCCGAGGCGCTGCCGCTGTTTGATGCGGCCCTGAGCAACCGCAGCTATCGTTCGCCGGCCAGCGCCGCGAACAACGCCGGTTCCTGCGCATTGAAGATCAAGGATTACGCCAGCGCGGAGCGTTATCTGCTGCAAGCCTTGCAGTTGACGCCCGACCTGCCGGCCACCAACGCCAATCTGGCGCGGGTCTATTTTGAAAAGCGCGATTATGTGCGCGCCAATTTCTTCGTGACCCGCCTGAACAAGGTGGCAAAGATGGAGAGCCTGACGGCCGACGTGCTGTGGCTCGCGATTAAGGTGCAGCATAAGCTTGGCGACACGAGCGCGGAAGCTGGTTGGGCGACGCAGTTGCGCCGCCACCACCCCGGCTCGGCCGAGTATGCTGCTTATCAACGTGGGGCGTTTGATGAGTGAAACAGGGATACCAATGAATTCAGAGTGGGCAGATTCGCCAAAAGACCAGGGCAGCAGCAGCCTGGCCACGCCCGGAGCACAACTGGCGGCCCAGCGCGAAGCGATGGGTTGGACGGTGGAACAGATTGCCGATCAACTGAAACTGGCGCCGCGCCAGGTCAAGGCACTGGAAGCGGGCGACTACGCCGCGCTGCCGAATATGGCCGTGGTGCGCGGCTTCGTGCGCGCCTACGCCAAGGTCGTCAAGATAGACGCCACCCCGCTGGTGGCGATGATCGAAGTGGTGTCGCCGACCAGCCATGAGGCCGCGCCGCCGCGCAAGGAAATCGCCGCGACGTTCTCCGAATCGCGCTTCCCGTCGATGACGCAGCGTTCGTCCGGTCCGGCCGGCTGGCTGATCGGTGTGGCCGTGGTGGTGGCCGTGGCCGCCGCCGGCGTGTATGCCTACCAGAGCGGCATGATCCCGGCGACGCTGTTCCAGCGCTCGGAAGCGCCGGCCAGCGCCACGACCGAGGCGGTCAAGCCTGCCGAGCCGGCGATCGCGCCGATCGAAACGACCACCGCCGCGCCGGGCGCGGCAACCGCGCCGCTGCAATCGCCTAGCGTGCCGCTGATTTCGGTGCCGCCGCCAGGCGGCAACGCGCCGGCCGATGCGGCGGCGGCGGGCGCCGCTGCAACGCCGGCCGCCACGACGCCTGCAACCGCGGCGCCGGTCGCGCAAGTGGCGCCACCGGCGGCAGCGCCGGCCGCCGCAGGCAGCCAGCTGGTGCTGGAAGTAACGGAAGATTCGTGGGTGGAGATCCGCCGCCCGGGCACGACGCCGCTGATTTCGCGGCTGGTGAAAGCCGGCAACACCGAGACCTTCGACATCAAGGATCCGGCGCTGCTGATCGTCGGCAAGCCTGGCGGCGTAAAAGCCACGCTGGGCGGCGCGCCGCTGGCGTTGCCACCGGTCGCCGGCGGTACGATTTCGCGCGTGAACATTAAATAAGTTAAGCACAAGCCGAGTAAAAGATCATGTCTTCACAAACAGCTATTCCTTCGGGACCGTCGAATCGCCGCGCCAGCCGCAGCGTGCTGGTTTCGCACGGCCAGCGCAAGATCTGGGTCGGCGGCGACGCGCCCGTGGTGGTGCAGTCGATGACCAATACCGACACCGCCAACGTGATCGAAACCGCGATCCAGATCAAGGAGCTGGCGCGCGCCGGTTCGGAGCTGGTGCGCCTGACGGTGGACCGTCCGGAAGCGGCTGAAGCGGTGCCCTACATCCGCGAGCAGCTGGACAAGATGGACATCGACGTGCCGCTGGTCGGCGATTTTCACTACAACGGCCATACGCTGCTCAACGATTATCCGGAGTGCGCGAAGGCGCTGTCGAAGTACCGCATCAACCCGGGCAACGTCGGCAAGGGCGCCAAGCGCGACACGCAGTTTGCGCAGATGATCGAAGTGGCCGCGCGCTACGACAAGCCGGTGCGCATCGGCGTCAACTGGGGCAGCCTGGACCAGGCGCTGCTGGCGCGCATCATGGACGAAAACGCCGGCCGCGCCGAGCCGTGGTCGGCGCAGGCGGTGATGTACGAGGCGCTGATCACCTCGGCCATCGAGAACGCCGTGCGCGCCGAGGAACTGGGCCTGGGCCGCGACAAGATCATTCTGTCGTGCAAGGTCTCGGGCGTGCAGGATTTGATCGCCGTGTACCGCGAACTGGCCAAGCGCTGCGACTATCCGCTGCACCTGGGCCTGACCGAGGCGGGCATGGGCAGCAAGGGCATCGTCGCCTCGACGGCCGCGCTGTCGGTGCTGCTGCAAGAGGGCATCGGCGACACCATCCGCATCTCGCTGACGCCGGAGCCGGGCGGCGACCGCACCAAGGAAGTCGTGGTCGGCCAGGAGATCCTGCAGACCATGGGCCTGCGCAAATTCACCCCGATGGTGATCGCGTGCCCTGGCTGCGGCCGCACCACCTCGACCACCTTCCAGGAACTGGCCGACAACATCCAGACCTATCTGCGCGACCAGATGCCGGAGTGGAAAAAGACCTATCCGGGCGTGGAGGCGATGAACGTGGCCGTGATGGGCTGCATCGTCAACGGCCCGGGCGAATCGAAGCACGCCAACATCGGCATCAGCCTGCCGGGCACCGGCGAATCGCCGGCCGCGCCGGTGTTCGTCGATGGCGCCAAGTTCGCCACCTTGCGCGGTGAGC
This sequence comes from Duganella sp. Dugasp56, assembly GCF_047304105.1. NCBI lineage: Bacteria > Pseudomonadati > Pseudomonadota > Betaproteobacteria > Burkholderiales > Oxalobacteraceae > Duganella > Duganella sp. Dugasp56. The sequence continues at coordinate 22,723 of NZ_JBGLYQ010000003.1, forward strand.
GCATCGTTGAAGAGTTCCAGGAAATCGTACTGAATTACGTGAAGAAGAATTACAGCCAAGAATATGTCCAAAACTGAAAAAATCACCGCCGTCAAAGGCATGAACGACATCCTGCCGCAGGATGCGCACCTGTGGGAACTGTTCCAGAACACCGCGCAATCTGTGGTGCAGAGCTACGGCTTCCAGCACATCCGCACGCCCATCGTGGAAAACACCGCGCTGTTCGCGCGCGCCATCGGCGCCGTCACCGACATCGTGGAAAAGGAGATGTACTCGTTCACCGATTCGATGAACGGCGACCAGCTGACCTTGCGCCCTGAAGGCACGGCCGGCGTGGTGCGCGCGGTGATCGAGCATAATCTGGTCTACGAAGGCCCGAAGCGCCTGTGGTACACGGGCCCGATGTTCCGCCACGAGCGTCCGCAGCGCGGCCGCTATCGCCAGTTCTTCCAGTTCGGTTGCGAGGCCGTCGGCTTCAACGGCCCGGACGTGGACGCGGAAATGATCATGATGTGCCGCCGCCTGTGGGATGACCTGGGCCTGGAAAACATCCGCCTCGAACTGAACTCGATCGGCGACGCCGAAGAGCGCGCGCGCCACCGCGTCGACCTGATCGCCTACCTGGAAAAGCACGAGGAGCTGCTGGACGCCGAAGCCAAGCGCCGCCTGCACAGCAATCCGCTGCGCATCCTGGACACCAAGAACCCTGCCATGCAGGAGATGGTCAACAACGCGCCCAAGCTGCTGGACTACCTGGGCGAGGAATCGCTGGCCCACTTCAACGGCGTGCGCAAGATCCTCGACCACAACAACATCCCGTACACCATCAACACCCGCCTGGTGCGCGGCCTGGACTACTACAACCGCACCGTGTTCGAGTGGGTCACCGACCTGCTGGGGGCCCAGGGCACCGTGTGCGCCGGCGGCCGTTACGATCCGCTGATCCAGACCTTCGGCGGCAAGCCGACGCCGGCCGTCGGTTTCGCCATGGGCATCGAGCGTTTGATCGAATTGATGAAGGAAGCCGGCGAGCCTGAGCAGCCGGGCCAGTGCGACGTCTACCTGGTGCACCAGGGCGAGGCGGCGCAGCTGCAGGCCTTCGTGCTGGGCGAGCGCATCCGCGACGCCGGCCTGGACGTCATCATGCACGCCTCGACCGCCAACGGTCCCGGCAGTTTCAAGACGCAGATGAAGAAGGCCGACGGCAGCGGCGCCGCCTTCGCCGTCATCATCGGCGACGACGAGGTGGCCAACCACACCGCCAGCGTCAAGGCGATGCGCGCGGAAGAGGGCGACCAGCAGCAATCGACGGTGCCGTTCGACGACGTGGTCGACTTCCTGGTCGACCAGATCACCAGCGGCGACGATCACCACTACCACGTGCACGACGAGCACTGCAATCACTAAGCTAAGTCACCAAACTAAGCCGTACTTTTTTAAACCTATAACTAGCAGACGAACATGGCATACGATCTCGAAGAACAAGAACAAATTGCGTCCCTCAAAGCGTGGTGGGACAAGTACGGCAATCTGACCTCGTGGGTGCTGATCGCCGGCCTCGCGGCGTATTCCGGCTTCACCGGCTGGAACTACTACCAGCGCACCCAGGCCGCGCAAGCGTCCGCGCTGTACGACGAAGTGCAGAACGCGGCCGAGGCCAAGGACAACGTCAAGGTGCTGCGCGCCGCCGGCGACATGGAATCCAAATTCGGCAGCACCGCCTACGCCTCGATGAGCGCGCTGGTGGCGGCCAAGACCAGCTTCGACGCCAACGACATCAAGTCCGCCAAGGCGCAGCTGCAGTGGGCCGTCGAGCATGGCGGCGACGAGTTCAAGGCCGTCGCCAAGGTGCGCCTGGCCGGCCTGCTGCTGGACGAGAAAGCCTACGACGAAGCGCTGAAAGTGCTGTCGGGCGACGTGGCGCCGCAGTTTGCCGGCGCCGTGGCCGACCGCAAGGGCGACGTGCTGGTCGCTCAGAACAAGCTGGCCGAAGCCCGCACCGCCTACCAGGCCGCGCTGGAGGCCACCGACAAGAAGAACCCTGGCCGTCAGCTGATCCAGCTGAAACTTGAAGCCATCGGCGGCACCGTGCCGGCCGACAAGGACGCAGCGTAATTTTTCCGGCGCCGGCAATCACCGGCGCCTCCCCAGATCAAGGTTAAAAAATGCGTATTACCGAAAAAGTTATTGCTGCAAGCCTGTTTGCGATGTTGGCCGGTTGTTCCTTGTTCTCGTCCAAAGATACCAAGACCCAGCCGGCGGCGCTGGTCGAGCTGAAGGGCGGCATGACGCCCAAGACCGTCTGGAAGTATTCGATGGGTAAAGCCGGCGTGGCCGTCTTCACCCCGGCGCTGGCCGGCGACAGCATCTACGTGGCCGACGCCGACGGCGCCCTGGCGCGCCTGAACGCGGCCACCGGCAAGGAGCAATGGCGCGTCAAGACCGGCACCGACCTGACCGCGGGCGTGGGCAGCGACGGCGAGGTGGTCGTGGTCGGCGGCGCCAAGGGCGTGATCTTCGCCTACGACGCCAACGGCAAGCAGCTGTGGAAAGGCCAGGCGACCAGCGAAGTGCTGTCGTCGCCGGTGGTCGGCGGCGGCGTCGTCGTGGTGCGCAGCGTCGACAACCTGATCACCGCGTATGACGCCAAGACCGGCGCCAAGCGCTGGAACGTCACCCGCACCACGCCGGCCCTGACCCTGCGCAACGCGCCGGGCATGGTCATCAACGGCCCCAACGTGTACGTGGCCCAGCCGGGCGGCAAGCTGCTGGCGCTGGTGCTGGCGACCGGCCTGCCGCGCTTTGAAGTGGTGGTCGGCGAGCCGCGCGGCGCCACGGAGCTGGAGCGCGTGACCGACATCGCCGGCACCCCGGTGATCTTCGAGAAAGATGTCTGCGCCGTGTCGTACCAGGGCCGCGTGGCCTGCTTCGACGCCACCACCGGCGCGCCGCACTGGAGCAAGCCGACCTCGTCCGACGTCGGCGTGGCGGTGGACCAGCGTTTTGTATTCGTCTCCGACGACAAAGGCGAAGTTGCAGCCTACAGCCGTGAAAACGGCAGCAACGCCTGGAAGAACGACAAGCTGGCCTACCGCCGCCTGTCGACTCCGGTTTCCTACGGCCGCGTCGTGGCCGTCGGCGACTTCCAGGGATATGTCCACCTCCTGTCGCGGGAAGATGGCGCATTTATAGGTCGCGCCGCGACCGACGGCAGCCCGATCCAATCGGACCCCGTCATCGCCGGCACGAATTTGATTTTCCAAACCCAATCAGGGACAGTGACCGCTCTCGCGGTCGAGTAATAAAATGAAGCCGGTAATCGCACTAGTGGGTCGACCCAATGTAGGGAAATCGACCTTGTTCAATCGTCTGACCCGCTCGCGCGATGCGCTGGTGGCGGACTTGCCTGGGTTGACGCGAGATCGTCACTATGGCGAGGGCCGTGTCGGCGAACGTCCCTTCCTCGTCATCGACACGGGCGGCTTCGAGCCGGTCGCCAAGGAAGGCATCATGCACCAGATGGCGCTGCAGACCAAGCAGGCCGTGGCCGAGGCTGACATCGTCATCTTCCTGGTCGACGGCCGCCAGGGCCTGACTCCGCATGATAAAACCATTACCGACTTCCTGCGCAAAAGCGGCCGTCCGGTCATGCTGGTCGTCAACAAGTCGGAAGGCATGCGCTACACCGCCGTCGTCGCCGACTTCTACGAACTGGGACTGGGCGAGCCTTACTCGATCTCGTCGGCGCACGGCGACGGCGTCGCCGACCTAGTGGAGGAGGCGCTGGACCTGGCCTTCGCCCAGCGTCCGGAAGATCCGGAAGAGCTGGAAAAGACCGAACACGGCATCAAGATCGCGCTGGTCGGCCGTCCCAATGTCGGCAAGTCCACGCTGATCAACACCCTGGTGGGCGAAGAGCGCGTGATCGCCTTCGACATGCCGGGCACCACCCGCGACTCGATCGAGATTCCGTTCGAGCGCGAGGGCAAGCAATACACGCTGATCGACACGGCCGGCATCCGCCGCCGCGGCAAGGTGTTCGAGGCGATCGAGAAGTTCTCGGTGGTGAAAACCCTGCAGTCGATCTCGGAAGCCAACGTCGTCGTGCTGATGCTCGACGCGCAGCAAGACATCTCCGAGCAGGACGCCCACATCGCCGGCTTCGTGCTGGAGACGGGCCGCGCGCTGGTGATCGCCGTCAACAAGTGGGACGGCCTGCGCACCGACGAGCGCGACGAGATCAAGATCGACATCGACCGCAAGCTCGATTTCCTGTCCTTCGCCAAGATGCACTTCATCTCGGCGCTGAAGGCGCAGGGCATCGGTCCACTGATGAAGTCGCTTGACGCGGCCTACGCCGCCGCCATGTGCAACCTGTCGACGCCCAAGCTGACGCGCGCGCTGATCGAGGCGGTGGAGAAGCAGGAGCCACGGCGCAAGGGGTCGATCCGTCCGAAGCTGCGCTACGCGCACCAGGGCGGCATGAATCCGCCGGTGATCGTGATTCACGGCAATGCGTTGGACGCCGTCGGCGAACCGTACAAACGCTACCTGGAAAAGCATTTCCGCGACACGTTCCAGCTGGTCGGCACGCCGTTGCGCATCGAACTGCGCACCGGTAAGAATCCGTTCGCAAAAACTCAGTCGAAATAAGCGGTTTTTTTGCTGGTGCGCCCTGCAAAAAAAGCAAAAACAGGTTACAGTGGCTTAGAAGCACCATTCCCGGCGTGGCGAACGGTGTTTCAGCGAAAATCATTTGACTTTCGCTGGGCCACGTACTTGAAATCAAGCGTTTCGCCTCCAATTCCAACACAACAACATAAAATGGAGCTGTTATGAGCAACAAAGGGCAACTGTTACAAGACCCATTCCTCAATGCCTTGCGCAAAGAGCATGTTCCTGTCTCGATCTATCTGGTCAACGGCATCAAGCTGCAAGGCCATATCGAATCGTTCGATCAATACGTCGTATTGCTGCGTAACACAGTGACCCAGATGGTGTACAAGCACGCCATCTCCACCGTGGTACCGGCACGCGCCGTCAACCTCAACATTGAATCCGAAGCGGAATAAGCGCTTGCACCACCGCTTCTTTTTCTCAAATCGCCTGACCGTCGTATGCGCGCAGCTCTAGTCGGTATCGATTTCGGTCAGGGCGACTTTGCCGCCAGCGTCGAGGAACTGCAACTGCTGGCCCGTTCAGCAGGTGCGGAACCGATCACGACAATTACGGCCAAGCGCTCGTCCCCGGACGCGGCATATTTCGTCGGCAGCGGCAAGGCCGACGAGATCGGCCTTGCCGTGCTCGATCACAAAATCGAAATCGTCATCTTCAACCACGCGCTGTCGCCGGCCCAGCAGCGCAACCTGGAAAAGCGCCTGCAGATCCGGGTGCTGGACCGCACCAGCCTGATCCTCGACATTTTCGCCCAGCGCGCCGCCTCTCACGAGGGCAAGCTGCAGGTGGAACTGGCTCAGCTGCAGCATCTGGCCACGCGCCTGATACGCGGCTGGACCCACCTGGAACGGCAAAAGGGTGGTATCGGCCTGCGCGGCCCCGGCGAGACGCAGCTCGAGACCGACCGCCGATTGATCGGCGAGCGGGTCAAGGCCCTGCGCGCGCGCCTGGACAAGCTGCGCAAGCAGCACGAGACGCAGCGCCGTTCGCGCGGCCGCAGCCAGACCTTCTCGGTGTCGCTGGTCGGCTATACCAATGCCGGCAAGTCGACCTTGTTCAACGCCGTCACCAAGGCCGGCGTGTATGTCGCGGATCAATTGTTCGCCACCCTGGACACCACCTCGCGCCGTGTTTACATGGGGCAGGAAGTGGGCAACGTGGTGATCTCGGACACGGTCGGTTTCGTGCGCGAACTGCCGCACCAGCTGGTGGCGGCCTTCCGCGCCACGCTGGAGGAGACCATCCATGCCGATCTGCTGCTGCACGTGGTCGACGCCTCGTCGCCGGTGCGCATGGAGCAGATCGAGCAGGTCAACCTGGTGCTCAAGGAAATCGGCGCCGATCACATTCCGCAGATACTGGTGTGGAACAAGATCGATGCCGCTGAGCTGGAGCCGTCGGTCGAGCGGGATGAATATGATAAGATTTCCCGCGTTTTCCTCAGCGCGCGCACCGGTCAAGGACTGGACCTGTTGCGCGGCGCCATGATCGAATGGGCCAAGAACGCGCCGGGTGCCCGGCTCAACCAGGCTTATCATGTCGACGACGAAGTAGCAGAACCGGATAGCAGTCCCACCCTTACTCATGTCGGATCACACTAATGCGTGTCTCGTCACTTATGAAACGTCTCGGCTTGAAGCTGTCGCTGAACGATCCCCGCTGGGGCTCGGACAAGAAAGATAGCAAGCCGCAAGCCAATGAAGGCAAGAAGCCCGGCGAAGGCCCTCCCGACATGGAGCAGCTGTGGCGCGACTTCAACCAGCGCCTGAACAGCTTCTTCGGCCAGAAGAACCGTCCCGATAACAACGGCGGCGGCAATGGCGGCCGTTCCGACCTGTCCGGCATGCGCGCCACGGCCGGCGCGGTCGGCGCCGTCATCGCGCTGATCTGGCTCGCCAGCGGCTCCTTCATCGTGCAGGAAGGCCAGACCGGCGTGGTCTACACCTTCGGCAAAGTCAGCCACACCACCGGCTCCGGTTTCAACTGGCGCTGGCCGTACCCGTTCCAGAGCGACGAGACGGTCAAGGTGTCGCAGATGCGCATGGTCGAAATCGGCTATCGCGGCAACGTCAAGAACAAGCAGCTGCGCGAGGCGCTGATGCTGACCGACGATGAAAACATCATCGACATGCAGTTCGCCGTCCAGTTCAAGCTGAAGGATCCCGTGGCCTGGCTGATGAACAACCGCGACGAGGAGGAAACCGTACGCCAGGTGGCCGAGACCTCGATCCGCGAAATCGTCGGCAAGAACAAGATGGACTTCGTGCTGTACGAGGGCCGCGACAAGGTCGGCTTTGAAACCCAGCAGCTGATGCAGCAGATCCTCGACCGCTACGCGTCGGGCGTGCTGATCTCGGCCGTCACGCTGCAGAACGTGCAGCCGCCGGAGCAGGTGCAGGGCGCCTTCGACGACGCGGTCAAGGCAGGGCAGGACCGCGAGCGCCAGAAGAACGAAGGCCAGGCCTACGCCAACGACGTGATCCCCAAAGCCCACGGCTACGCCTCGCGCCTGATGCAGGAGGCCGAAGCCTACCGCTCGATGGTGACCGAGAACGCCACCGGCAACGCCTCGCGCTTCAAGCAGGTGCTGACCGAGTACCAGAAGGCCCCGGGCGTCACGCGCGACCGCATGTACCTGGAAACCATGCAGCAGATCTTCTCCAGCGCCAGCAAGGTCATGGTCGACGCCAAGACCGGCAGCAACCTGCTGTATCTGCCATTGGACAAGCTGATCGCGCAAGCGGCGGCCACCGATGCGCAGGCCGCGGCCGCCAAGGCTGCCGCGCAAGCGGCCGCATCGCCGCCGCCGGTGGCCACGCTGCCGTCGGATGTGATGCCGACGGTGGAAGTGAATCGCCAGCGTGATCCGCGTTCGCGCGAAGCCTTACGTGACCGGGAGAGCCGTTAATGAACCGCATAGCCAGTACCCTTATCGCGGCGTTCGTCGCGCTGCTCGTGTTGTCGTCGATGGTGTTCGTGGTCGACCAGCGCAAGTACGCGATCGTGTTCGCGCTGGGCCAGATCAAGGAAGTGATACGCGAGCCGGGCCTGCATTTCAAGCTGCCGCCGCCGTTCCAGAACGTGGTCTATCTCGACAACCGCATCCTCACCATTGAAACGCCGGACGCCGAGCGCTTCATCACGGCCGAGAAGATGAACATCCTGATCGACAGCTTCGTCAAGTGGCGCATCGGCCGCAACGAAGGCCAGGCCAAGCTGTACTACGTCACCTTCGGCGGCGACGAGAGCCGCGCGCGCGACCGCATGTCGGTCATCGTCAAGGCGGCGCTGAACGAGGAAATCACCAAGCACACGGTGAGCGAAGTGATTTCCGGCCAGCGCGGCCAGGTGATGGAGGCGATCCGCACCAAAGTCGTGCAGGAAGCGGCGCAGATCGGCGTCGAGATCATCGACGTGCGCCTCAAGCGCGTCGAATACGTCGAGCAGATCAACAACTCGGTGTACGACCGCATGAAGGCCGAGCGCCTGCGCGTGGCCAACGAGCTGCGTTCGACCGGCTCGGCCGAGTCGGAAAAGATCCGCGCCGACGCCGACCGCCAGCGCGCCGTGATCCTGGCCGAAGCCTACCGCGACGCCGAGCAGATACGCGGCGAGGGCGACGCCAAGGCCTCGGGCATCTACGCCGAAGCGTTCGGCAAGAACCCCGAGTTCTACAAGTTCTACCGCAGCCTGGAAGCCTACCGCGCCACCTTCAAGAATCACGGCGACGTGATGGTGATGGATTCGAGCTCGGACTTCTTCAAGTACTTCAAAGGCTCCGGCGCCGCCGGTTCGGCCGCACCGGCTCCCGCCAAGAAGTAAAGTCAGACCCGCGCCGGGGTGCCTTATGGCTCCCCGGCGTATCTTTTTCTCCTCCCGCAACGTATTTTCGCGTAAAATATCAGGTTCGGCTTTCTGCTTGATGGCTGCGGCGCGTGCGTCACATTGTTCATTTTTCAATTACCTTTGTCACCAGTTTCCCATGCCGAATTGGCTTTTGCCCGAAAATATCGCCGACGTCCTGCCGTCGGAAGCCCGCAAGATTGAAGAACTGCGTCGTCTGATGCTGGATAATTTCCGTCTGTACGGATATGAACTGGTCATGCCGCCGCTGCTCGAGTACCTGGAGTCGCTGCTGACCGGCGCCGGCGAGGACACCGATCTGCGCACCTTCAAGCTGGTCGACCAGATCTCCGGCCGCATGCTGGGCCTGCGCGCCGACATGACGATCCAGGTGGCGCGCATCGACGCCCACCTGTTGAACCGCGCCTCGGTCACCCGCCTGTGCTACGCCGGCAGCGTGCTGCATACCCGTCCGTCGGGCCTGCACGCCACCCGCGAGCCGCTGCAGATCGGCGCCGAGATCTACGGCCATGCCGGCCTCGAAGCGGACGCCGAGATCCAGGAGCTGGCGCTGGCTTCGCTGGCCCTGGCCGGCTTCACCGAAGTGCGGCTGGACCTGACCCATGTCGGCGTGCTGCGCGCCATCCTCGAAGGCGACGCCGCGGCGGCCAGGGATGAAGCCCAGCTGTACCTGCTGCTGCGCGCCAAGGATGTGCCCGGCCTGCAGGAGCTGACGAAAAATTACTCGGCGGTGGTGCGCGATGCCTTGCTGGCGCTGCCCAACCTGTACGGCAGCGTCGAAGTGCTCAAGCGCGCGCGCGACGTGCTGCCGGACCTGCCGGGCATCGCCAAGGCGCTGTCCGAGCTGGCGGCGCTGGCCGCGTCGGCCATCGACCGCGCGGAAGTGGCGATCGACCTGGCCGACCTGCGCGGCTATCAGTACGAAAGCGGCGCGATGTTCGCGCTGTATGTGCCGGGCCTGCCGAACGCGGTGGCGCGCGGCGGCCGTTACGATCACGTAGGCGAGGCTTTCGGCCGGGCGCGTCCCGCCACCGGCTTCTCGCTCGACCTGCGCGAACTGGCGCGCCTGCTGCCGACCGCGGAGCGCAAGCATTCGATCCGCGCGCCGTGGGGCAATGCGCCGGAATTGAAGGAAAAAATCGCCGAGCTGCGCAAGTCCGGCGAAGTCGTGATCCAAAGTTTGCCGGGTCACAGCAACGAGCTGGACGAGTTCGAGTGCGATCGCGCGCTGGTCCTCGACGATAATGGTAGCAACTGGATTCTTAAAAACTTAGGTTAGTGTGATGTCAAAGAAAAACGCAAAAAACGTCGTCGTCATCGGTACCCAATGGGGCGATGAGGGCAAGGGCAAGATCGTCGACTGGTTGACCGATCATGCACAAGGTGTGGTTCGCTTCCAGGGCGGCCACAATGCCGGCCATACGCTGGTCATCGGCGGCGTCAAGACCGCGCTGCAGCTGATCCCGTCGGGCATCATGCGTCCAGGCGTGGCCTGCTACATCGGCAACGGTGTGGTGGTGTCGGTGCCGGACGTGCTGCGCGAAATCGACAAGCTGGAAAAAGTCGGCGTCGAAGTCGCGTCGCGCCTGAAGGTGTCGGACGCCGCGCCGGTGATCCTGCCTTACCACTCGGCGCTGGACCTGGCCCGTGAAGCCGCCCGCGGCGAAGCCAAGATCGGCACCACCGGCAAGGGCATCGGCCCGGCCTACGAAGACAAGGTGGCGCGCCGCGCGATCCGTGTCGCCGACCTGCTCAACGAGAAGCGCTTCGCCGAGAAGCTGGCCGAGAACCTCGACTACCACAACTTCGTGCTGGAGCATTACCTGAAGGCGCCGCGCATCGAGTACCAGAAGACCCTGGACGACGCGCTGGCCTACGTGCCGCGCCTGCGCCCGATGGTCACCGACGTCTCGAGCGCGCTGTACGCCGCGCACAAGGCCGGCGCCAACCTGCTGTTCGAAGGCGCGCAGGGCTCGCTGCTGGACGTCGACCACGGCACCTATCCGTTCGTCACCTCGTCGAACTGCGTGGCCGGCAATGCCGCCGCCGGCGCCGGCGTCGGTCCGAACATGCTGCACTACATCATGGGCATCACCAAGGCCTACACCACCCGCGTCGGCTCCGGCCCGTTCCCTTCGGAACTGCCTACCGATGCCGGCGTGGGCCACCACCTGGCGCAGGTCGGCCACGAGTTCGGCACCGTGACGGGCCGCGCCCGCCGCTGCGGCTGGTTCGACGCCGCGCTGCTGCGCCGCTCGGTCCAGATCAACGGCGTGACCGGCATGTGCCTGACCAAGCTCGACGTGCTGGATGGCCTGGAAACGCTGAAGCTGTGCACCGGCTACACCATTGACGGCGTGGCCGTGGACATCTTCCCGTCCGGCGCCGAAGAGGCGGCCCGCTGCGTGCCGGTGTACGAGGAAATGCCGGGCTGGACCGAAAGCACCGTCGGCGCCAAGTCGCTGGCCGCGCTGCCGGCCACCGCCCGCGCCTACATCAAGCGCATCGAAGAGCTGGTCGGCGTGCCGATCGACATGGTATCGACCGGTCCGGATCGCGAAGAGACGATCGTGCTGCGCCACCCATTCGAGTAATAAGGAATTAAGCAATGACGACCCCACAATCGAACGAAAAACACCTCTGGGTCTCCTGGGACGAATACCATCGCCTGATCGAGCGCCTGGCGCTCAAGGTGCATGAATCGGGCTGGAAATTCGACCAGGTGCTGTGCCTGGCGCGCGGCGGCGTGCGTCCGGGCGACGTGTTCTCGCGCATCTTCGACGTGCCGCTGGCGATCCTGTCGACCAGCTCCTACCGCGCCGACAAGGGCACCGTGCAGGGCGACTTGGACATCGCCAAATACATGACGATGACCAAGGGCCCGCTGGCCGGCCGCATCCTGCTGGTCGACGATCTGGCCGACTCGGGCGTCACGCTGATGAAGGTGATCGATCACCTGAAGTCCAACTTCGACGGCGTGACGGAAGTGAAGACCGCGGTGATCTGGACCAAGGGCAGCTCGGCGTTCAAGCCGGATTACCAGATGGAAGAATTGCCGCACAACCCATGGATCCACCAGCCGTTCGAAGACTACGACGGCCTCCGTCCGCACCAGCTGGCGGCCTGGATCAAGAAGGGCGAGACCGGCGGCTGATGCGCTGTAAGTGGCTCCCTTACTGGGTTCCCGCAGTTTGTAGCAAAAAAACGACCTTCGGGTCGTTTTTTTATTGGAAATTACATTCAGGAAACTATAGTTGCATTAATTATCTGTGAAGTGTCGAAAAAGAAATATAATTTCCATATTGTATGTTATGATTGCTCCAAGTAAGGAAATGGCAGCAAAGCAGACATCCTGCGGCTTGCCTTTTAGGGCCGTAGTTGGTTAAAACATTTAATAAGGAAATATTAATGAAACTGAAAAACTTTGCTGCTGCGACTATTTGCGTTGCCGCCGGCGTCTTCGCGGCTCCTGCGATGGCAGGCACCGTCACTTATGACATCACCGCGTTCACCAGCACCCCAACCAATATCGCATCGCTGCTGGATATCAAGCAATTCGACAGCACGCTGGGCGCGCTGTCCAGCATCGAGATCGAGTACAGCTCGGTGGTGTACGGTCAACTGCTGGCCAGTAACGCCAACACCCGCCTCGACAAAACCGTCAACGGCACACTGGGCGCAACGATGACCCTGACCGGCCCTGGCAGCTTGCTTCTGGGTTCCACCAGCGGCACGGTGTTTTCCGGCACCGGCACCGCGCACAAGGCCACCCTGCTGACCTCGATCCTGGACGGTGAAAAGAACCTGTCGACCGACGTGCAACTGGACAGCGGCTCGTTCGAGCTGTTTACCGGCACCGGCAACGTGCAGGCGAATTTCTCGCTGATCGCCGACGGCACCAAGTCGGGCGGTACGGGCGTGCTCACCAAGTTCTCCACCACGGCTTCGGGTATCGGGCATGTCACCTATACCTACACCGTCGCGGCGCCGGTACCTGAACCGGAAACCTACGGCATGATGCTGCTGGGCTTGGGCGCAATTGCCTTTGTAGCCAAGCGTAAATCGCGCGCAGCCTGAGCCACGTCACCATCACGATTGCGGATAACCTATGAAAAACCTGACCACCACTATCTTCGCCACCGCGGCCCTGACCTTCGCGCTGGGCGCCAGCGCAGCCACCGTACAACTGCCGACGATCACCACCGCGACTGCGTATGACGTCGAATACAACGCCGGCGACCTGAGCTTCGGCAAGTTCAATCCAGCGCTGGGCAATCTGACCTCGGTACAGTTCGAACTGTTCAATACGGTCAACGGTTCGATCTATGTTTCCAACGATGCCTTGTCCGGCGCGCCAGCGACCTTCACGGTCACCACCGGCGGTCAACTGGACAGCGTAGTGGGCGGCGGTACGCTGAGTACCCCGGCGACCACCACCAAGGTGTTCACCCTGGCGGCAGGCACCGATTCGACGCTGACGCTGGATCCTTGGACCACCACCAATTCCGTGACCATCAACTCGGCTGGACAACTGGGTGCCTTCACCGGCCCAGGCACCTACCATGCGCTGCTCAGTGGTTGGTCGTCGGACAGCCTGTCGGGGACCGGCAATGCCAGCTACTTCACCAACATCACGATGGACGGCTACGCAAAGGTCACCTACACCTACACCACGCTGCCGGTACCGGAGCCGGAAACCTACGCCATGCTGCTGGCCGGCCTGGGTCTGGTGGGCGCCATCGCCCGCCGCCGCAAATCGGCATAAGCTGAATCCGGTGGTACACTGCAAACGGGAGCTTCGGCTCCCGTTTTTCTTTTGACCCGATACTTTCCATGACCCAGAACTTCTTCCAGACCTTCATCCTGCTGCTGCTGGTGACCGACCCCTTCGGCAACGTGCCGCTGTTCGCCAGCGTGCTCAATCCGGTGCCGGTGGCGCGCCGCTCCCGCATCGTCATCCGCGAGTGCGCGATCGCCTTCGTGTTGCTGCTGGTGTTCATGTTCTTCGGCCGCCACTTCCTGACTGCGCTGCAGCTGTCGGAAGTGTCGTTGCGCATCGGCGGCAGCGTGATCCTGCTGCTGATCTCGATCCGCATGATCTTCCCGCACCCGGACGGTGTACTGGGCCGCACCGAAGGCGGCGAGCCGTTCATCGTGCCGCTGGCGATTCCGGCGCTGGCCGGTCCGTCGGCGCTGGCCACGGTGCTGCTGTTCTCCCGCGAGAGCACCGGCGAGGTGCTGGTGCACGTGGCCGCGCTTGCGGCGGTCGGCGTGGTGTGGCTGGCGGTGTTCCTCAGCGCCGAGAAGCTGCAGAAGGTGCTCGGCCCGCAGGTGATGACCGCCTTCGAACGCCTGATGGGCCTGATCCTGACCGCGATGTCGGTCGAGATGCTGCTTGGCGGCATACGCGAGTTCGTCAAGACCCTTTAAGGTTTTGCCGCAGCGGCGGCGGCAGGGCGGGCGCGTAAGTCGGCCGCCACCATGTCGAGCAGGCGGTAGGCGCGGGCGCGGTCGTTCTCGCCTTCGGCCGGCAGCACCGGCAAGTCCGGCTTGACGCCGGCCACTTCGTTGCCGTCGTCGGCCCGCAGCCGCACGCAGTTCGGCACGCGGTAGCGCAGGCGGGAGCGGGGCAGTTCCACCGGCGGCACGTCCGCCATGAAGCCGCAGCCGTCGCCCGCCGTCGCCCGGCCCACAGTGCGGGCGCCGACCGCATCGTGCATCAGCGCGGCGAACATCTCGGCCGACGATGCCGTGCCGCTGTCGGTCAGCACATATGCCGGCCCGTTCCAGGCGCCGCGCAAGCCATCGACGCCGGCGGCCCAGTAGATGCTGGAGGCGATAGTCTGGTTGCCGAACGACTTGGGCGGCAGGTAGGCCGCCTGGCCGCTGGCGTAGCCGGCGTCGATCAACCGGCTGCAGCCCTGCGGCTGCCAGGGCCGCTGCTCGGTCCACACCCACGACAGGTCGCAGTGCCGCGCGGCGATGCCGGCCTTGCGCGCTTCAAACGCGGCGATCGATTGTTCCAGCATGGCCCGCGCTTCCGGCGTGGCGTCCTTTTCCTTTTGCGCCGCGCGCAACTGCGCCAGTTGCTCGTCAAAATACTGCGCGGCCAGCGGCGCGGCGCTCATCATCAGCCGGGCGGAATGGACGTCGTTCGCGGTGAACAGGCGGGCGGCCCAGTCGCCGGTGTCGTTGCCGCCCGAGTTGCCGCCGACGTCGACAATCACGGCCGCCACCTTTTGCTCGCGGAAGTGGCGCAGCTGCGCCGCCAGCGTTTGCATCCAGGCCGCGCTGGCGGCGCTGCGCACCGGCGCCACGTCGGCCTCGCTCATGGCGCCATCCGCCTGACGTTCGCCCCAGGCTTCCATGCAGGAGTTGGGCGACGAATCCTGCTCGCGGAAGCGCGCGATGCGCACGATGCCGAGGCGCGTGCCGTCCGGCGCCGTGACGACGCCGGCGCGGAAGGCGCGCGCCAGGCCGTCGGCTTCCAGCACGGTGCCGGGCAGGCTCTCAAACGGCAGCGAGAAGGCCACGCTGCGGAACGGCGCGTAGCCGAGCGCCGCGCAGGCCTGCATCGCGCCCAGCTTCGAGTAATCGACCGCCGGCAGCGTCAGCGGCCGGGCGATCTTCGGCTGCAACGCGCCGCCGGCGGGGGAGAAGTGGCCGTCATGAAAACCACCGACGAAAGCGGTCAGCGCCGCCTTGGCCATGTCGTCGTCCTCGGCGGTTTCCAGCAGGCGGCGGGTGCGCTTGTCGATCGCCGGCAGATTCAGTCCGCCCTGCGGCGATGCGAACCAGGCCAGGTTGGCGTAGCGCTGCTCCAGTGCCGTTTTCAAAAACGCATAGTCGTCCAGCCAGGACTGGCGGTCGAAGGCGCTGGCGGCGCCCGTTGCAAGCAGCAGGGCGGCGGCGATCAGTGGTTTCATCTGGACAGAAAGGTACTGTTGAGAAAAAGACTTTACAACACAACAGTAAGGCGCGTAGACTTTATTTTTATCGCATGTAACCGGTTACATTTCGCTTGAATCGTCACCGGTTTTATTTTCGATAGCAATGTAACCGGTTACATTTTTCTGAAAGCAACAAATGGCGATCACGATCAAGGATGTGGCACAGGAAGCGGGGGTCTCGGTGGCCTCGGTGTCGCGCGCGCTCAACGGCCATGCCAGCATCACCGACGACACCCGCAAGCATATCCTGGCGGTGGTCAAGCGCATGCGCTACATGCCGCACGTCGGCGCGCGCAGCCTGACCACCAGCTTCACCAACACCATCGGCGTGCTGCTGCCCGACCTGTACGGCGAATTCTTCTCGGAGATGATACGCGGCATAGACGGCGCCGCGCGCCGCCGCGGCTTGCACCTGATGGTCTCCAGCCTGCACGGCGACGCCGACGAGGCGGCGCTGGCGATCCGGGCCATGCGTGGCCGCGTCGACGGCCTGCTGGTGATGTCGCCGCACGTCGATGCGGCCTTCCTGTCCGATAACCTGCCGGAAGACCTGCCGATCGTGCTGATGAACACCGTCGCCGGCGGCACCCAGTATCCGTCGATCTCGGTCGACAACTACAGCGCCGCCTACGCCATGGTGGCCCACCTGGCGGCGCGCGGCTACCGCGAGATCGCCTTCCTGGCCGGCCCGTCCGGCAACTTCGAGGCGCAGGAGCGTTTGCGCGGCTACCGCGCCGCGCTGGCCGAGCTGGCGCCGGGCTCCACGGCGCAGGTGTACGAGGGCGACTTCTCCGAGCAGTCCGGCCAGGCCGTAGGCCAGGCACTGCTGGCGATGGAGGCGGCGCGCCGTCCGCACGCGCTGTTCGCCGCCAACGACATGATGGCCATCGGCGCGCTGCTGGCGCTCAAGCAGGGCGGCCTGCAGCTGCCTCAGGACATGGCGCTGGCCGGCTTCGATGATATTCCGATCGCGCGCTACGTCAGCCCGGCGCTGACCACCGTGCGCGTGCCGATCGCCGACCTGGGCGTGCAGGCGCTGGAAAATCTGGTGGCCCGTATCGGCCAGCCGGGCATCCTGCCGTCGGCCACCGTGCAGACACTGGGCGCCGAACTGGTGGCGCGCGCTTCGACGGGAGAATCCACACCCTTATAACTTGCAGTTCCGCTTTTGCTTCATGCCCTAGATGTACACAACAAAAATCAGGAGACAAACATGAAAACACCACCACGGCAATTGCCGGCATTACGCTTGTCCGTCATGGCAGCCTCGCTGGCCGCCGCCTTGCTGACGGCGCCATACGCCGGCGCGCAGCTGAGCAGCGCCACCATCCAGGGCCAGGTCACGGCCAGCAACGCGGCACCGTCGGCCGGTACGCCGGTCAGCGCCACCAACCAGTTGAACGGTTATGTCTATCGCACCACCACCCGCGCGGACGGCAGCTATGTGCTGAGCGGCGTGGCCCCCGGCACCTACCAGATCAACGTTGGCGAGCAGAAGGCGGAGCTGGTCACCGTCAGCGTCGGCCAGACCAGCCAGGTCAACCTGGCGCTGCAAGGCGGCGTGCAGCAGGTGGTCATCACCGGTTCGGCGACGCGGCGCGACGTCGCCGGCTCCGAGGTCGGCACCTCGGTCTCGCGCGAGCAGATCGAGAAGCTGCCGCAGGTGACGCGCAACTTCCTGTCCTTCGCCGACCTGGCGCCCGGCGTGCGCTTCAACGTCGACGGCAGCGGCAACGTCAAGGTGCAGAGCGGCGCGCAGAACCAGGACAACGTCAACGTCTTCATCGACGGCGTCAGCCAGAAGAACAACATCCTGCGCGGCGGCGTGTCGGGCATCGATTCCAGCCGCGGCAATCCGTTCCCGCAATCGGCGGTGGCCGAGTACAAGGTGATCGCGCAGAACTACAAGGCGGAATTCGACCAGGTGTCGAGCGCCGCGATCACGGCCGTCACCAAGTCCGGCGGCAACCAGCTGCATGGCGACGTGTTCTGGGATCACACCGGCACCAACCTGACCGCGCTCGATCCGTTCCAGAAGGAAGCGCAGCGCCAGGGCATCGGCCGGCCGGCGTCGTCGCAGGACCAGTACGGCGTGACGCTGGGCGGTCCGATCAAGCAGGACGTGGCGCACTTCTTCTTCGCGTATGAAGGCAAGAAGATCGACAGCCCGCGCCAGGTGCTGGCACAGCGTACCGACCTGCTGCCCAACGCCGGCATCGTGCCGTCGCTGCTGGCACAGCAGGGTTCGTCGGTGTCGTCGTTCAAGGAAAACCTGTTCCTGCTGAAGGTGGACGCGCAGGTCGACCGCGACCAGCGCATCGAGGCGACCGCGCGCATCCGCCGCGAGACGGACCTGATCCCGGAGGACGCGAAGCTGAGCGTGGCGGAGAATGTCCTCAACCGCAGCAACGACGAGGACCGCTTCGACTTCAAACATGAATGGAGCAACGACCGCTGGCTCAACGAGGCGCGGCTGGGCTACGAAAAATACAGCTGGAATCCGCACTCGAACGCCAACAAGCCGTACATCCGCTACCAGGTCTCGCCGAGCAACACCGACAACAACGTGGTCGACGTGCTGATCACCGGCGGTTCGCCGAACAACCAGTTCCGCGAACAAGGCGGCACGCTGCTGCAGGACGACCTGACCTACACCGGCAAGGCCGGCCACACGATGAAGGGTGGCGTCAAGGTCAAGCACATCAGCTACGACTTGTCGGGCACCGCGCGCGCGGTCGACCAGATCTACGAGCGCATCGACACCGTGACCGGCCTGCCGAGCATCATCCGCACCGATCCGGCGATTCCCGCCAGCGGCGTCAACTTTGCCAACAACCAGTATGGCGTCTACTTCCAGGACGACTGGCAGGCCAGCGACAAGCTGCTGCTGAACCTCGGCCTGCGCTACGACTACGAAGACAATATGCTGAATGACAGCTATGTCACGCCGGCCGACCGCGTCGCCATCTTCGACAAGCAGGATCCGCGCGACGGTGCGCCGGCGGGGCAGACCTATGCGCAGTCGCTGGCCAAGGGCGGCATCAACATCAAGGACTACATCAGCACCGGCAGCAACCGCAAGCCGTTCAAGAACGCGTGGGCGCCGCGGCTGGGGCTGTCCTACGACATCAAGGGAGATCTCTCCTCGGTACTGTTCGCGGGCTGGGGCCGTGCCTACGACCGCACCATCGCCAACCACGCGCTGGACGAATCGCAGAAGAACGCGCAGCCCGGCGGCGAGATCTGGATGATCAAGAGCGACCACAAGATGGCGTACACCGACCAGTTCAGCTTCGGCCTGCGCCAGGCGCTGGGCATCTGGAACGGCGAGGCGGGCTACACCAATTCGCGCAGCCATAATCAGTTCAACTGGTTCGGCGGCAACCGCGATCCCAAGGGTGGCTGGGGCAACGCCAGCCCGATCGATCCGCTGTGGGGTTCCGTTCCCGGCTTCAGCACGCTGATCCTGGGCGACTTCATCACCGAAACGAAGACCGATTCGGCCTACCTGAAGATGGACAAGCCATACTCCAAGGCTTCCACATGGAGCCTGGGCGCGACCTATACCTACAGCCGCGGCGAGACCACCAACAAGGAATGGACCAACGATATCTTCAACTGGACCTACGGCCGCTTCGCCGGCGCCTGGAATCCGTCGACCGACGTCGAGCGCCATCGCCTGGTGGTGGCCGGCGTGAGCGATGGCTGGCTGCCATGGGGCTTGATGTTGTCCGGGAAGCTGACCCTGGGTTCCGGCCTGCCGTACCGTATCACCGACTGCTCGAAAGGCTTCGACCATTGCGTGTCCGCCAAGGGCAACGGCGACGCCTTCCATCAGATCGATGTCGGCTTGTCGAAGGAAGTCGGTTTCCGCTTCGGCAAGGTATCGCTGCGGGCGGACGTGCTCAATCTGTTCAACAGCATCAACTATGGCGGCTACGACGGCTGGGGTGGTGGCCCGGGCAATCCGCAGAACCGCCTCGGCGGCGACAACAAGAACCTGGGTACGCCGAATTCGGTCGGCGGCCCGATGCGCACTGTGAAGTTCAGTGCCCGCTATGCGTTCTGAGGTAACGATCTTGACGATGCCACGTACCTCGCGCGCCGTTGCCAGCCTTGCCTTCGCGGTAGCGGCGCTGTGCAGCGGCGCCGCCGTCGCTCGCGACACGGCGCTGCCGCCGCTGTTCGACCAGCTCGAACAGCGGACCTTCAACTTCTTCTGGGAGACCGCCAATCCCGCAAACGGGTTGGTGCCGGACCGCTATCCCACGCCATCGTTTTCCAGCGTGGCGGCGGTCGGCTTCGGCCTGACCGCCTACCCGGTCGGCGTGGAACGCGGCTACATCACGCGCCAGCAGGCGCGCGACCGCGTGCTGACGACGCTGCGCTTCTTCCGCAACGCGCCGCAAGGCGGCGCGAAGGGAACGGGCACCAGCGGCCACAAGGGCTTCTTCTATCACTTCCTCGACATGAAGACGGGGCTGCGCTACAACGACAAGGTTGAGTTGTCGACCGTGGACACGGCGCTGTTCCTGGCGGGCGCCTTGTTCTGCCAGTCCTACTTCGACGGCGACGACGCCTCTGAAAAGGAAATCCGCAAGCTGGCCGCGGAAATCTACGAGCGCGTCGACTGGACCTGGGCGCAGGCGCGCAAGCCGTCCATCGCGCTGGGATGGCATCCCGAGTCCGGCTTCATCGGCTACGACTGGAAGGGCTACAACGAGGCGATGCTGATCTACGTGCTGGCGCTTGGCTCACCGTCGCACCCGGTACAGCCGGACGCCTGGAAGGCATGGACCAGCAACTACGCCAAGAGCCTGGAAGGCAAGGGCGACAAGGAACACCTGGGCTTCCCGTCGATGTTCATCCACCAGTACAGCCATGTGTGGATAGACTTCCGCAATATCCGCGACGCCTACATGCGCGAGCGCGGCTACGACTATTTTGAAAACAGCCGCCGCGCCACCTATGCGCAGCAGTCGTACGCCATTGCCAATCCGCTGGCCTGCAAGGGCTATGGCGCCAATGTCTGGGGCATCACCGCCAGCGACGGCCCGGTCGACAAGGTGCTGGACTACGGCGGCTCGAAACTGCCGTTCCGTACCTACGCCGCGCGCGGCATCGGCGGCCTGACGACCTACGACGACTGCACGCTGGCGCCGACCGCGGTCGCCGCGTCGCTGCCGTTCGCGCCGGAGATCGTCATTCCCGCCGTGCTGGAGATGAAGCAGCGCTACGGCGATTTCATCTACGGCCAGTACGGCTTCCTCGATGCATTCAACCCCAGCTTCACCTACGACATGCGGGTGTCGCAGGGGCGCGTGGTGGCGGGCAAGGGCTGGGTCGACAGCGACTATCTCGGCATCGACCAGGGACCGATCATCGCCATGACGGAAAACTATCGCAGCGATTTGATCTGGCGCGTCATGCGCGGCAATCCGGCGATCCGGCGCGGCCTTGAGCGCGCAGGCTTCACCGGCGGCTGGCTGGCCAAATGACGCGACGCGCCTTCTCCGCCTTGGCTCTGCTGGTGCTGGCCGGCGCCACGCTGCTGTCTTCCTGCGCGCCGCGCCAGGAGCAGGGCGTGGTGCTGAAGTTCTGGGCCATGGGGCGCGAGGGCGAGGTGGTCACCGCGCTGATGCCGGAATTCGAACGCACGCATCCCGGCGTGCGCGTCGAGGTGCAGCAACTGCCGTGGACCGCCGCCCACGAAAAGCTGCTGACGGCTTTCGCCGGCGACGTCATGCCGGATATTTTCCAGCTCGGGAATACCTGGGTGCCGGAGTTCAAGGCGATCGGCGCGCTGCAGTCGCTGGATGCGCCCGTCGCGGCCTCGCAACTGGTAACGCCGTCCGATTACTTCCCCGGCATCTGGGACACCAATATGGTGGACGGCAAGCTGTGGGGCGTGCCGTGGTATGTCGATACGCGGGTGATGTTCTACCGCCGCGACATGCTGGCACGCGCCGGCTACGCCAAGCCGCCACAGACGTGGGCCGAGTGGATGAAGGCGATGAGCGCGATCAAGCGCATCGTCGGTCCGGACAACTACGCCATCCTGCTGCCCAGCGACGAATTCGAGCCGCTGCTGGCGTTGGCCCTGCAGCAGGACGAACCGTTGTTGCGCGACGGCGGTCGTTACGGCAATTTCCGCAGCGCCGGATTCCAGCGCAGCCTGCAGCTTTATGCCGACATGTATGCGCAGAAGCTGGCGCCTTTGAACCGCATCACCAATGTGTATCATGAATTCGGCATGGGCTATGTGTCCTTCTACATCTCCGGTCCGTGGAATATGGGCGAGTTCAAACGCCGCCTGCCTGCGGAGCAGCAGGACAGCTGGATGACCGCCATCCTGCCCGGACCTTCCGGCCCCGCCGCGTCGATTGCCGGCGGTTCCAGCCTGGTGCTGGCGGCGGCGTCGAAGCACCAGCGCGAAGCCTGGCAGCTGATCGAATACCTGTCGCGTACCGAAACCATGGCGCGCTTCCACGAATTGACCGGCGATCTGCCGCCGCGCCGTAGCAACTGGACCTTGCCCCGCCTGGCGAACGACGCTTATGCCAATGCCTTCGGCCAGCAGCTCGAACGCGTCAAGCCCGCGCCCAAGGTGCCGGAGTGGGAGCAGATCGCCACCGAAATGCGGCTGGTCGCCGAACGTGTGACGCATAACGAACTGACGGTCGCGCAAGCCGCCGCCGAACTGGACGCCAAGGCCGATCACATCCTCGAAAAGCGCCGCTGGATGCTGGCGCGGAAGGAGGGGCGATGAATTCCCAACGCGCCGCATGGTGCTTCGCCGGGCCGGCGCTGCTGGTCATCAGCGTGTTCTTCTTCCTGCCGGTGCTGGCCGCACTGGCCATGAGCCTGACCGACTTCGATATCTACGCGCTGGCCAACCTGGATAACCTGCGCTTCGTGGGGCTGCGCAATTACGTCCAGCTGCTGCAAACGCCGCTGTTTTGGCAGGCACTGGGCAACACGTTGTATTTCGTCGTGGCCGGCGTACCGCTGTCGATTGCGGCTTCGCTGGGTGCGGCGCTGCTGCTGCATTCGCGGCTGACGCGCTTCAAGGGCTTGTTCCGCACGGCGTTCTTCGCGCCGGTAGTGACCTCGCTGGTGGCGGTGGCGGTGATCTGGCGCTACCTGCTGCACACGCGCTACGGCATGATCAACTACGGGCTGGGTGAACTGGGTATCTCGCCGGTGGACTGGCTCAACGATCCGCACTGGGCGATGCCGGCGATTATCCTGTTCGCGCTATGGAAGAACTTCGGCTACAACATGATCATTTTCCTCGCCGGGCTGCAAAGCATACCGGACGACCTGTACGAAGCTGCCGGCCTCGATGGCGCCGGCGTATGGTCGCAGTTCCGCTATATCACCTGGCCGATGCTGGGGCCTACGCTGCTGATGGTCAGCATCCTGAGCATGTCCGGCTACTTCCAGCTGTTCGCGGAGCCGTATGTGATGACGCAGGGCGGGCCGGTGCAAAGCACGGTCAGCGTGTTGTACTTCATGTATGAGCAGGGCTTCAAGTGGTGGAACCTGGGCGCCGCGTCGGCGGTGGCCTTCGTGCTGTTCGCGATCATGTTCTGCGTCACGCTGCTGCAGCTGCGCTTTGCCAGGGGAGGCGAGGTATGAGCCTCTTGCACAACAAGCCGCGCGCGTTGCTGCTCAATGGGCTGATGCTGGGCGCCGGCATACTGACCTTGTTTCCGCTGCTGTGGATGCTGTCGGTGTCGCTGATGGCGCCGGGCGAATCAAGTTCGTTCCCGCTGCCGCTGGTGCCGCGTTCGGCCACGCTGCACAATTACCGCGAGTTGTTCAGCCATGCCGGCATCGGCCAGTACTTGCTCAACAGTGTGCTGCTGTCGTGCGCGGCCACGCTGCTGTCGCTGCTGTTCAATGTCAGCGCCGGCTATGCGTTCGCCAAGCTGCGCTTCCAGGGCCGCGACCGCATCTTCAAGGTGATGCTGGGCGCGCTGGTGATTCCAAGCCAGGTGGCGATGCTGCCGCTGTTCCTGCTTTTGAAGTACATGGGACTGGTGAACAGCTACGGCGCCGTGCTGGTGCCGGCGATGGCGGGTATCTTCGGCATCTTCCTGGTGCGCCAGTACGCGCTGACGATACCGGACGCCTTGCTGGAGGCGGCGCGCATGGACGGCGCCAGCGAGTTCCAGATTTTCCGCATCATCGTGCTGCCGCTGTTGACGCCTATCCTCGTCACGTTGGGTATCTTCACCTTTCTCGGTACCTGGAACGATTTCATGTGGCCGCTGATCGTGTTGACCGACAAGGACTTGTACACGCTGCCGGTGGCGCTTGCATCGCTGTCGCGAGAGCATGTGCAGGACAACGAGTTGATGATGGCTGGATCGGTGTTGACCATCCTGCCGGTGCTGCTGTTGTTCCTCGGTCTGCAGCGCTACTACATCCAGGGCTTGCTGGTGGGGAGCGTCAAGGGATGAAGGCGATACGCATATTGCTTGCATTGCTTGCCGTCGTCGCACTGGCTGCGGGCGCACGGGAAAACGTCCGCACGCTGGACGATTTTTCCAACGTCGACCTGTGGCAGGCGCAAGCCTCCGACGGCGTGCAGTCGCACGCCAGCGCTGCCGACGGTGGATTGCGCCTGGGTTTCGACTTTGCCGGCAAGGGAGGCTACGCCTTCGTGCGCCGCAGCCTGCCGCTGGACCTGCCGGACAATTACGAGATCTCGTTCTACGTGCGTGCCGATGCGCCGGCCAATCACTTCGAGTTCAAGTTGACCGATGCCAGCGGCGACAACGTCTGGTGGTTCCAGCAGCAGAACTATGTCTTTCCCAAGCAGTGGCAGCTAGTGCGCATCAAGAAGCGTCAGATACTGTTCGCCTGGGGACCAGCCAAGGACCACAACCTGAGACACGCCGACAAGATCGAGTTCGTCGTCAGCGCCGGCAGCGGCGGTGGCAGCGGCGCGATCTACGTCCGCGACCTGGCGATACGCGCGTTGCCGCCGGCGCCGGCTGTCTGGCCTGCGGCCAAGGCAAGCGCCTCCAGCGCTGTGCCATCGCATGGCGCCGGTTTGGCCCTGGACGGCGACGCGTCTACCGCGTGGATCAGCAAGCCCGCTGCCGGCAAGCCTCAACAACTGGTGATCGATCTCGGTGTCGAGCGCGAGTTCGGCGGACTGATACTACATTGGCAAGGCCATCGCCATGCGCAAGCCTACGATGTCGAGTTGTCCGCAGATGGCCGGCAATGGCAGATAGTCCGCCGCGTTAGCATGGGCAACGGCGGCGACGATCCGCTGCGGTTGCCCGAATCGGAAGCGCGCTATATTCGTCTGATGTTGCGAGATGGTCCCGGCGCCGCTGCCGGCTACGCCTTGGCCGAGGTGGAATTGAAAGACCTGGCTTTCGGCGCCACGCCGAACCAGTTCATCGCGGCGGTGGCGCAGACGGCGCCGCGCGGCTTGTACCCGCGAGGCTTCTCCGGCCAGCAGACATATTGGACGCTGGTCGGCGTCGATGGCGGCGGCGACCACAGTGCCTTGATCTCCGAGGACGGCGCGCTGGAGGCGAAGCAGGGCGGCTTTTCGCTGGAGCCTTTTGTGCAGGATGGCGGCAAGCTGCTTGGTTGGGCCGATGTTCAAGTCAGCCAAAGCCTACGCGATGGCTACCTGCCGGTACCGACGGTGCTGTGGCGCCATCCATCGTGGACATTGAACGTGACGGCTGCGGCGGCGGGCACACCGGCATCGTCGCAACTGCTGGCGCGCTATGAGTTGACGAACCTCACCGCAGCAAGCAAGAAGCTGAAGCTGGTGCTGGCTGTGCGGCCCTTCCAGGTCAATGCGCCGCGCCAGTTCCTCAACACACCCGGCGGCTTCAGCGCGATCAATGACCTGCGGTGGGACGGCGGGGCGCTTATCGTCAACAACGACGCCAAGGTTTATCCGTTGCAGCCACCGGCAAGCGTAGCGATCGCCGCGTTCGACGCGGGCCTGCTGCCACAGCCGGCGCACCGCGTCGCTCATCCGCCGGCGATACACGACGATGCCGGCATGGCCTCCGCCGCGATGACCTACGAGATCACCTTGCCACCGCACGGCAGCGTGGTGTTGGGTGCCGTCCTGCCGATGGCGGGTACCGCCTTGTCGAGCGTTCCACGCACAGCCGCATGGATCACCGGAGAACAGGACAAGGTCGCCGCCGAATGGCGCGAGAAACTGAATCAAGTCACGCTGAACGTACCGCCGCAGGGGCGGCACATGGCCGACACGCTGCGATCTTCCTTGGCTCATATCCTGATGACGCGCGAAGGCGCGGCGCTGCAGCCGGGAACGCGCTCCTACCGCCGCTCATGGATACGCGATGGCGCCATGATGTCGGAAGCTTTGCTGCGCCTGGGCCAGCCGTCCATCGCCGCCGATTACCTGCACTGGTATGCGCCGTACCAGTTCGATAGCGGTAAAGTTCCATGCTGCGTCGACCGGCGTGGCGCCGATCCGGTACCGGAGAACGATAGCCACGGAGAGTTGATTTTCCTGGCCGCCGAACTCTATCGCTACACGCAGGACAAGGACGCGCTGGCCGCCGTCTGGCCGCGCATCGACGCCGCTGCCCGTTACATGGAGACGCTGCGCCAGTCCGAGCGTCGCATCGCGAACCCGGTGTTGTTCGGCCTGATGCCCGCATCGATCAGCCATGAAGGCTATTCCGAGAAGCCGATGCACTCCTACTGGGACGATTTCTGGGCTCTGCGCGGCTACAAGGATGCGGCCGACGTGGCCGCCGTGCTGGGCGACACCGCCGCCGCCCAGCGTCTCGCAACCCAGCGCGACGAGTTCCGTCACGACCTGTATGCCTCGCTGGAGGCCAGCACCAGGGCGCACGGAATCAACTACCTGCCAGGCGCGGCGGAGCTGGGCGACTTCGACCCGACCTCGTCGACCATCGCGCTGACGCCCGGCGGCGAACAGCAGCACATCCCGCCGGTGCTGCTGCAATCGACCTACGAAAAATACTGGGACTTCTTCCGCGCCCGCCGCGACGGCAGCAAGGCCTGGGACGACTACACGCCCTATGAGCTGCGCAACGTCAGCGCCTTCATCCGGCTTGGTTGGCGCGAGCGTGCGGGGGAGGTGCTGGACTATTTTTACGGCGACCAGCGTCCGCGCGCCTGGAACCAATGGGCTGAAGTGGTCGGCCGCGATGCCCGCCAGCCGCGCTTCCTCGGCGACATGCCGCATGGCTGGATCTCGTCGGACTACATCCGCGCGGCACTCGACTCGTTCGCCTATGAACGCGAAGCCGATCACGCTCTGCTGCTGGGTGAGGGCGTGCCGACGGCCTGGTTGCCGGGCGCCGGCATCGGCCTGCATGGCCTGCGGACGCCATATGGCCCGCTCAGCTATTCGTTGGCGGTGCAGGGCACGAAGCTGACGCTGCGCGTCGACGCCATGCCGCGCATGCCGCCCGGCGGCGTTATTTACACATGGCCGTGGTCCGGCGTGCCGGGCGTCGCGCGTCTCAACGGCCAAGCAGTGAACTGGCAGGGCCGCCATATCACGATTACCAGTCTTCCAGCGGTCTTGCAGATCGATGGCGCACCGTTTTAACTTCCGCATTCAAAGGGATTTTTACATGAGCAAAGCAATTCAATTTCCGGCCAACTTCCTGTGGGGGAGCGCTACTTCCGCCTACCAGATCGAAGGTTCGCCGCTGGCCGATGGTGCGGGCCCCAGCATCTGGCAGCGCTTCTGCGCGGTGCCCGGCAATGTGCGCGACGGCGACCATGGCGATATCGCTTGCGACCACTACAACCGCTACAAGGAAGACGTGGCGCTGATGGTCAAGCTGGGATTGAAGGCTTACCGCTTCAGCGTATCGTGGAGCCGCATCCTGCCGCAGGGGCGGGGCGCCATCAATCAGGCAGGCCTGGACTTCTACAGCCGCTTGATCGACGAGCTGCTGGACAATGGCATCGAGCCGATGGTGACGCTGTATCACTGGGACTTGCCGGCGGCGCTGGACGATCGTGGCGGCTGGCTCAATCCCGATATCGCCGACTGGTTCACCGACTATGCGCGCATCCTGTTCCGCGCCTTCGACGGCCGCGTCAAATCGTGGGCCACGCTCAACGAGCCGTGGGTGGTGACCGATGGCGGCTATCTGCACGGCACCTTGGCGCCCGGTCATCGCAGCTTGCACGAAGCGGCGCTGGCCAGCCACAACCTGATGCGCGCGCACGGCAGCGCCGTCAAGGCCTACCGCGAAGAGGGAAAACACGAGATCGGTATCGTCGTCAATATCGAGCCGAAGTATCCGGCCAGCCAGTCGCAGGCCGACCTTGACGCCACGCGCCGCGCCGACGCCTATATGAACCGCCAGTATCTCGATCCGATTTTCCTCGGCAGCTATCCGCAGGAGCTCAAGGAGGTCTTCGGCGACGCCTGGCCGGATTGGCCGGCAGAGGATTTCGAGCTGATAGGACAGAAGCTGGACTTCGTCGGCATCAACTACTACACCCGCAGCGTGGTGCGCAACGAACCGGCGAACTGGCCGCTGCAGGTTGCACCGGTGCGCCAGTCGCAAGCCACCTATACGGAGACGGGCTGGGAAGTGTTCCCGCAGGGGCTGACCGATACGCTGGTCAACTTCAAGCAGCGCTACGGCGATACGCCGCTGTACGTGATGGAAAACGGTTCGGCCTTCTACGATCCGCCGAACGCCGAGAACGGCCGCGTGCACGATCCGCTGCGCATCGACTGCCTGCGCAAGAACATGGGGGCGCTGCACGCCGCGATGGAACTGGGCGTGGACATGCGCGGCTACATGGTGTGGTCGCTGCTGGATAACCTGGAATGGTCGCTGGGCTTCTCCAAGCGTTTCGGCATCATTCACGTCAATTTTGAAACCCAGCAGCGCACCTTGAAAGACAGCGCGCTGCTGTATGCGGATATCGTCGCCAGCAATGGCGCCTGTCTGAATCAACCGGTATAAGCCCATGACCAACACTCCCGCAAACAATCTGGCGCGTCATGCGCAACTGCTGTCGAACGGCAGTTTCACCACTCTCATCACCGGCGCCGGGACGGGCTTCAGCCGCGTCGGCGACTGCATGCTGTCGCGCTGGAACGGCGACCGTATCGAGGATGGCGAGGGCTATTTCTTCTACCTGCGCGACGCCGATAGCGGCCAACATTGGTCGCTGGGCGCACAACCCGGCGGCGGAGATGTGCTGCGCTCCGCAGGCGGCGATGCCGGCAGTTGCTGGATAAGCGCGACCGTCCATGACATCGAGGCACGCATGGACGTGGCCGTCGATCCGCAGCGTGATGTAGAACTGCGGAGTATTTTGCTCAGCAATCTGTCCGGTCATACGCGCCGCATCGAATTGACCAGCTATCTGGAGGTGGTGCTGAATCGCCAGGCTGACGAGGCATCGCATCCGGCGTTTTCCAAGTTGTTTGTACAGACCGAATACGAGGCCGCCAGCGGCGCCTTGCTGGCGCGCCGTCGTCCCCGCGGCGAGGGCGAGGGCGGCCTGTGGATGGTGCATGCCGCATCCGGCGGCAGCGCATCGGGCTACGAAACCGACCGCACGCGCTTTGTCGGCCGGGGTCGCGATCTGCGCGCGCCGCAGGGCATGGAGGGGGAATTGTCCGGCACCGCAGGCAACGTGCTGGACCCCGCGTTCAGCCTGCGCCGCAGTGTAACGCTGGCGCCGGGCGCGCAGGTGCGCCTTTCCTTCGTCCTGGGAGCTGCAGCTGGCCGCGACCAGGCCCTGGCGCTCGCGTCGGCGCTGGCGCAGGATGGCCAGCCATTGTCCGCGGCGGCGCGTGCCGCGGGGCTGGCTGCGCAACAGCACGCTGGCCTTGATGCGACACAGGCGGAATATTGCCAGCGCCTTGCCGGCGCCATGCTGTATGGGCAGTCGGCGGTTCGTGTTTCGGCTTCCACCGCCGCCATCGCCAGCGCGGTGATTGAAGCCGGCGCTTCGCAATCCAGCAGTGCTCCGGCCTCGCCCGCGTTACCTTCCGGCCCGCTGGTGCTGCTGTGGAGCCTTGGCGCCGCCGACGCCAGCGTCGAACTGATGCTCCGCGCCCGCCGTTATTGGGCCGCGCTCGGCCTGCCGTTGCAAGTGCTGCTGCTCGATGCCGACGGCGTATGGCCGTCGCAAGAGGGCGTCCATATCGTCAAGCCGGACGATATTGCGCCGGCCGATCTGGCTCGCATCGAATTGAATGCCTTGCTGATTGTGCGTGGCGGCCTGCCATCGTTGGATGACGTGGACGGTGCTGGCGCCAAGCTGCCGCATGTGGAGGCCGCGATCCAACCCGACGGGCCCTCGACTTTGCCGGGGCGTCCGGTGCTGCGCTTCTTTAACGGCAATGGCGGCTTTTCCGGCGCCGGCGACGAATACGTGATTCGCATGGACTGGGATGGCCAGAGTGGCTTGCGCCGGCCGCCGCTGGCCTGGACCAACGCCATCTCCAACGAAGGCTTCGGCTTCCTGGTCAGCGAGAGCGGGGCCGGCTACACGTGGAGCCGCAACAGCCGAGTGCATCGCCTGACACCCTGGTACAACGACCCGATCCGCGATCCGCACGGCGAAGCGCTCTACCTTCGCGACGAGGACAGCGGAAAATACTGGTCGCCGCTGCCGGGCCCCGCACCAGCGGCCGCCGGCTATGAAGCCGCACACGGCTTCGGCTATACGCGCTTCAATCACGTCAGCCACGGGCTTGAGCAGGAAACGGTAATGTTCGTGCCGCGCCACGATCCGGTAAAGATCGTGCGGGTGCGGGTGACCAACCATGGCGACACCGCGCGCCGCCTGTCGCTGTTTTCCTACCAGCGCCTGGTGCTGGGCGGTACGCCGGCCGACAGCAGCCGTTTCGTCATTACCGAGCATGATGTATCCGGTGTCCTGCTGGCGCAGAATCCGCTGGCAGGCCAGTTTGCCGACGGCGTGACCTTTGCCGCAGCGCTGGCCGGCGACGGCGCCATGGTGCATCACAGTGCCGACCGCGCCGCATTTATCGGCCGCCACGGCAGTCCGGCCGCTCCTGCCGCGCTGGCGGCGCCTCGCCTTGACGGCGTCACCGGCGCCGGTCTCGATCCGTGCGCGGCGTTCCAGGCGGTTCACGAGCTCGCGCCGGGCGCCACGCTGGAATGCGTCTTCCTGCTTGGCGAAACCGTGGAGCGCCAGGCTGCGTTGGATCTGGTGCAGCGCTATCGCGCTCCCGGCGCCGTGCAGCAGTCGTTCGACGAGATCACAGCCTTCTGGCGCCACACGGTCAGCACGGTGCAGGTGACCACGCCGGTGCCGGCGGTGGACCTGATGCAGAACGGCTGGCTGGCGTATCAAAACCTGAGCTGCCGCATCTGGGGCCGTTCGGCGTTCTACCAGTCCGGCGGCGCGCTGGGCTATCGCGACCAGCTGCAGGATTCCAGCGCCATGATCTATGCCCGGCCGGACCTGACGCGCCAGCAGATCCGCATCCATGCCGCACACCAGTTTGTCGAAGGCGATGTGCTGCACTGGTGGCATACGGCGCCGATGGAGCAGGGCCTGCGCACGCGCTTCTCCGATGACCTGCTATGGCTGCCATATGTGGCGGCGTTCTACATCAAGACCACCGGCGACTGGAGCGTGCTCGATGAGGTCGAGCCGTTCCTGACCGCGCCGCTGCTGGAGGACGGCGAGGACGAGGTTTACCTGAAGCCCGAGTTGTCCGGCACCAGCGGCGACGTCTATGAACACTGCTGCCGCGCGTTGGACCGATCGCTGACGCAGGGGGCGCACGGCTTGCCGCTGATGGGCACCGGCGACTGGAACGACGGCATGAACCGCGTCGGCCGCGAAGGCCGCGGGGAGAGCGTGTGGATGGGCTTCTTCCTGTCCCGCATCATCAAGGACTTCCTGCCTATCTGCGAAAGACGCGGCGATACCACGCGGGTGTTGTGCTACAGCGCCTATCATGACCATCTGGACCAGGCGCTCAACGCCGATGGCTGGGATGGCGAATGGTACCGCCGCGCGTTCTACGACAACGGCGCCGTGATCGGCTCCAAGGACAGCGACGAATGCCAGATCGACGCGCTGGCGCAAGCCTGGGCCATCATCTCGGAAGCGGCGCCGCCGCAACGCGCGGCGCAGGCACTGGACGCGCTGGAGCAGCGGCTGGTGTCGGAACAGGATAAATTGATACGCCTGCTGACGCCTGCCTTCGTCAACACGCCCAACGACCCCGGCTACATCAAAGGCTACGTGGCGGGTGTGCGTGAGAACGGCGGCCAGTACACGCACGCGGCCTGCTGGGTGGTGCGCGCGATGGCGGAGGCGGGCCGCCGCGACCGCGCCGCCCACCTGCTGGAAATGCTGAGCCCTGTCAGCCACGCGCTCGATCCGGCGGCGGTGGCGGTCTATCAGGTCGAGCCGTACGTGATCGCCGCCGATATCTATGGCGAAGCGCCGCACGTCGGCCGCGGTGGCTGGACCTGGTACACCGGCTCGTCGGGCTGGATGTATCGCGTGGGACTGGAGTCGGTGCTGGGATTCGGCATCGAGAACGGCGACACCATCGTGCTGGCGCCACGTATTCCCGACGACTGGCCGGAATTCAGCATCCGCTATCGCTTGCCCGATGGCGGCGGTAGTTACGAGATCGTGGTGCGCAATCCGCAAGGCAGCGCAGGCGCCGTTCATGACGCCTCGCTGGACGGCGTAGCGCTGGCGGTTGAAAACGGCGTGGCGCGGATACCGGTGCGGCGCGACGGCGGCGAGCATCGCGTCGAGCTGGTGCTGGGCTAACAGGGGGAATGGCATGGCTGGACTGGAAATACAAGGCATCCGCAAGGGGTTTGGCCAGCATCAGATTTTGCGCGGCATCGACCTGAGCATCGCAGACGGCGAGTTCGTGGTGTTTGTCGGACCGTCGGGATGCGGCAAGTCGACGCTGCTGCGCACCATCTGCGGACTGGAAAACAGCGACGAAGGCGCGGTGCTGATCGGCGGCCGCGACATGACCGAGGTGGCGCCGGCCGCGCGCGGCATCGCGATGGTGTTCCAGAGTTACGCGCTGTATCCGCACATGACGGTGTACGACAACATGGCGTTCGCGCTGAAGCTGGCCGGTCTGCCGCCGGATGAGATACGCGCCAAGGTCACGCAAGCCGCGGCGGTCCTGCGGATCGAACCGCTGTTGCTGCGCAAGCCCAAGGAACTGTCCGGCGGCCAGCGGCAGCGGGTGGCGATAGGCCGCGCGATCGTGCGGCAGCCGCAGGTGTTCTTGTTCGACGAGCCCTTGTCCAACCTGGATGCGGCCTTGCGCGTGCAGATGCGCATCGAGCTTAAAAACCTGCACCGCACTTTGCGCAGCACGATGATCTACGTGACTCACGACCAGGTGGAGGCGATGACGCTGGCCGATCGCATCGTGGTCCTGCGCGGTGGACTGGTGGAGCAGGTGGGGGCGCCGCTGGAGTTGTATCAGCGTCCGGCCAACCTGTTCGTCGCGGGCTTCCTCGGTTCGCCGGCGATGAACTTCATCACCGGCACGGTGGAGCGGCTGGCGCCGCAGGGGATGGCGGTCCGGCTTGCCGGCGGTGCGCTGGTGCAGGTGGCTGAGCGGGACGGCCTGGCTGTCGGCAGCCGCGTCACGCTGGGCGTGCGCGCCGAGCACATGGAGCTGGAAAAATCCGCCGACGGCATCCCCGTGACAGTGCTGGCAGCCGAACTGCTGGGCGATACCAGCTATGTCTACCTGACGCCGGACGGCGGCACGACGCAGTTCATCGCCCGCATCGATCCGGAGGTGCGCTGGCAGAACGGCCAGACGGCGGCGGTGTGCGTCGAGCCGTCGCGCTGGCACGTGTTCGACGAACAGGGCCTGGCACTGACGTAACAGGGCGGCGGCAGCGGAAATCGCTTGACCGCCGTTTTTTGCAGGTCTATAGTTAGATGACTGTCTAATTAGATGTTTGCCTTAATATGAACGCATCCAACAACGCCTTCAAGGCCATTGCCGATCCGGCGCGGCGCGAGATCCTGCGCCTGCTGCGGCCCGGCGAGATGACCGCCGGCGACCTGGCTGCACATTTCGACATGAGCAAGCCGACCATGTCGCATCACTTCGCCGTACTGGCCGATGCCGACCTGATTACGCGCCGCCGCGAAGGGCAGACCATCTGGTATGGCTTGAACACGACGGTGCTGCAGGACGTGCTGTCCTGGGTGATGGACCTGACCGATGCCAAAGGGAGCAAAAAATGAAACGTTATCTGTTGCTGTGTCTTGTGCTGGTGGCCGCCGCTTGCGCTGCCACGATGTACGCCTGGCCGATGCTGCCGGAACGGGTTCCGGTGCATTGGGATATCGACGGTGTTGTGAATGGCTATGGGCCACGTGCAGCCTTGTGGCTGCTGGGCCCCGGCCTGATATCGCTGATGGCCTTGTGCGGAGCGCTGCTGCCGCGTATCTCGCCGCGCCGCTTCGACATGAGCGGTTTCGAGCCGACTTACTATTACCTGTGCGGCGTGGTGGTGTGCATGCTGGCCTACGTGTATGCGCTGGTGCTTGCCGCCGTGCTGCATGGCGCGGTGCCGATGCAGAAGGCTGTGCCGGCCGGCGTGTTCATCCTGCTGATCCTGATCGGCAACCCGATGGGCAAGGTGCGCCGCAACTTCTTCATGGGCATCCGCACGCCGTGGACGCTGGCCAGCGAGCGCGTATGGTACGCCACGCACCGGCTGGCGGCGAAGCTGATGGTGGCCAGCGGCCTTCTTGGCTTGTTCGCGCTGGGGCTGGGCGTTCCGCACTGGGCCTTGCTGGCGTTGATGCTGGCGTGGGCACTGCTGTCCGCCGGTTACTCGCTGCTGCTGTATAAACGATTGACTCACTGACACTGGAGATTACGTATGCGTTTGGGATTCTTGTTATCGTTGTTGATGCTGGCGTTGCCTGTAGGCGCCGCTGAACGGCAGGTCTCGCTGCAGGTGGACGGCGGCACGCTGTATGGAACCGAATGGCTGCCGGACGGTAGCGGCAAGGTGCCGGTGGTGCTGCTGCATTCAGGCTCCGGTCCCACGGACCGCGACGGCAACAGCAGTATGCTGTCCGGACCCAACGACTCCTTGCGTATGGTGGCGGAGGCGCTGGCCAAGCACGGCATCGCCTCCGTGCGCTACGACAAGCGCGGAATCGCATCGAGTGCGTGGAAGGGCTGGAAGGAAGAGGATGTGCGCCTCGACGACTATATCGGCGACGCCGTGGCGTGGTTGCGTCAGCTGCGCGCCGATCCGCGCTTCTCCCGTGTGGTGATGGCAGGGCATAGCGAGGGTGCGCTGATCGCGTCCGTGGCCTGCCGCCAGGCGCCCACCGACGCCTGCGTGCTGATCTCCGGCGCCGGGCGCCCGGTGGATGAAGTGCTGCGCGAGCAGCTCAAGCCCAAGCTGCCACCGCCGCTGTTCGACCAGAGCGAGCGCGTGCTGGCCGCGCTCAAGGACGGCAAGACGGTCGATGACGTGCCGCCGCCGTTGATGTTCCTGTACCGTCCATCGGTACAGCCGTATCTGGTGTCGCTGCTCAAGTACGATCCGGCAGCGGCTGTGGCGGCGCTGAAGATGCCGGTGCTGATCCTGCAGGGGACGACGGATATCCAGGTCCAGGTGTCGGACGCCAAGGCGCTGGCCGCCGCCGCGCCGCGCGCTAAGCTGGTCATCGTCGACGGCATGAACCACGTGCTGAAAATGGTCGGCGACGACCCGGCCGCGCAAATGAAATCCTACAGCCGGCCCGACCTGCCTGTGGCGCCGCAGCTGATCGACGCGTTGAGCGGCTTCGTCAACGCGCCGAAATAAACGCCTAGGCGATATTGTCCGAGCCCGGTGCGCCGAACAGCTGCTGCTTCAACTGATGCAGCTGGTCGCGCACCTGCGCGGCCTTTTCGAACTCCAGGTTCTTGGCGTGATCGAGCATGGTTTTTTCCAGGCGCTTGATCTCCTTGCTGATCTGCTTCTCGCTCATGGATTCGTACTTGGCCGTCTCCTGCGCCACCTGCAGCACTTCCCGCGCATCCTGCGGGCTGTAGACGCCGTCGATCATGTCCTTGATGATCTTCTGCACGCCGCGCGGCACGATGCCGTTGGCCGCGTTGAAGGCGATCTGCTTGGCGCGGCGGCGTTCCGTCTCGCCGATGGCGCGCTCCATCGAATCGGTCATGCGGTCGGCGTACAGCAGCGCCACGCCGTTCAGGTTACGCGCGGCGCGGCCGATGGTCTGGATCAGCGAGCGTTCCGAACGCAGGAAGCCTTCCTTGTCCGCGTCGAGGATCGCCACCAGCGACACCTCCGGCAAGTCCAGGCCTTCGCGCAGCAAGTTGATCCCCACCAGCACGTCGAAGGTGCCGATGCGCAGGTCGCGCAGCAGCTCCACGCGCTCGACGGTTTCGATATCGCTGTGCAGGTAGCGCACCTTGATGCCATGGTCGCTCAGGTATTCGGTCAGCTGCTCGGACATGCGCTTGGTCAGCGTGGTCACCAGCACGCGCTCGTTCTTGGCCACGCGCAGCGTGATCTCGGACATCAGATCGTCCACCTGCGAGCTGGCCGGACGCACGATGATCAGCGGGTCGACCAGGCCGGTCGGCCGCACTACCTGCTCGACCACCTGGTCGGCGTGCGTGCGTTCGTATTCGGCCGGCGTGGCGGAGACGAACACCGTCTGCCGCATCTTCTGCTCGAACTCCTCGAACTTCAGCGGACGGTTGTCCAGCGCCGACGGCAGGCGGAAGCCGTAGTCCACCAGGTTGGTCTTGCGCGAGCGGTCGCCGTTGTACATGGCGCTCAGCTGGCCGATCAGCACGTGCGACTCGTCGAGGAACATCAGCGCGTCCTTCGGCAGGTAGTCGACCAGCGTCGGCGGCGGTTCGCCGGCCTGGGCGCCGCTCAGGTGGCGCGAGTAGTTCTCGATGCCCTTGGTGAAGCCGATCTCGGTCATCATCTCCAGGTCGAAGCGGGTGCGCTGCTCCAGGCGCTGCTCTTCGATCAGCTTGTTCTCCTTGCGGAAGAACTCCAGCCGCTCGCGCAGTTCCAGCTTGATGGTCTCGATCGCCCGCAGCACGGTCGAACGCGGCGTGACGTAGTGCGAACCCGGATACACGGTGAAGCGCGGGATCTTCTGCTTGACGCGGCCGGTCAGCGGATCGAACAGCTGGATCGATTCCAGTTCGTCGTCGAACAGGTCCAGGCGCACGGCCAGCTCCGCATTCTCGGCCGGGAAGATGTCGAGCGTGTCGCCGCGCACGCGGAAGGTGCCGCGGCCGAAGTCCACTTCGTTGCGGGTGTACTGCATCTGGATCAGGCGGGCGATGATGTCGCGCTGCGAGACGCGGTCCTTGGCGCGCAAGGTCAGGATCATCTGGTGGTATTCGGTCGGGTTACCGATACCGTAGATCGCCGACACGGTGGCGACGATGATGACGTCGCGCCGCTCCATCAGCGACTTGGTGCACGACAGGCGCATCTGCTCGATATGCTCATTGATGGACGAATCCTTTTCAATGAACAGGTCGCGCTGCGGCACGTAGGCTTCCGGCTGGTAGTAATCGTAGTAGGAGACGAAGTATTCGACCGCGTTCTCGGGGAAGAATTCGCGGAATTCCGAATACAGCTGGGCCGCCAGCGTCTTGTTGGGCGCGAAGACGATGGCGGGACGACCCTTGCGGGCGATCACGTTGGCCATCGTGTAGGTCTTGCCCGAACCGGTCACGCCGAGCAGGGTCTGGAAGAACAGGCCGTCGTCGATGCCCTCGCACAGCTGGTCGATCGCGGTGGGCTGGTCGCCGGCCGGCGGGAAGGGCTGGTGCAGCTTGAACGGCGAATCCGGGAAGGTGACCACGGTTGCCACGGTGTTATCGAGTACGGGTAATTCAGCCATCTTGTCAGACCTTTGTTAAAATAATGGCCTGCCAGCGGCCTGAAGCACTTTTTATAGGGGCGCTGTCTACATTCATCCGCTGCGAACCGCTTCCAATCGAATCCAATCTTATCATGACGAATCCTAGCTTGTTCAGCGCCATCGACATGGCACCACGCGACCCTATCCTGGGTATTACCGAAGCATTTAACGCCGACCAGAACCCGGCCAAAATCAACCTGGGCGTGGGCGTCTATTATGACGACAACGGCAAAGTGCCGCTGCTATCGTGCGTGCAGAAAGCGGAAGAGATCCTGATCGCCACGCCGGCACCGCGCACCTACCTGCCGATCGAAGGCCTGGCTGCCTACGACAAGGCGGTGCAAGAGCTGGTATTTGGTGCCGACAGCGCCGTAATTCAAGAGAAGCGCGCAGTCACCGTGCAAGCCATCGGCGGCACCGGCGCACTGAAGATCGGCGCCGACTTCCTGAAGCGCTTCGCGCCGGATTCGCAGGTCTACATCAGCGACCCTAGCTGGGAAAACCACCGCGCGCTGTTCGAAAGCGCCGGTTTCACCGTCAACAACTACGCCTACTACGACGCAGCCACCCACGGCGTGAACTTCGCCGGCATGCTGGCCGACCTGAAGGCCATGCCGCGCGGCGCCATCGTGCTGCTGCACGCCTGCTGCCACAACCCGACCGGCGCCGACCTGACCTCGGCCCAGTGGGATGAAGTCATCGCCGCCGTTACCTCGGGCGGCCTGGTGCCGTTCCTGGACATGGCTTACCAGGGCTTCGGCGCCGGCATCGCCGAAGACGGCGCCGTGGTGCGCCGCTTCGCTGCCGCCGGCGGTCCGCTGCTGGTGTCGAATTCGTTCTCGAAGTCGTTCTCGCTGTACGGCGAGCGCGTGGGCGCGCTGAGCGTGGTCGCCGCGAGCGGCGAAGAGGCGAGCCGTCTGATGTCGCAATTGAAACGTGTCGTGCGCACCAACTACTCGAACCCGCCGGTCCACGGCGGCAAGGTGGTGGCCACCGTGCTGACCACGCCGGAACTGCGCCAGCTGTGGGAAGACGAACTGGCCGGCATGCGCGTGCGCATCAAGGAAATGCGCGAAGCCTTCGTGGCCAAGCTCAAAGCCAAGGCGCCGGCCCACGATTTCGCCTTCGTGCGCGACCAGGTCGGCATGTTCTCGTACTCGGGCCTGACCAAGGCGCAGGTCGAGAAACTGCGCGAGCAGTCGATCTACGCGGTGGACACCGGCCGCATCTGCGTGGCAGCGTTGAATTCGCGCAATATCGATATCGTGATTGACGCTATCGCGAAAGTGCTCTAAAATCTTGCTTCTTCGGGTTGAGCGGCTAAGCTTAACCTGAGCGGCAACAGGAAATACCGGGAAAGTTGCTCTGTCAGAAACCTTGATGGAGTGGATGAAACAGTATAAAATGTTGCCTCTATTCCCTGATAGCTCAGTCGGTAGAGCGACGGACTGTTAATCCGCAGGTCCCTGGTTCGAGTCCAGGTCGGGGAGCCAGAATACAGAAAAGCCTTGTGAGAAATCACAAGGCTTTTTTTCATTGGCGGGGTCAGTGGCCATAGCTGGCCACGCGCGCCAGTTTCCATCCCTCCGTGCTGCGCTTCCAGATGTGCAGGAACTTGAAGGTACCGCAATCGTTCTTGCCGTTTTCAACATGGCAGAAGGTGTGTTCGCCGGTCTGGATGGCCCCGTAATTCTTCACCGGATAGACCTGCATGCTGCCGGGCACCAGTTCACGGTGCAGCGACATGTTCTGGGCAAACAGATTGCGCATGGCTTGCAGGTTTTGTTCATAGTTGCTCAGGCCGCCCGTGTCGTGGAAGAACTCCAGATCCTGGGAAAACACGGTCTTCACCGTTTCAAAATCCTGGCGGTTGAATGCATCGAACAGGGTCTTGTCCATGGCCGCGATCTCCTGATACAGCGGCTTTTGCTCTTGCGCATGCAGCGGTGTAATAAGGCTGGTGAGCAAGACGACGGAGAGCAGTAGTTTTTTCATCGGTGTCCTTGGTTGGGATGGCCGTGGACCAGATTCTCCCAGCGACGCTCCCGTTGCGCCAGTCGGCTGCGATGACTGGTCGGTTGGGATGGATGAGTTGTTCAAGCCGCCGATGAATGGCGCCGCCTGCGGCGGTCTGCGCCGTATCAATGTCGATGGCAGTGACGGTCTTATGCTCGATCGGTAATCCCATAAAGGAGACCCGACATGAGACATCAGCCCTTTGTTGCCACCCTGACCGCCCAGCCTGTGTACGCGCTGGGCGATCCCATCGTCATCACCTGTGAAATCGAGAACACCAGCGCCGAGGCCTATCAACTGCTGACCTGGGCCACGCCGCTGGAAGCCACCCTCAGCGGCGACTGCTTCGTCGTCGAGCGCGAGGGCCAGCGCATCCCCTACGACGGCCGCTTCGTCAAGCGCGGCGATCCGCCGGCGAGCGCTTACACGCTGATCGGCCCGGGAGAGCGCCAGAGTTTCAGCGTCGATATTTCCGAGGTGTATGCGATCGACCAGGCCGGGCAATACAACGTGGCCCTGAATGCCGTGTTTTTAGACGCCTTCATGGTCACCGGCAACGTCAAGGCCGGCGCGCGCAAGCGTCAGGCGCATGAGGCGCACATGGCGCCGCCGGCCGACGTGCAGTTCGAGGTGGTGGCGGGCGCGGAGCCGAAATCGACCTCCGGCCAACTGGCGCGCAAGGCCGAGTCGCGGCTGGCGAAGAACAACGCCAAGGCGCCCAATTTCAACGGCGGCACGGCGACCCAGCAGGCCGACACCATCATCGCCCACGGCAACGCGCAGTATTTCGCCGCCTTGTCGGCTGCCCAGCTTGCCGCCGGGCCGGCCAGCACCAACGCCTTGTACCAGACCTGGTATGGCGCTTTCAACCAGGGCCGCTACGACAAGGTCACCAAGGACTACAACGACATCTCCGGCACCCTGGCCAACGAACAGGTGACCTACGATTTCACCGGCCAGGGCCACGGCAGCGACACCTGCCAGCCGGGCTACTTCGCCTTTACCTACAAGGGCTCGCGCACGGTCTGGCTGTGCAGCAGCTACCTGAGCGCGGCGCAGATCGGCACCGATTGCAAATTCGGCACGCTGGTGCACGAGTGGAGCCACGCGGTCAGCAATACCGACGACATCCAATACGGCGAAACGGCCTGCCTGGCGCTGGCCACCAGCGATCCCGGCAAGGCGGTCAACAACGCCGACAGCCATGAATATTTCGCCGAACACCTGGCGCAGTCGGACTTCGGCAAGAGCTTCACCTTCATCACCGACCGCAGCACCTTCGGCAAGGACGAGATCGACACGATGCCGTCGCCGGCCGTGATCGACAAGGCGTTCTACGTGCTGGCCGACGGCTTCTGGCCGGACAAGCTGGGCATCACGCCCGGCACGCTGGGCAATTCGCCGACGGTGAAGCCGACCATCACCTTCAATCCGGCGGTGCCGGGCATGTCGGTCACGGTGACGTCGCTGGAGGCGGAGGACGCCAGTCTGCCGATCGCGCCGCAGCGCTTCACCTGGGTCTGCCGGATCACCTTCGCCAACAGCAGCGGCTTCCCCGCCAACGCCGGCGAGACGCTGACCGTCAACATGACGGCGACGCTGGGCGGCCTGAGCGCCAACGCGCAGATCCTGCTGATACGCGACCCCAATCCGTGGGAGGTGGACGGCCCGACGTCCTGGCTCAGCACCGACTTGCGCGTGTTCAAGATCCGTGACGGCGATGCACGCTTCGGCGCCACCGTCAGCGGCAACGCCAATGCCTATATCAAGCAGGTGCTGGCCAACCTGAACGCCGGCACGGCGGGCGAGACCTTCGACAACCTGTCCACCGACGAAACGCTGGAGCTGTCGCAGAAGGTCAACGGCACGGCGATGTTCAACTTCGCCATCGCCCGCGTGCATTATCGCGGCTCGACCAACATCAGCAACGTGCGCACCTTCTTCCGGCTGTTCCCGGCCAGCACCACGTCGACCGAGTTCGACGCCGGCACCACGTATCGCCGCGCCACCAGCGGCACCGACGCGATCCCCTTGCTGGGCTTGAGCGGCGGCGGCGACTTGCTGACCATTCCGTGCTTTGCCGAGGAGCGCGTCAATTCTGCCAACACCGCGTTGACGGCGCAGCAGGATCCGGCCAATGTGCGTACCCTGAACGGCACCGGCGGCGAGGTGTTTGCCTACTTCGGCTGCTGGCTCGATATCAACCAGACGCAGGCGCAGTTCCCGACCCATCCGTCGCCCGCCAACGGACCGTGGGGCTCGGGCCGCAAGTCTGTCCAGCAACTGGTGCGCAACGCCCACCAATGCCTGGTGGCGGAAATCGCCTTCGATCCCGATCCGATTCCCGCAGGCATATCGCCGGCGGCGTCGGACAAGCTGGCGCAGCGCAACCTGTCGATCATCGAATCGCCGAATCCGGGCTACGCTTCGTCGCGCCGGATACTGGGCACCTTCGAGCTGCGTCCCGCCAAGGGCGCCGAGCAGCTGCCGGACCGCCAGCCCGACGAGCTGCTGATCGAATGGGGCAACCTGCCGAAGGACAGCATCGCCAGCATCTACATACCGGAGGTGGCCGCCAGCCAGATCGTCGCGCTGGCCGGCACGCGCTACGTCAACCACGGCCTCACCCTGCTGGACGAGCAGACGATACGGCTGACGGTCGGCGGCATCTCGTATGTGCCGCTGCCGCCGGGCGCCTCGTTCGGCCTGACCGGGCTGCTGTCGGTGCAACTGCCGGACACCATCCACAAGGGCGAGCTGTACACGGTGATCGTGCGCCAGGTCAGCGACACCTTTGCCTTGCCGCCGGTGGTGATCGGCATCCGCGGAGAAGGGCGGCGCGAAGGGTCTAGGGAAAATGCGGTGGACGTGATCCGCTGGCGGCGGGTGGTTGGCAGCTACCAGCTGACGATACCGGTGCGCACCAAGGAGGTGATCGTCGGCGCCGAGTCGCGGCTGTTGTCGGTGCTGCGCTGGATCCTGGAGGCGGTGCCGGCCGGCGACCGCTGGCATCCGGTGTTCAGCCGCTACGTGTCGCTGATCGGCGACCGTGTCGGCGGGCTGGGCGGCAACCCGGACGACATCAAGCCGTCGCCGGACGGTGCGGGCGGCGAGGGCGGCGGCCATCACGGGCAGCCTCCGGGCCATGGACATGCGCACGCGCACCGCTACGAAGGCAAGGTCAGCGGGCTGATTTACGATTGCTTCGGTGATTTCGCCGGCTTCCTGCTCGACACTTGCGGCAAGGAGCGGGAATTCTGCACGCGCGAGCACCAGATCGAGGCGCTGGCGCGGACCGCCTGGCGCGAGCGGATAGCGATCACGGTGGTGGCGCACGCATCCCATCCGCACCGGCCGGTGACCATCATCCTGCAGCGGGCGCCGCAGCCGTTCCAGGCTTGAGGTTTTTGTTAAATTGACATTATTTTGCGGGCGGGAAAATAGTTTCGGTGTGGGGCTGGGCAAATTGGCGGGCAGGGGATATAATTCGGGCCTCTTTTCCCTGATAGCTCAGTTGGTAGAGCGACGGACTGTTAATCCGCAGGTCCCTGGTTCGAGTCCAGGTCGGGGAGCCAGAATTCAGCAAGATCAAAAAGCCCAGCCTTTACCGGTTGGGCTTTTTGCGTTTCAGACTTCCGTTTATTTGTGTGTTTCGCAAAGCTAAAAATGTTACTCTGACCATATGTATGTCAGGCCGCAAGACGAACAAGGACACCAGATCATGAGCTTGTCATTTCATATCGATTTCAACGGTCAGTGTGAGGAGGCTTTTAGATTCTACGCTGAGAATCTGGGCGGGCGAATCGGAACGATGCTACGGGTTAAGGACTCTCCAGTCCCGGCGGTGTCAGCGTCGCACGGAGAAAAAATTGTCCATGCAAATATCTGTATAGACGGCGTTGAGCTGGCAGGTGCCGATGTAGACTCGAGCAGATATGAGAAGCCCCAAGGCTTTTATGTACTGATTGGCGTTGACTCCGAGGAGAAGGTGAAGCTGTTCTTCAATGCGCTGCAAACGGAAGGGCAGGTTGTCCTCGCACCTCAGAGAACATTCTGGTCGCCATGCTATGCGATTGTGATTGACCGCTTCGGAGTTCCGTGGAAGATCAACTGCGGCGCCTGACAATTCCTTTAGTCCAAGCCTGTGGCAGATTGCCTTGGTGAAGGCATGGCTGGCGATTTTTTGCATTTTGGCACGCAAATCTCACACAAATGCGCGATTCCGGTGGACGAGAATCTTGCACCTCGGTATTCTGAATCTGATGGTCGGCAAGTCATGTTGGCTGTCGTCTATAGAAAAATAACCAGAGGTAGGTAGATCATGATCGAGGAAAACAAGGACGTTGTGTACGGTACCGAAGACTTGTTGATGAGTCTGTGTAATTCGGTGACCCGGGTGTTGAACGTCGCGACCCAAAGCAAGGTCAATTACTCGGGGATGGTGCAGCGGATTACCAAGATCGGCCTGAAGCCGGACATCGGCTGCTTCGTGCTGTTCGACGGCGGCTTCACCGGCCTGGTGGTGCTGAACTTTGCCGCCGACACGGCCATGGAAATTTACGAACGCTACATGTTGCACATGGGCATGCCGAAGTCCGAGCTGGCCGGCTCGCACACGTCGGACGAGGTGTCCAACATCATGGGCGAGCTGATGAACCAGATCGTCGGCGACTTCACCGGCAAGATCCGGCGCGAACTGCAGACCAACATCACGCAGAACCAGCCGAAGATGCTGGTGCTTAACAAGCAGGTGATGTTGAGCGTGGACACGCCGCTGGACCGTCCGGAAATGCGCCGCGTGACCTTCTACACCGAGAAGAGCAACATCTTCTATCTGGAACTGGCGATCGACCGCACCGAATTCATCCGCCTGCACGACTTCGACTCGA
Source organism: Duganella sp. Dugasp56 (assembly GCF_047304105.1). Lineage (NCBI taxonomy): Bacteria > Pseudomonadati > Pseudomonadota > Betaproteobacteria > Burkholderiales > Oxalobacteraceae > Duganella > Duganella sp. Dugasp56. The sequence goes on from NZ_JBGLYQ010000003.1 coordinate 67,067, forward strand.
GCGAGGTGGCCGATCCGGATGCGCTGATGGACCAGGAGCGCGACAATCATGCCTCGGCGCAATCGCAGCCGCACTTCTCCGGGGGCGACGACGACTCCGACGAACTGCTCAAATCGCTGGGCATGTAGGCCGGCGGTGTGGAAAATTTGATACAACTGAACAAAAGCTAACGTTGTTTTTTGTCACCACAACCGGCCTGCGGGCCGGTCCCGCCGCCTTCTAATATTCAGTCGCGCCGCCCGGCGCGCCGAATTTCTATCAGTTAATTGCACTTTGCTTATATTGCTCTTGCAATATCCGGTATCAATGAATGAAAATACCGCCTCTTCGCAAGACGGTGGCATTCTAGACATTCCGCTTGCGTTGCCACGGTCGCGCCAGACGACCGGGCAATATCAAAAAGAGAGAACAGGAGACACTGTTTATAACTCTTGGATTTACCTCAACTCGGGAAATTGAATGATCAAACTGTCGAAGATGCACAAGCGCCTGCTGGCGCTGAGCGCCGTCATGCCTATCGGTTCCGCCATGGCGCAAACCGCCGCCGCCGAGCCGCAGCTGGAAACCGTCACCGTGACCGCCCAGCGCCGCACCGAAAACATCAAGGACGTGCCGGTATCGGTCTCCTTGCTCAAGGATGAAAAGCTGGACGTGCTGCTGTCCGGCGGCCAGGACATCCGCCTGCTGGCCGGCAAAGTGCCGTCGCTGAACGTTGAATCGTCGAACGGCCGTACCTTCCCGCGCTTCTACATCCGCGGCTACGGCAACACCGACTTCAGCACCTTCGCCTCGCAGCCGGTCTCGCTGGTGTATGACGACGTGGTGCAGGAAAACGGCATCCTGAAAGGTTTCCCGATCTTCGACGTGGCCGGCGTGGAAGTGCTGCGCGGCCCGCAGGGTACGCTGTTCGGCCGCAACACCCCGGCCGGCGTGGTCAAGTTCGAATCCGAAAAGCCTAACTTCAAGAAGGTCGACGGTTATTACAACGTGTCGTGGGCCACCCACAACACCGTCAACGCCGAAGCCGCCGTCAACGTGCCGCTGTCGAGCGAGTGGGCGATGCGCGTTTCGACGCTGCGCCAGCACCGCGACAACTTCGTCGACAACACCTACACCAAGCAGAACGATGTACTGGAAGGCTACAACGAACACGCCGAGCGCGTGCAGTTCCTGTACAAGCCAAGCACCACGTTTGACGCCCTGTTCAATGTGCACTCGCGCATGACCACCGGCAGCGCGCGCCTGTTCCGCGCCAACATCATCAAGAAGGGCACCAACGACTTCGCCGACGGTTACGACTTCACCAAGATCAACACCAACGGCCTGAACATGCAGAGCCTGGACACCAACGGTGCCAACGCCCGCCTGACCTGGGACCTGGGTTCGGTCAAGCTGTTCTCGATCACCGGCTACGAAGGCGTGGACAATTACTACAGCCGCGGCGACATCGACGGCGGCACGCCGACCGGCCCGGGCTTCATTCCATTCCAGGTACAGACCGGTGGCGGGCTGACCGGCCTGCACCAGTACAGCCAGGAATTCCGCGTCGAATCGAAGAACGCGGGTCCGCTGAACTGGCAGACCGGCGTCTACTACTTCAAGGAAAGCGCCGACGGCTACAGCAACAACTTCGACAGCAACACCCAGGCGCAGACCTCGCACCTGGCCAGCCACCAGAACAACACCGCCTCGGCCGTGTTCGGCTCGCTGACCTATGACCTGTCGGAAAAAGTCGTGCTGCGCGGCGGCCTGCGCTACACCGACGACAAGAAGGATTTCCGCACCGTTGAAGCGGTCAACGTGACGCAGATCGGTCCCAAGTCGGTGGAAGAGAGCAAGAGCAAGACCAACTGGGACATGAGCGCGACCTACAAGGTCAACAAGGACGTCAACGCCTACGCCCGCGTGGCGACCGGCTTCCGCGCGCCGAGTATCGCCGCCGCGTCGGCATCGGTGCCGATCACCGTGGCCGACGCCGAGACCATCACCTCGTACGAAGCCGGCATCAAGGCCGATTTGTTCAACCGCCGCGCCCGCGCGTCGGTCAGCATCTACGACTACGACGTGAAGAACCAGCAGCTGACCGTGGTCGGCGGCAATTCCAACGTTACCAAGCTGATCAACGCCGCCAAGACCGCCGGCCGTGGCCTGGAAGCGGACTTCGAAGCCTTCGTGACGCCGGACTTCAAGGTCACCGCGGGCGGTTCGTACAACTTCACCGAGATCAAGGACCCGTCGCTGTCCGTGGCCAAGTGCGGTTCGTGCACCGTGACCGATCCGATCAATGCGGCTGGTCGCGTGGTCATCGACGGCAACCCGCTGCCGCAGGCGCCGAAGTACATCCTGAACGCCACCGCGCGCTACAACTGGGCGCTGGCCGACGGCAACCTGTTCGTGCTGACCGACTGGTCGTATCGCAGCAAGATCAATTTCTTCCTGTACGAAGCCAAGGAATTCACCGGCAAGTCCATGGTGGAAGGCGGCCTGCGTGTGGGTTACAACTGGTCCGGCGGCAAGTATGAAGTGGCGGCCTTCGCTCGCAACATCACCAACACCGAGCGTATCATCGGCGCCATCGACTTCAACAACCTGACCGGCTTCGTCAACGAGCCGCGCCAGTTCGGTGTGCAGTTCAAGGGCGGCTTCTGATTTTTGCCCGCTAGCCTAGACAGCTAGAAATTGGCCGTATATAATGCGGCCTCTTTTCCCTGATAGCTCAGTCGGTAGAGCGACGGACTGTTAATCCGCAGGTCCCTGGTTCGAGTCCAGGTCGGGGAGCCAGAATACGAAAGGGCCCGTGAGCAATCACGGGCCCTTTTCCGTTTGCGGACGGCTATATTCTTTCACTAATTCTCCAAAACTTGTACCAGTGTATAAAGCCGCGGCCGGCTTTTTCCTACACTAGCGCGTTACGCCATTCCGGCGATCCGCGCAGCTGTGCATGTGAAAGAGGGTAAGTAGATGAAAGACCAAGGAGTGGGGACATGAAGGGCCTGTCATTGGGGGCCTTCGTCTTATCGGGCATGGGTGCTACGGCCGCCTGCGCCGCCGATACGGTCCTGGAATTGCATATCGTCCACCGCCCGCCTTACCTGGTGGTGGGGCCGAATCTGCAGGTCAGCGGCTCGTCGGTCGAGCCCACCGTGAGGGCGTTTGAAAAAGCCCATATCCCGGTCAAATGGCGGGAGATCCCGGCCTTGCGCCAGCTCGCGCTGCTGCGTAAAAACAGCGGCAAGTTTTGTTCGGTCGGCTGGTACAAGACGCCTGAACGCGAAAAATTCGCCAAGTATTCCAATCCGGTGTCGCAGGACGGGCCGTGGGTGGCCGTGGTCTCTTCCCGCTTCCCGCGGATCGCCGCGACCGTCGACGGCATCCTGTCCGATGCAAAACTGACGGTGCTGATGAAGGATGGCTTTGTCTACGGCACCTATCTGGACAAGAAATTCAGCACCATGAAGGCGGCGCGCATGGCCAGTGCGGGCGATATGCCGCAACTGTTCAACATGATCGCGGCCGGCCGCGCCGACGTTCTTTTCGCGCCGAAGGAAGAAGCGGAATACTATCTGGCGCTGGGCATCTTCCGCACCGAGCAGCTGCGCGTCGTCACCTTCAAGGAAATGCCGCAGGGCTATTACCGCCACCTGATGTGCTCCCAGCAAGTGGAGGACAGCGAGATCGCCAGGTTCAACGCGGCGCTGGCGCGCCACCCCTGATCGCGCGGCGCTAGAACAGGTCGATGCTGCCTGACGCGACTTCTTCCAGCACGCCGCGGTCGATCAGGTCATCGTAGTGGAAGATGCGGTTGCGGCCGGCGCTCTTGGCTTCGTACAGCGCCCGGTCGGCCTGGTTGATGACGGTTTGCGGCAGCACGCTGGGGTTGGCGACGCAATAGCCGCCGCTGACCGTGACCCGGCCGACCTGGGGGAAATTGAATTCCTCCACGCAGCGGCGCACGCGTTCGAACACCTGCGCGGCGGCGTGGCTGTCGTCGGCGGCGATGACGACGACAAATTCCTCGCCGCCGTAGCGGTACAGCAGGTCATGGCGGCGGAACGCCCTTTCCAGCAGGCGCGCCACCAGCAGCAGGATCTCGTCGCCGATGATATGGCCATGGCCGTCGTTGATGCGCTTGAAGTGGTCGATGTCGAGCACGCCCAGCCAATAGGTTTGCAGCTCGGCCACCCGCCGGTCCGGCGTGCGCGCGTCGGCGGCGCCATGCCAGCGCCCGGACATGCGGTCCCACAGTCGCCCCAGGTTGAGCTCCAGCGCGTAACGGTTGAGCAGGCCGGTCAGGCGGTCGCGCTTGCTGGTGTCGAGCAGGGCGTAGTAGTTGCAAAACACTTCCAGCACGCCGTCGACGAGGGCGTCTTCGTGGGGCGTGACATCGTGTTCGCGCTCAAACAGAAAGTACCCGCGCAGCGTGTCGCCGTTGTACAGGGGATAGCCGACGATATAGCCGTCGCGGTGCTGGCGGCTGCAGTGGCGTCCCAGCATGCGCATGCCGTCGAACAGTTCGCGCACATGATCCGGCAGGACGATACCGGTATGAATCTCCTCGATCCGCTCGATGGTGCGCTGGAGTTCGCCGTGTTGCGCATCCACGGCGTGGGCGTGGTGCAGCGCGCGCACCACTTCACGGTGGCGGTCTACACGGTACAGCGTGGTGGAGCGCGCCCCGAGCACAGGACCCAGCATGCGTAACAGACTTTGCTCCAGCAAGGGCATTTCCCGCAGCGCCGTCATGGCGCCCAGTTTCTTGAGCAGGCTGGTGGTGGGCGCGTTCGGTGGTTTATTGCTCATTGGTCGATTCGGTAGGGGGCATCGCGGCGTTTCCGGCCGGGAGGCAACGGTGCAGTGTAGGCAAGGCCGGCCTTAGTCGCTATGCACTAGAGCATATTCGCAAAAAGAAAAATCATTGCGCAACAAAATGTTTGCGCTAACATTTTTAGCGATTACAATGTGATTTATAAACATAAGTTAATAAAATGCAACAATATTTTTTTAAACAACGAGAGAAGTTTCGGCGGGAAATTGTGCGGCGTTATGGCGTCAGCGACGACGAATACACCGAGATGACGCTTGCCATCGCGCCTATTGCCCACCCGTTCACGGCCGCCAAGGGCGAGTATCTGCAGCGGCAGGGCGGCGTGGCGCAATCGATCTACTGGATTACCGAAGGCGTGACGCGCAATGGCTTCATCGTGGTGTCCGGCGCCGACGTCACCATACGCTTCGCCACGGAGGGCTGGAACGCCAACGCGCACGAGGATTTGCTGTCGATCTCGGACGGCGTGCCCGCGATGCAGTTCATCATGGCGGAAACGGCGGTGCGCGGCTTCCGTTGGGACTGGGCCGACATCTGCCGGCTGCGTGACGAAAGCCAGTTTTTCAGCAACTATTATCTGAAGGTGCTCGAGCATATGATCAAGCTCAGCGCCCGCCGCACTTACGCCTTCGCGGCCAGTACGGCGCTGGAACGGCTGGAGGCCTTCCGCTCCGACTATCCGGGCCTGGAGTGCCGGATCTCGCAACGCATCCTGGCGTCCTACCTGGGGGTGACGCAACCCTATCTGTCCCGCATCCTGGCGGCCCATCCGGCGGGCGGAGAAGGAAGTTAAAAAAGACATGTCTTTTATGCTATATTTTGCCGTTTCTATAACGACGGGATGCGGCGATGCTGGAGAGATTCTTGATGGGGGCGGGACTGGCGTTGAGCATGGCTACGGGCGCGTGTGCCGAGGCGCCGTTGCCGGCGCAGGTGCGCGTGACGCATACGGCGCCCGATACCTGGCGCGTGGAGTACCAGTTCTCGCAGCCGGTGACGGCGCTGTCGTTCCGGCCGGTCGGCGACTATCGTAAAACTTCCTGGAAAGTGCTGACGCCGGGCGTGACGCTGACCACCGGCGCGGACGAGGATGCGCTGGCCGCGTCCGACGGCAAGCCGCTGCGGCAGGTCAGCCTGGAGATCGCCACTTTCGATGCGTTGGTGGAGAAGCAGTACGTGGCCATGGACCGTTTTTCCGACGGTGGCCGCGCTGTGTACCTGGGCTTCCTGCAGGGCGATGCCCGGCAGGGGACGGTGCAGCGCGATGTTGCCGCCAACTTCACGCTGGAGGGGCTCGGCAATGAATATGTGCTGACGCCGGCCTCGCCGGCGGATCCATCGCGCGGCGCGACGCCGTATGCCTATTTCGGCCCGCAAGCGCCGGTAGCGGCCGGCGACGCCAACATCATTCTCGATCCGAAACTGCCGGCCTGGGCGGTCGAGGCCATGCTCGACGCGACCGCTAAAATCTCCAGCTATTACACCGGCGCCTATCGGCAGAAATTGAAACAGCCCTTATTGCTGCTGGTCGCCGCCGGCGACACCGAAGCGCCGGGGCTGTCGATCAAGGGCGGCGCGATCGGTGGGCAGATCGCCTACCGCTTCGGCGGCGCCGGCTTGCAGACGGACCATCCCAAGAAGCGGCAATTGATCGCCCGGCTGGTGGCGCACGAAATGGCCCATCTGTGGCAGAACAATGTCAGCCGGGGCGGCCTCAGCGAGCAGTCTCCGCCCTGGGTGCATGAGGGCGGCGCCGATGCGATGGCGCTCGACGGTCTGTTGCGCAGCGGCGTCTGGAGCGCGGAACAGGGCCAGGCTTATGTCGAGGCGACGCTGAAGGAGTGCGAACAGCTGGAGCACAGCCTGGCCACCTATCGCGGCATCTACGCCTGCGGCTTCGAGCGCTACCACAAGCTGAACGTCGGCATCGTGCCGCTGTGGCGGGCGATGATCGCGGCGGCCGAGGAGCGCGGCGAGTTTTATTCCGAAGCGATGATCAGCTCGTATGCGGCGCAGGGAGGCAAGGCCGCGCCTTGATGTGCGTCAAACGCGTAACCGGGCCGCTTCTTATCATGGTAGTCCTAACGTTTAAGGAGACCGCCATGGCCAACAATCTAATGCGTATGGACCCGTTCCGCGATATCGCGCGCTTCGATCCCTTCCGCGATATCGATGAAATGTTTCGCGATTTTTCTCCGTCCCTGTGGCGCAATTCCGAGGTGATGCCGCGCCTGCGGATGGATGTCAGCGAGACCGAAAAAGAGTATCTCGTCAAGGCCGAAATTCCCGGCGTGCAGAAAGATGACATCAAGGTCGCCATCAACGGCAACCAGGTGTCGCTGTCGGCGGAAGTCAAGGATGAGCAGCCGGCAACAACCGGCAAGAGCGGCGCCTTGCGTACCGAGCGTTACTACGGACACATACAACGCAGCTTCACGCTGCCGCAGGACGTCGACGACGACCAGGCGCAGGCGCGCTATGAAAACGGCGTGCTGCATCTGACGCTGCCGAAGAAGGTCGGCACCGGCGCCAAGCAGTTGTCGATACAGTAGTTCGACGCGGCGGCGCGCGCAAGGCGGGCGCGTCAGCGCGATCTGGTCAGTTCATGGATAATTGGGGATACCTTCTTATCTTGAACAAAGGATATCCATGTCTGACCTGTCCGCTGAGCTATCCGCGTTTCCCATCACCCAGAAATGGCCGGCCTCGCATCCGGAACGCGTGCAGCTGTATTCGCTGCCGACGCCGAATGGCGTCAAGGTGTCCATCATGCTGGAAGAGACCGGCCTGGCCTACGAGCCGCACCTGGTCAGCTTCGACCGCAACGACCAGATGTCGCCGGAGTTTCTGTCGCTGAACCCGAATAACAAGATTCCCGCCATCATCGATCCGAACGGCCCGGGCGGCAAGCCGCTGGCGCTGTTTGAATCGGGCGCCATCCTGATGTATCTGGCCGAGAAGACCGGCAAGTTCCTGCCAGCGGATGCGGCCCTGCGTTACGAAACCATGCAGTGGGTGATGTTCCAGATGGGCGGCATCGGGCCGATGTTCGGCCAGGTGGGATTCTTCCATAAATTCGCCGGCAAGGAGTATGAGGACAAGCGTCCGCTCGAGCGCTATGTGGCTGAGTCGAAGCGCCTGCTGGGCGTGCTGGAGCAACGCCTGCAAGGCCGCGAATGGATCATGGGCGAGCAGTACACGATCGCCGACATCGCCACCTTCCCGTGGGTGCGCAATCTGGTCGGTTTCTATGGTGCCGGCGAGCTGGTCGGCTTCGATCAATTCCCTCATGTCCAGCGTGTGCTGGCGGCGTTTGTTGCCCGTCCCGCTGTCGCAACTGGACTGGACGTGCCCAAGCGCGGCTGACGCCGTTCAGTGAGACGGCGCGCGGCAGGCCGGGTCCGCATCCCAGCGGCCCGAGCAGATGCGCGATCGGCACAGCATGCCTTCGATCAGGCCCAGCTGCTTGCAGCGGGCCAGCAACTGGGCCGTGCTGTCCCCTTCCTGACGTTCGACCACGTCGCGGCTGCGTTCGGGCGCCACCACGCTTGGCTTGCCCGCGTGGGCGACCAGCGCCGCCAGCAGGGCGACGTCGGTGTCGCCGGCGGCGGCCGGCGTTGGCGTGGTGCGGGCCTGCACCTTGACAGGAGCTGCACGTGGCGAAGCGGTGCTTGCCAAGGTGGCGGGGGCGGCTGGGCGTGTTTTCTGCACCGCCGGTTCGGCTGAACGTTCAGCGGACACGCCGGCTGCCGGATCGTTGATAATTGACGCCGCCTGATTGCTGCTGCGCTCGGCCGGCGGCGCTTCATGATGCTCTACCGCCGCTGGCATGGCCGGCACGCTCGAACCGACACGTCCAGGCTTGAAGGAGTCCGGCGTGATGGTCTTCTTGTGCATCATCCACGCCATGCCGGCCATCGTCAGCAGCAGTACGCACAAACCGATGGTCCAGCCGTCAATGGTCCAGCCGGCGGTGCGCGCCGGCTTGGCCGCCGGACTGCGGCCGTGTTCCAGGTGCGCCAGGATGCGTTTGCCGCCGTCCGCCGGACCGCGTACCGTACTCATCAAGTCGGGTTTTTGTTTCGACGTATCCACAGTATTCCCTCCGAGTTTGATCTGGTCTTTCACGCCGCGCGGTAAAGCGCCTACGATGGTGCGTTCCAGTCCCAGCCAGTGTCCGGTCTGCGGGGCGATCTTGCTTTGACGGAGCGCACCATGTTTCTCTTTTCAGTGCTGATGTTTTTCCTGTTTGCTTGTGTTGCCGCCTGGCTGGCACTGTTCCCGGCCGGCAGGGAGGTGGTGGTGCTGTCGATGGCGGCGGCAGTCCGCCGCATCGAGCAGCAAATGCGCGGCGGCTGTCTTGCCGGAGGCCGGCAGGCCGCGACGGCCGGGCGCGGCGCCGGCGCCGGACTGATGCAGGTGCTGCGCTTCCTGCAGCGGCGGTACCTGTTGATCTTGTCAGCCGCTGTGCTGCTGACGGTGCCGACGATGCTGGCGCTGGTGCTCAGCGGCCGCGGCATGCTGGGCGGCTACGACAGCGACAGCCGCGCCATCAACGACCAGGTCACCGAGCTGCTGAAAGGCGAACAGCTGGCGCTGCCGGCACCGCTGCCGCCGCCGGCGTTCACCACGGCCGAGGTCACGCTGGCGCGGCCGATGCTGGACGGCGCCAACCGCAACTGGCAGTTGCTCGACCCCGAGTTTGCCCAACGCCTGCTGCTGGTGTTCAAGATCATGAAGGAGGCGCACGGCTACGACATGGCCATCCTGGAGGGCTACCGCAGTCCCGAGCGGCAGAACGCGCTGGCCGCGGCCGGCCCCGGCGTGACCAACGCCAAGGCTTTCCAGAGCTATCACCAGTTCGGCCTGGCGGCGGATTGCGCTTTCCTGCGCAACGGCAAGCTGGTGATCTCGGAAAAGGCTCCGTGGACGATGCGCGGCTATCGCCTGTACGGCGAGGCGGCCGAGGCGGCGGGCCTGCGCTGGGGCGGACGCTGGACCATGATGGACTTCGGCCACACGGAGTTGCGCGTGGCGGGCATGGCCAGGAAATAGAGCGGCGCGGCAATTATTGTTTTCTATCAAAAAATTCTTCCATGGTTGGTGGCAACATTGGCCGGTCCGCTTGCTGCTCAGGCGCTTCATTCCCGCCGGCCACGTCCTCATGATGCGAAGAATCTGGTACTTCCTCACCGATACCCGCCACCTGACCATCATCGGCCTGATAGCCATGGCGGCCTTCTTTTACCTGGGCGCGCAAGTGCTCGAGCTGGCGCTGATCTGGGCGCTGGCGGCCACCGCGCTGATGCTGCTGCTGGCCGCGTCGATCTGGCTGTGGCGGCGGTTGCGGGCGCGGCGCGAATCGGACAAGCTGGGCGAGGCCATCGGCACCCAGTCCGGCGCCGAGGTCAAGGCCATCCGCGACAGCATGATGAAGGCGATCGAGACTATCAAGGGCTCGAAGATGGGCATCGTGTCCGGAAAACGCGCCTTGTACGAGCTGCCTTGGTACATGATCATCGGGAATCCGGCCGCCGGAAAAAGCACGGCCATCGCCAACTCCGGCCTGCAGTTCCCCTTCGCCGACGGCAAGATCGTGCAGGGCGTGGGCGGCACCCGCAATTGCGACTGGTTCTTCACCACCGACGGCATCCTGCTCGACACCGCCGGCCGTTATTCGGTGCTCGACGAGCATCGTGCCGAGTGGTTCGGCTTCCTCGACCTGTTGAAGAAGTACCGCCGCCGCGCGCCGATCAACGGCATCCTGATCGCGGTCAGCATCGCCGAGCTGCGCGGCGACGATCCCGAGGTGGGCATCAAGCTGGCGCGCAGCCTGCGCAAGCGCGTGCAGGACTTGATCGAGCGGCTGGAAGTGTTCGCGCCGGTGTACGTGGTGTTCACCAAGGCCGACCTGATCGCCGGCTTCAGCGAGTTCTTCGCCCGTGCCGAGCGGGCCGAACGCGAGCGCGTGTGGGGCGCGACCATGCCCTATAAACGCAAGGCCAGCAGCCAGCAGATGCTCGCTTTTTTTGACCACAGCTTCGACGAATTGTGCGACGGCCTCAAGCAACTGAGCCTGGCCAACATGGGCCAGCAGCGGCGCGACCGCATGGAACCCGGCGTGTTCACCTTCCCGCTGGAGTTCGCGACGATACGCACGCCGCTGCGCGCCTTCCTGGCCACGCTGTTCGAGGAAAACCCATTCCAGTTCAAGCCGGTGTTTCGCGGCTATTACTTCACCAGCGCGCTGCAGGAGGGGATGCCGGTCAGCGAACAATCGCAGCGCCTGGCCAGGCGTTTTGCGCTGACGGTATCCGATGCGCCCACGATTACCGGCGCAGGGCAGTCCGGCTTCTTCCTGCTGAACTTATTCCGCAAGGTGATCTTCGCGGACAAGGACCTGGTGTCGCAGTACGCCAGCAAGAACAAGGTCAAGCTGACGTATGCGGCGTTTTTCGCGGCGGTGTTGGCGCTGGGCGGGGCGCTGGGCGGATGGAGCTGGTCTTACCTGGGCAACCGTCAACTGGTCAGCAATGTGCAGGCGGACCTGGACAAGGTCGTCAAGCTGCAGGAAAAGCGGCTCGATCTGCAGTCGCGCTTCGAGGCGCTGGAGGTCATCCAGGACAGGATAGCGCAGCTGGAGAAGTATCGCGCAGACCGGCCATGGTCGCTGCGTATGGGGCTGTATCAGGGCGAACTGCTGGAGCGCAAGCTGCGAGAGGAATATTTCTCGGGCGTGCGCGAAGTGATGCTCAAGCCGGTGGTCTCCAATCTGGAGACTCTGCTGTCGGAGATGAACGCGCATGCCGACCAGTTGCAGATGGCGGGCGGCGCGCCGGCACCATCCACGCCCGGCCGCCAGTTCCAGGAAGCCTCCGCCATCAATGTGGAAGACGCCTACAACGCGCTGAAAAGCTATCTGACGCTGGCCGACAGCGCGCATGCCGAGCCGGGGCACTTGAACGACCAGCTCACGCGTTACTGGCGCGGCTGGCTTGAGAACAACCGCGGCGCCATGCCGCGCGAGCAGATGATCCACAGCGCCGAGCGGCTGATGACTTTCTACCTGGCCCAGATCTCCGATCCATCGTGGCCGCGCATCGAGCAGAAGCTGGCGCTGGTCGACCAGGCGCGCGAGAACCTGCGCCGCGTGGTGCGCGGCATGCCGGCGCGGGAACGCGTCTACGCCGACATCCGCGCCCGCGCCAACACCCGCTTCCCGGCGATGACGGTGGCGCGCATGGTGGGGGAGCAGGACCAGACGCTGGTGACCGGCAGCTACGCCATTCCCGGCGCCTACACCCGCGAGGCGTGGGAGAAGTTCGTGCAGGGCGCCTTCCGCGAAGCGGCCACGCACGAACTGCAAAGCGCCGATTGGGTGCTGAAAACCGCCGCCCGCGACGACCTCACGCTGGAAGGCAGCCCCGAACAAATCGAGAAGGGCCTGACGGACTTGTACAAGGCGGACTACGCGCGCGAGTGGCAGAAGTTCGTACAAGGCGTCACCATCGCCAACCTGAATGGTTTCGATGCAGCCGTCATCGCGATGAACCGGCTCGGCGATCCGCAATCGTCGCCGCTCATCAAGCTGCTGAACACGATCCACCAGCAAACCTCGTGGGACAACCCGTCGGTCATGAGCACCGAGCTGAAAGAGGCGCAGTCGGGCTTCGTCAGCTGGATCAAGAACAGCGTGCTGCGGCGCGGGCCGTCGCAAATCAACGTCAACGTCCAGCTGGACCAGGCCCGCGCCGAGAAACCGATGGGACCCATCGGCCGTGAATTTTCCGGCGTCGGCAAACTGGTGGCGCTCAAGGACAAGGACGCATCGCTGATGCGCTCTTATATGGACGCGCTGTCCAAGCTGCGCAGCCGGCTCAATCAGCTGAAGAACCAGGGCGATCCCGGCCCCGGCGCGCGCCAGTTCATGCAGCAGACGCTTGAGGGCAGTGGCTCCGAGCTGGCCGATGCGCTGCGCTACGTCGACGAACAAATGCTGACCGGGATGAGCGACTCGCAAAAGCTGTCGATTCGTCCCATCCTGGTGCGGCCGCTGATGCAGACCTTTGCGGTGCTGGTCGGCCCGGCCGAGGCGGAGCTCAACAAGACCTGGCTGGCGCAGGTGTACGAACCGTTCCAGCAATCGCTGGCGAACAAATATCCGTTCTCGCCGAACGCCCGCATCGAGGCCGGCAGCGCCGAAATCGCCCAGTTCTTCGGTCCCGATGGCCTGATCGCCAAATTCGCCACCACCGCCATGGGCCCGCTGGTGCTGCGACGCGGCGACGTGCTGGCGGCGCGCACCTGGGCCGACATGGGCATCACGCTGTCGCCGCAAACGGTGGCCCGCTTCCCCGGCTGGATCGCGCCCATCGGCGCGGGCGGTGTGGCTGCCGCGTCGGCCGCCGCGCCAACCATCTTTCAGATCCAGCCCATGCCGGCGCCGGGCACGCTGGAATATACCGTCGATATCGATGGCCAGCAGCTTCGCTATCGCAACACGCCCGCGCAATGGGCCAACATGGTTCACCCAAGTCCGCAAGGTGTGCCAGGCGCCCGCATCACCGCCGTGGCGTTCGACGGCCGCAGCGTCGAAGTGTTCAACGAAGCCGGCCAGTTCGGACTGCGGCGCATGATCGACGCCGCCGCCAAGCAAAAGCGCGACGGTGGCGTGTTCGAGCTGCGCTGGACCGCCGGCGCCATCACGGTGACGATGGGCCTGAAAATCGTCAGCAGCCCGGAGAGCGCGGGTGCCGCGCCGCAGGAGCAGGGGTTCCGTGGCATGAAGCTGCCGGAGACCATCGTCGGCGCGCCGTCCGCCGTATCGGCCGGAGCCGCTCCGTGAAGCGGGGGGCGCAGACCGCGCGCATCGGCTACTTCGGCAAGCTGCCGGCACGCGGCGACTTTATCAAGGCGGCCGATAACCTGGCGCTGGCCAACTTGTTGGACGGCTGGCTGGCCGAAGTCATGAACCTGCTCAGCATCGATCCACGCTGGAAGCTGAACTACGACGCCTTGCAGCCGCTGGACTTCGCCTTCGTCGGCACGCACAGCAGGCGCGCCATCGCAGGCCATCTGCGGACCAGCGGCGACCTGTCGCAGCGGCGCTATCCCTTCCTCGGCATGAGCGCCATCGAGATCGACGAGCCGAGCAAGTTTGTCGCCCGCAGCCCGCTGGTGCTGGCGCCGTTGTGGCACGCCGTGGCTCCGCTGATCGGCGGCGTGATGGACGCGGATGATCCCGATCCCGCTTTGCAGGCGCTGGCCGCGACCACCGTCTATATAGATCCCGGCGAGGCGATGCACGAACAATTGTTCACCGACTTCCTCGATCGCCACAACATCGCGGGGTTGGAGGCGATGCTGGCGCGCAGCTCTGTGCGCCGAACCATATTGGCGATCGGCCTGCTGCTGCAGCCGGTGCGCCGCAGCGGGGCTGAGCGATTGGACAAAAGCCTGGTACTGCCGTTGCCGGCATCGGAGCGTCAGCGCAACCTGGTGGCCGCCTTCTGGCTGGACCTGATCACGCCATTTTTGCATCAGGCGGACTTTGAACTGAGCCTGTTCTTTGCCGAACTGCGTGAGCAGCCGGTGCTGGTGATCGGTTTCAGCGGAGCCGCGCCGGAAACCCTGCAGGCCATCATTGATCCACGCTGCGCCCTCGAACAGCAGATCACCTTTGAATACGCGGGCTGGGTCGATGAACTGATCGCCGGCGACGCCAATGTGCAGAAGCTGTCGGCGTACCTGGAGCAAGGGCAGTTGTCGCTGCGCTCGGCCCACGCGCTGTTCCACGAAACCTTTTCCTGATGAGGAGTCCTGCAATGCGCCAGCGGACCATCTGGCCGGCGGTGATGCCGGTATTGCTGTCAACCTCGCTCTACTGCGCCGCGCAGACGCCGTTACCCGTGTCGCCCAAGCCGGGGCAGATACTGGTCAGCGGCGCCGTGCCGGATGAAGCCAGCAAGGCCGCCATGCTGCAGCGCATGCGTGAGTTGTATGGCGCCGATCGGGTGGTCGACCAGGTCGCGATTTCACCGGTGTCACTGCCGCCCAACTGGAACGGCTATGTGCAGAAGCTGATCCAGCCGAACCTGAAGCTGATCAGCAAGGGCGAACTCAAGATCGACGGCACCAATGTGACCGTGCGCGGCGAGGTGGCCAACGAGGCGCAGCGGCAGCAGATCGCCAGCGATATCGCCACCAGCCTCAATCCCGGCTACACCGTCAACAACGGCTTGCGTGTCAGCGCGGCCGAGCAGAACCTGCTGGATGAGACGCTCGCCAGGCGCATCATTGAATTCGAAAGCGGCAAGGCGGCGCTGACGGCCTCCGGCAAAGGCATCCTGGACGAAATGGCCGCCGCGCTGCAAAAGGTCAAGGGCAAGAAGGTGGAAGTGATCGGCCATACCGACAACGTCGGTCTGCGCGAGAGCAACCTGACGCTGAGCCTCGCGCGCGCCGAAGCGGTGCGGACTTACCTCGCCGGCAAGGCGATACCGTCGGAGATGGTGACGGTGTCCGGCCAGGGACCGGACCGGCCGGTTGCGGAGAACAGCAACGCGGAAGGCCGCGCGCGCAACCGTCGCATCGAGTTCCGCGTCGCGCAATAAAAATCTACGGCAGCGTGATCGTCACATAGGCCGGACGCGGGGCCAGCTTCACCAGATCGTTGTAGCCGGCCAGCGTATTCTGTGTCGAATGCGATAGCGACGACGCCAGTCCGATGTAGGCACCCAGGGCGATCACCGCGAACACCGCGCACATGGCCCACAGCGGCGTATTGCTGCGCAGTTTGTGGACGATCTGGTCCGGCCGTTCGGCCTGAGGGGCGAAGCCCTTGCTCTTGCCCTGGATATGGGCGATCTCATCGCCGACGCGCGCCGTCAGGTAGGCCAGCTTGTCGCCGGCGTCCAGCGCATACTTGCCGCGAAAGCCGATCAGCAGGCACATATGGAACACCTGCAGCGCCGCCAGCCGCGCGCCACCGCTGCTGCGCAATGCCTCCAGCCGGTCGAAGAAGTGCTCGCCCGCCAGCTGGTCGCCGAAGATCACAAGCTGCAGCGGACGCC
Organism: Duganella sp. Dugasp56; assembly: GCF_047304105.1. Taxonomy (NCBI): domain Bacteria; kingdom Pseudomonadati; phylum Pseudomonadota; class Betaproteobacteria; order Burkholderiales; family Oxalobacteraceae; genus Duganella; species Duganella sp. Dugasp56. Next base: position 82,964 of record NZ_JBGLYQ010000003.1, read on the forward strand.
GTTCCCAAGCGAAGCGCATCGGAAACTGCGACGACAGGATGATCTCGTCGAGCGCGGCGCAGAATGCGTACTTGGCCGCATCGATGTCTTCGCCTTGCGCGCGCAGCTTGCGCGCCTCGCTGTCGAATTCCGCCAGGTAGGCGGTGACGGTGTCGAGGAAGGGTGCCTCACCGGGCGGCACGCTGCCGTTCTTCAGCATGAACAGCAGGTAGAAGCCTTCCTGCAGCAGGTCCACCAGCGTCTGCACGTGGCCATAGCCAGGCTGCTGCTGGCGGCGTTGTCCACCCATCAGCGTCGGGATGGCGCGGCGTTCGACCGGCGACGTCATGCCGTCACCGCGATGAGGTTGAGCCGCAGGTCGAGTATTCCGGCCGGCACGTAGATGGAGATCGATTGCGCCTTCAGCATTTGTTCGTACAGCATGCCTTTGCCCTCCAAAGCGAAGTAATAGGTATCCGGCTGGACCGGGATGGCCGCCGGCACTTGCGGAGCGTGGGTAAGCTTCACGCCGGGCATGGCGGAGAGTACGCATTTCTCCACGTCGTCCGGGGCGCCGACCTTGACGCGCAGCGGGACGATCTCCACCAGTTCCAATGCCGGCAGCGCGGCGCTGGCCGCAAGATAAAGCGTAGTGCGTTGGTCGATCTTGCCGGAATCGAGCTTGCCCAGGTGGTAGCTGGGCTTCTCCTCCGACAGCGCGATCGAAAAATACCGGGTCGAGATGACGGTGTCCAGCAGATCGCGGATGATGCGGTCCAGGCCGGAGAAGCATTGCGCCAGGTCCTCATGCCGGTAGCTGGGCAGATGGATCAATGAGTACTGCTTGGAGTAGGTCATCATGGCGCCGGCCAGCGCGAGCAGCGCTTCGAACAAGCGCTCCGGATGCAGCTCGGGATTGCGCACATAGTGCATCAGCGCCGCGGCCGACGTGCTGACGGTGTGTAGCAGCCAGAAGGACGAGACATCGCCGGAGCGGAACTCGATCACGTTGCGGCTGGGTTCACGCATGTGTCCCTGCAGCGACTGCACCTTGGCCTGCAGCGCATCCATCAGGCGGTCCAGCAGCGCCTTCAGCACCGGTGCGCTGGCAATCGACAGTCCGGGAGGGATGAAGTGCGGATCCGGCTCGAAGCCGCCCGTCACCAAGCGCCGCAGCTGTATCACGGGAATGCAGTCGAAGGCGCCCAGCGGCTCCTGATCCGACATCAGTCGCACGATCTTCTTCAGGTAGTTGACGTCCGTACTGACGGCCTGCGTGTACAGGTCCGCCGTTTCGCGCGAGGTCTGGCGGAAGCGCGCGGCGCCTTGTTGTTCGGCCGTCGTGGCGTTGCCGCCGCCGGGGGACAGCGAGGGCAGGGCAGCGTAGAACGTCAGCTCCTGCAGATTCGGCGGCAAGGTGCCGAGGTCGATGGCGGTCGGCAGTGGATCGCTGGACGGCGCATCGATGATTTCTCCGTCATGGAATATCGCGGAGAGTGATTGCAGGCGCAGGCGGTTGGTCTTCAGCGCGTCCAGATCCCATTCGATGGCGCTCACGCCCCACAGGTACGGATGCAGCGCATGCGCCATCTGCTGCAGGCGCGCTTCGTGATACTGGTCCTGCTGCTGGAAGTGCTGCGGCCGCAGGAACAATCCTTCTCCCCAAAGAACCTTGGACGGAATACTCATGCTGTCTCCCTCTTTCTGGCAGCTGCGCCGCCGACGCTCCATTAGAGCGAAAGCGCCATTGGCGGAATTTGCGGCTGCGCAAGCAATGTAGAAGCGAAGCATCGTTTGAGTAAGCGCAATGGTGGGGATATGGCGTTCATGAATAATGGGTCCCTTCCTGTCCGCATAAGCAAAGGAGAAGTGATGATCACTCCACGAACCTGGTTGCCTTGCATCGCCAGCGTGTTACTGCTGTCGGCCTGCGCGACAGATGGTGATACCGTCCGTATCGCCAAACCTCAGGCGTCGACGCTGGAGAGCGCGCTGGCGGAAGCCGGCACCGCGTTGGCCTCCGGACAAAGCGACAAGGCGCAAGTCATCCTGAAAGGCGCCGCCGCAAACTACCCCGCCGACAAGACTCCCTGGCTGCATATGGCCCAGATCAAGTTTGACCGCGCCAGCTACGGCGAGGCGATCATGAATGCGCTGGAAGCACTGCAACGCGACCCCAGCGACAAACTCGGTAACAGCATCGTCGCCGTCAGCGGGCTACGTCTGTCGACCAAGGCGCTGGCGGACCTGAGCCAGCAAAATAATCTGAACGGTTCCTTGCGCTCCGAGGCGCAGGATCTCGCCAAACTGCTGCGCACCAGCCTGGGCGAGGACGTGCTGGTGCCGAGCCCGAACACCGCCGCCCGCAAACCGGCGCCGGTTGCCGCCGCCGGCAGGAAAACGGCGCCGGCAAAAAGCAGCAATCAGACCAACAGCAATGATCCTTTCGGTGGATTGAAATAACCTGCCGTCCCGCAGTTTCTCTTTCGATGGAGTTTGTATGGCTAATGGTGACAGTGTCCAAAAGCGCCTGACCAAGGTACGTCCGCCGCGCGTCCAGATGACTTACGACGTGGAGATCGGCGATGCGATGGAAAACAAGGAGCTGCCTTTCGTGGTCGGTGTGGTCGGTGATTTCGGCGGCAATTCGGATTCAGAGAAAAAGCGCCTGAAGGACCGCAAGTTCGTCAGCATCGACAGCGACAATTTCGATGAGGTGCTGGGCGGGGTGGAGCCGGTGGCGCGCTTTGAAGTGCCGAATCAGCTCAGCGACGACAACACCAGCTTCAATGTGGAGCTGCGCTTCAAGTCGATGTCGGACTTCCGTCCGGAATCGGTGGTGCGGCAGGTCGAGCCGCTCGGCAAGCTGCTGAAGACGCGCAGCAAGCTGGCTGACCTGCGCAACAAGCTGGCTGGCAACGACAAGCTGGAAGACATCCTCAGCGATGTACTGAATAACACCGACAAGCTGGCCAGCTTGAAATCCACCAAGGGAGGCTGACAATGTCCGCACATGCAAATCAAGTGCAGGCGACAGCTGCCGCCGAAACGGTCTCGGACGGCGCCAGCCTGCTGGACCAGATCGTCGAGCAAAGCAAGGTCGCCAAGTCCGATGTGGAGCACGAGCGCGCCAAGGACATCATTTCGGAGCTGGTCAGCCAGGTGCTGGAAGGGACGGTGGTGATGTCGAACAATCTGTCCGCCACGCTCGACGCGCGCGTGGCGGAACTGGATCGCCTGATTTCCCGTCAGTTAAGCGCCATCATGCACGCTCCGGCCTTCCAGAAGCTGGAGCAGAGCTGGACCGGCTTGCATTACCTGGTCAAGAATTCCGCCACCGGCCAGGGTCTGAAAATCCGCATGCTGAACGCCACCAAGCGCGAACTGGTGAAGGACTTCCAGTCCGCGCTGGAATTCGACCAGAGCTCGATGTTCAAGAAGGTCTACGAAGAGGAATTCGGCACCTTCGGCGGCGCGCCGTACGCCGCGCTGCTGGGCGACTTTGAAATCTCGCGCCAACCGGAGGACATGTACTTCATCGAGCAGATGTCGCACGTGGCTGCGGCCTCGCATGCGCCATTCATCGCCTCCGCGTCGCCGGAACTGTTTGGACTGGAGAGCTACGGCGACCTGGGCAAGCCGCGCGACCTGTCGAAAGTGTTCGACACCGTCGAATATGCCAAGTGGAAGGCGTTCCGCGAATCCGAGGATTCGCGCTACGTCGGCCTGGCGTTGCCGCGCTTCCTGGGCCGCCTTCCGTTCAATCCGGTCGACGGTACCACGGTCGAAGGATTCAACTTCGTCGAGGAAGTAGACGGCACCGACCACCAGAAGTACTTGTGGTGCAACGCCGCCTACGCTTTCGGCGCCAAGCTGACCAAGGCCTTCGACGATTTCGGCTGGTGCGCGGCGATACGCGGCGTCGAGGGCGGCGGGCTGGTGGACGATCTGCCCACCCACACCTTCAAGACCGACGAAGGCGAAGTCGCGCTCAAATGCCCGACCGAAGTGGCGATCACGGACCGTCGCGAGAAGGAGTTGAGCGATCTTGGTTTCATCTCGCTGGTCCACTGCAAGAACACCGCCTACGCGGCCTTCTTCGGTGCCCAGTCCGCGCAAAAGGCCAGGAAATACAACTCGGAAGCCGCCAACGCCAACGCGGTGCTGTCTTCGCAACTGCAGTACATCTTCGCCGTCTCGCGCATCGCGCACTACATGAAGGCCATGATGCGCGACAAGATCGGCAGCTTCGCGGCCGCCTCCGGCGTCGAGGATTTCCTCAACCGCTGGCTGATGAAGTACGTGCTGCTGGACGATAACGCCAGCCAGGAACAAAAGGCCCAGTTCCCCCTGCGGGAGGCCTCGGTGCAGGTGCACGAGGTGGCGGGGCGGCCGGGCGTGTATCGCGCGGTGTCGTTCCTGCGGCCGCACTTCCAGCTCGACGAACTATCCGTTTCCCTCCGTCTGGTCGCGGAGCTGCCGCAGTCGACCAACTACTGATTTTCACTTAACCTGAGACAGGAGCATGCAATGGCAATCGACGTCTATCTGTACATTGATGGCATCAAGGGCGAATCCAACGACGACCGGCACAAGGACTGGATCGAGTGCAAATCGGTCAGCTTCGGCGTGGAGCAGCCGAAATCGGCCACCGCTTCGACTGGCGGCGGCCACACGGCGGAGCGCTGCGAGCATCGCGACATCGTGCTCTCCAAGCTGGCCGACCTGGCGTCGCCCATCCTGCTGCAAACCTGCTCGGCCGGGCGCACCATCCCCAAGGCCAAGTTCGAGTTCATGCGCGCGGACGCGCAGGGTGAACGCGTCAAATACTTCGAGATCGAGATCGAAAACGTCCTGATCGGCGCGGTCTCTCCGGCGGTGGAGGAGGGCGACATCCTGACCGAGGACGTCGCGCTGAAATTCTCCAGGGTCAAATGGAAGTACACCCAGCAGAAAATAAGCGGCGGCGCGGGCGGCAACACGTCCGGCGGCTGGGACTTGTCCAGCAATCGCGTCGTCTGACGATCCCCCCAGCGCCCGCTGCGGATTGTGCGGCGATTCGCCGCGGCGCGCTTTTCTGGCCAGGCCGCTCCGGCCTGGCCATTTTTTGAGAGTACGCGATGAAAGGTTTTACTCCCGGCCTGTTCGACCGTTTGCTGGATTCGCGCGACGGCGCCAGCCTCTTGCTGGAGCAATGGAAGGACGCGCTGGCACGCGATCTCGAGGACTTGCTTAACACGCGCTGCGCGCTGTCCGAAGAGCTGCTGCGCGCTTATCCCGAATGCGCCCGCTCCATCATCAACTACGGGCTGGTCGATTTCGCCGGCATGTGCCTGAGCAGCAGCGAGGACAGGGCGCGCGTCTGCGCCTGCCTGAAGACCGCCATCGAGCGCCACGAGCCGCGCCTGCGCAACGTGCAGGCCCGCCTGGAGCGCGAAACAGGCTCGATCAACCGCATCAGCTTTGCCATCAGCGCGACGCTGACAGGCTTGCCGATGCGCGAAGCGGTCAGCTTCGACGCCGTGCTGCAGCCATCGTCGCTGCACTATTCAATCAACCGCAGCAACCGGGGAGTGTAGGCATGAACCTCAACCTCAAGACCTTGATCGGGAAATTGAACGACACCACCCGGCTGGCCGCAACCCGCGCCGCCAGCATCTGCGTGGCGCTGGGACAGTACGAGGTGGAGGTGGAACATCTGTTCCTGGCCCTGCTGGAGCAGGAGCGCTGCGACGTGGTGCTGATCGCGCGCCAGTCCGGTGTCGCCGTCGATGCGCTGGAGGCGGACCTGCATCATGAGATCAGCCAGTTCAAGACCGGCGGCACCCGCACGCCGGTGTTCTCGCGCCACTTGCCGCTGCTGCTGGAGCATGCATGGCTGATCGCCTCGCTGGCGACGCCGCAGCCGGACCGCATCCGCAGCGCGCACCTGCTGGTTGCGCTGCTGACGGAACCGGACCTGGCGCAATTGGCGCTGCGCGCTTCGTCGCTGTTTGCGCGGATTCCCATCGATGAGGTCAAGCACAAGCTGGAGAAATATACCCATGGCTCGCAGGAAGAAACGGCCGCAACCGACGCAACCCCCGCCGCCACGCTTGCCGGCATGGCGCCGCAGAGCGGTCCACGCACACCGGCGCTCGACCAGTACACAACCAGCCTGACGACGCTGGCCCGCAGCGGCAAGCTCGATCCGGTGATCGGCCGCGAGACGGAAATCCGCCAGGCCATCGACATCCTGATGCGCCGCCGCCAGAACAATCCTATCCTGACCGGCGAGGCCGGCGTCGGCAAGACCGCTGTGGTGGAGGGCCTGGCGCTGCGCATCGCCGCCGGCGACGTGCCGGATGTGCTGCGTGGCGTCGAGCTCCGCACGCTGGACATGGGGCTGCTGCAGGCCGGCGCCAGCGTCAAGGGCGAGTTCGAGAACCGCCTGAAGAACGTTATCGACGAGGTCAAGCAAAGCCCGCACGCCATCATCCTGTTCATCGACGAGGCGCACACGATGATAGGCGCGGGCGGCCAGGCCGGCCAGAACGACGCCGCCAACCTGCTCAAGCCTGCGCTGGCGCGCGGCGAACTGCGCACCATCGCGGCGACGACGTGGAGCGAATACAAGAAGTACTTCGAAAAGGATGCCGCGCTGGCGCGACGCTTCCAGGTGGTCAAGGTCGATGAACCGAGCGAAGAAATCGCCAGCGCCATGCTGCGGGCGATGACGCCGCTGATGGAACGTCACTTCGGCATCCGCATCCGCGACGAAGCGGTGACCGAGGCGGTGCGGCTGTCACATCGTTATATCAGTGGCCGGCAATTGCCGGACAAGGCCGTCAGCGTGCTGGATACGGCCTGCGCCCGCGTCGCGTTGGCACAAAGCGGCGCGCCGGCCCTGCTGGAGAACGTCGCCAAGGCGATGGAGCGCCTGTGCGTGGAAACCATCGCCTTGGAACGGGAAGAGGGTGGGCGCCAGCACGCGCAACGGCTGCGGAAGCTGAAGGAAATGCATGCGGAGCTTGAAACCGAACACGCACAGCTCAGCGAACGCTGGCAACGCGAGCAGGCACTGGTGGCGGCGATCGCCCGCCAGCGCACCGCCGGCGACGGTGAGGCGGAAGTCCGCGCGCTGCGCGAGGAACTGGCGGCGCTGCAGGGCGAGACGCCGCTGGTGCCGGTGGAGGTGGATGCCGCGGCCGTCGCCGCCATCGTCTCCGGCTGGACCGGCATCCCGCTCGGGAAAATGGTCAAGGACGAAATCCGCACCGTGCTCAAACTGCAGGACGCGCTGCAGGCGCGCATCCTCGGCCAGCCGTACGCGATTGCTAGCGTGGCCCAGCGCGTGCGCACCGCGCGCGCCAATCTCGACGACCCGAACAAGCCGAAGGGCGTATTCCTGTTCGTTGGCCCGTCCGGCGTCGGCAAGACCGAGACGGCGCTGGCGCTGGCCGACCTGCTCTACGGCGGCGAGCGCAAACTGCTGACCATCAACATGAGCGAATACCAGGAAGCGCACAGCGTCTCCGGCCTGAAAGGTTCGCCGCCCGGCTACGTCGGCTACGGCGAGGGCGGCGTGCTGACCGAGGCGGTGCGCCGCAATCCCTACAGCGTGGTGTTGCTGGACGAAGTGGAGAAGGCCCACCCGGATGTGCTGGAGCTGTTCTTCCAGGTGTTCGACAAGGGTGTGCTGGACGATGCCGAAGGCCGCGAGATCGACTTCCGCAACACCATCATCATCGCCACCTCGAACGCCGGCTCGGCCGCCATCATGCAGGCCTGCCTGAACAAGGAGACGCCGCCTGCCGCCGACGAGCTGGAGGCGCTGCTTCGCCCGCAACTGGTCAGGCACTTCAAGTCGGCCTTCCTCGGGCGGCTGAAGGTCGTGCCGTACTACCCGATACCGGATGCGGTGCTGGCGCAGATCATCGCGCTCAAACTGGACCGCATCGGCCGGCGCATCCAGGACCAGCATCATGCGGAGTTCAGCTACGACCAGGCGCTGGTCGACGCGGTGCTGGCGCGCTGCACGGAAGTCGATTCCGGCGCCCGCAATGTCGATCACATCCTCAACGGCAGCCTGCTGCCGGAGATCGCCGAAGCGGTGCTGCAAAGGATGTCGGAGGGCGAGGCGATCGCCGGGATCAAGGTGGGCGCCAGCAAACAAGGACAGTTCAGGTACACCATCAGATAACACGGAGGTCGCCGATGTTAAGTATCGATCAACTGCTGTTGCCAATCAGCGACACCCAACCCTGCGGCGAAGACACCTGCTTCAGCGTGGAAGTGGACCGCATCGCGCAGGCGCGCATGCACGACGATCCCACGCTGGACCAGGGCGAATGGATCGCTGCGTTGAAGGAGGCCGATTGGGACTTCGTCGCCGCGCACTGTGCGCAGATGATCGCCGCGAAGAGCAAGGACCTGCGGCTGGCCGTCTGGCTGGCCGAGGCCAACGCCAAAACACGGGGATTGCGCGGACTGGGCGATGGCTACGCGGTGCTGGCCGGCCTGTGCGACCGGTTCTGGGATGGCATGTACCCCGCAGGCGATGACGGCGACTACGACCAGCGTATCGGCAATCTGTTCTGGCTGTTGAGCCGCACGCCGGCGCTGGTCAGGGACGCGGCGTCACCCGCGCCGGCGGATGCGGAGTACTGCCTGGCCATGCTGATGGCGCTGGAGCGCGTCGTTGACCTGCGCCTGGGCGCCGACGGTCCCGGCTTCAGCGCGGCCAGGGACGCCCTGCAATCGGCACTACGCGCCGTTGCGCCGGTCGGCAGCGCGGCTGCGCTGCCCACAACGGATGCCGCAACCGGCGCCGCCGCCGTCAACGCAGGCGGCTTATTGCAGAGTCGCCAGCAGGCGCTGGCCCAATTGCGGCTGGTGGCCGATTTCTTCCGTAGCACGGAGCCGCATAGCCCGGTGGCCTACCTGGCCGACAAGGCCGCCAGTTGGGGTGAGATGCCATTGCATGTGTGGCTGCGCACGGTCATCAAGGATCCCGCCGCGATTGCCGGCATTGAAGAGCTGCTGGATGCTCCCGCCTCCGGCAATTGAATGCTGCACTGCAGCGAGTAATCTTTCCTTTAGTACTATAGCTTCCGATTAAATAGTGCTAGCATGAATCAGAAGTCCGTGTTCGTCCGCTAGGGGAAAGCCATGAACAATCTGAAAATAGGAACGCGCCTGGCGTTTGGTTTTTCGCTCATTTTGCTGTTGCTGACGGCGATGACCATCATCGGCATCCTGCGCCTCAGCAGTGCCAGCGCGCTGACCGACCGCATGATCAACGAGAAGGTCCGCGAAGAACGCCTGATCGCCGAATGGGGCAAGATCATCGAAGTCAACGCCGCCCGCACCACCGGCGCCTGGATGGTGGCCGATCCCGCCGATCAGAAAAAACTCGAGGACATGATGGCCGCATCGTCCGGCCGCGCGACGCAAATCCAGGACCAGATCGGCGCCGGCATCGACGACGAGGAACTCAAGCCGCTGTTCAAGCAGGTGCTGGAGACGCGCAAAGCCTACACCGATATCCGCAAGGCCGTCTTCGCCGCCAAGAACGCCGGCGATATGGAGCAGGGCAAGAAGCTGTACGAGACCGACATGAACCAGGCGCGTACCCGCTATCTGGACGCGCTGAAGAAATTCTCCGATGAGCAGGCGGCGCTGCTCGATGCGGCAGCCCTGGAAATCCAGCATCAGTACACCAGCGGCCGCACGCTGCTGGTGATGCTGGGGCTGGCCGCGATTGTGCTGGGAATGGTGGCCGCATGGTGGATCACGCGCACCATCACGCAGCCGATCAACGAAGCGGTGAAGGTCGCGGAATCCGTCTCCTCGGGCGATTTGACCAGCGATATCCAGGTCAACAGCAGCGATGAAACCGGGCAGTTGATGAGCGCCCTCAAGAACATGAACTCCAACCTGGTCAATATTGTCGCCCAGGTGCGCAACGGCACCGACCTGATGGCGACGGCGTCATGCGAGATCGCCGCCGGCAACCAGGACCTGTCTTCGCGCACCGAGGAGCAGGCCAGTTCGCTGGAGGAGACCGCGTCGTCGATGGAGCAGTTGACGTCGACCGTGCGCTTCAACGCGGAGAATGCGCGCGAAGCCAACCAGCTGGCCGCCACGGCGTCGGAGATCGCCAGCCGCGGCGGCTCGGTGGTCGGAGAGGTGGTGACCACCATGGGATCGATCAACGATTCGTCGCGCAAGATCGTCGATATCATCTCCGTCATCGACGGCATCGCCTTCCAGACCAACATTCTCGCGCTGAACGCCGCGGTGGAAGCGGCGCGCGCCGGCGAGCAGGGACGCGGCTTCGCGGTGGTGGCTTCGGAAGTACGCGTGTTGGCGCAACGCTCGGCGGCGGCGGCCAAGGACATCAAGGCCCTGATCGACGACTCGGTGCAGAAGGTGGCGCTGGGTTCGGACCTGGTCGACAAGGCCGGCCGCACCATGGGCGAAATCGTGCAGAGCATCAGCCGCGTCACGCAGATCATGAGCCAGATCAGCCACGCCAGCGAAGAGCAGAGCATCGGCATCGCCCAGGTGAACGACGCGATCACGCAAATGGACCAGGTAACGCAGCAGAACGCGGCATTGGTGGAGCAGGCGGCGGCAGCGGCCGAATCGATGCAGGAGCAGTCGGCAAGACTGGCCGAAGCGGTCAGCGTATTCAAGCTCGATGCCGCGCAGTCTGCGCCGGCGCCCCGTCGCCTGGCAAAGGCGCCGTCGCGCGTAGCCCTGCCACGGCCTACCGCATCGACGGTACAATGATGGTCTATGACTCCAGCACTTTCCACCCGCGCGCATTGCGCAAGCTGCCTGCGGCCGCAGCGTACCTGCATTTGCCGCTGGGTGGCGCCGCTGCGGAACCAGGTGGAAGTGCTGATCCTGCAGCATCCGCTGGAAGTCGATAACGCCAAGGGCAGCGCGCGGCTGCTGCATCTGAGCCTTGCCAACAGCCGGCTGGAAGTCGGCGAAGAATTCGCGCCGGAGCGCATGCAGGTCATGCTGTCGCCGGAGCGGCGTAGCGTGCTGCTGTATCCCGATACTGTGGAGGACAAGGCCTTGGGCCTGGCTGCGGCGCAGCCGTTCGATCCGGCGTGGCTGGCGGCGCCGGCCACGCTGCGGCTGGTGGTGCTGGACGGGACATGGCGCAAAAGCCGCAAGATGCTGTATCTGAATCCGGCGCTGCAAAGCCTGCCGCGGCTGCCGCTGCGCGACACGCCGCCGTCGCATTACCTGATCCGCAAGGCGCATCTGCCGGATCAGTTGTCGACGCTGGAGGCCACTGCGTACGCGCTGGCACAGCTGGAAAACGACGCCCACAAATACAATCCGCTGATCGATGCTTTCGATGGCTTCGTCGCGCAGCAGGCGAGCTACACGCGGCAGCGAGCTTTAAACGGTCAGCTTTAAGCGATCAGCTTTAAGCCCGGCGGCAGCGCATCGCCCAGCATGCGTTTCTCATCCGCTTGATCCAGCTGAACCACTTCACGCACCATCGCGCGCCAGTTGGCCGGGGCGCCGGCGGCTGCAAGGCGGCGCAGGATTTCCTCCCGCAGCGTTGCATCGATGTCGCGCGAGCGGTCGCCGGTCATGCGCGCCAGGTGGGCGGCGGCATAGCCTGCCGGCTCCACTTTTTTCCAGTCCAGCGCAAGGATGGCGGCCAGCCATTGTTCGACGACTTCCTTAGCCACCACGTCGTGCGCGCTGCCGTGGAAAGGCTGGCGCGCACCGACCCGGCTCAGACCCCACAGGAAGCGCGCCTGCGCCGCCTTGTCGGCCGATTCCAGCCGGCCCAGCATCCACGCGCCGATTTCGGCCTTGTAGTTGCCGGGGATGCGTTCCAGCGAGGCGCCGAGGCGCAGCATGTCTTCGTCGCTGCCGTTGACCAGTGTGTGCGGACGGCGTCCGCGTTCCTGCGCGTCGGCCTGCACGTTGAAGGCGAAATCGTCCAGCACGCGCAGCTGTGCTTCGACACTCAATCCACCCGCCACGCGGCGCCACAGGGTCCACCACTCGGCGCAGACCTGGCTGTCCTTGTGATGCTGGACGCCGGTTTCATACAGTGCCCACAGCTGCTCGATACGCCACTCGTCCAGCGTGTAGCCGAAGCCTGGACGCAGGCAGTAGCCGCTCAGGTTGAGCCACGCGCGTTCATGTTCGGACGAGCGGCGGCGTCCCTTGGCGCGCTGCATCAGCGCGTCGAACAGGCGGCGCAGCAGCGGCGTAGGCCAGCTTTCGCGGCTGCCGAGCAGGTGTTCGAGCTGCGTGCGCAACTGCTTCACTTCCTTGACCTCGACCTGCTGCGCGCGGCTGCCGAAGATGCGGTCTATCTTGTCGATAGCGGCGTCGAAGCCGGCGGGCATCGGCGCCTCTTGCGGTGGAGCCGTGTCGGCATCGTCGTCGGCGTGGGCCGCATCGCCGCGCAGCTGGAATTCCAGCCGCCAGCGCTGCGCGCCTTCGATGGCGACGCAATGCACCTCCAGCGTACCCACCTCGCTCAACGTGGCGGCCAGCTGCACCGGCACTTCCTTGCGGGCGTCGGCGGCGGCGCTGTCGCGCAGCACGGTGGCGATGGGCGGCAGCTGGATGTAGTCGTCCGCCTCCAGTTCGACCAATTCTCCTGCTTGCGGTGTGGCGGCTTCGGAAATCGACGAGGCCAGGTGGAAGCGCACCGGCCGGCCGAGGCGGAGCGCGAAAGTGCGCTCGGCCAGCAGGATTTCGCGATTCTCGACGCTGCCGCGCGGCAGGATGCAGATGGCGCGGCGCGGCTGGTCGGGGCGATGTGCGTCATCCAGCAGCAGGAAGTAGCTGCGCGGCGAGCCGCCGCCGATCAACGGCGCTTGTCCAGCCTGGCCGAGCGCGTAGGCCACTCCGCCTCGTGCGACGGCGACGTCGGGATTGTCGTTGTGCAGAACGCGCAGAGGCTGGCCGCGCCAGTTCGCCAGCGTGGCCTCGAGGCGGCGGGCCAGCGCGTCGGCGCGGAACACGCCGCCGTTCAACAGCAAGGTATCGGGAACGGGGACGGTGCTGTCATCCGCCGGCAGGCCAAGGGCTGCGCGCGCGGCGGCGGCATGCTGGCGCAGGAAGCCGGCCAGATGGCGCGTGACCGCGGCGTCGCTGGCGTAAGGTAGGCCGAATTCGACGATCGCCGCGCGGCCGCGACGTGCGGGTTCATGTGTTTCGTTCAGCGGGAAGAAGCCGTCGACGACCAGCGACGCCACTTCGTCGCGGGTCAGGTCGGCGGAGCGCGAACCGCCGATCAGGCGCGAGCCGGAGCCGAGCAGGGTGACGGTGGTGCGTTCGGGGGCATCGGCCGCCAGCAGCAATTCCTTCGCCGCCCGACAGCGTTCCGCCAGTTGCGACAGGCGGCTGGCGGACAGGCGTGCCGGTGCTGCGGCATCGCCGGTCGCGCCCGACGACGACGCCATGCGCGCCTCGACCAGATGGGCCAAGGCCAAGTCCATGTTGTCGCCACCCAGTATCAGGTGGTTGCCTACGCCGATGCGGCTGATCTGCGGCAGGCCATCGACCGTCTCCACTTTGATCAGACTGAAGTCGGTGGTGCCGCCGCCGACGTCGCACACCAGCACCAGGCGCGTGTCGGCGAGGTCTGTGGCAAGCGTGGCACGTTGGCGGAACAGCCAGTCGTAGAAGGCCGCCTGGGGTTCTTCCAGCAAGCGCAGGTCCGGCAGCCCGGCCATGCGCGCCGCCTCCAGCGTCAGCGCCCGTGCGCCTTCGTCGAACGACGCGGGTATCGTCAGCACCAGCTGCTGGCGCTCCAGCGGGTGTGCCGGAAAGCGCGTATTCCACGCGGCCCGCAAATGGGCCAGATACGAAGCACTGGCCGCCACCGGCGACACCCGGGCCACATCCGCCTCCGCCCCCCACGGCAATATCGGCGCCGTGCGGTCCACGTGAGGATGCGACAGCCAGCTCTTGGCGCTGGAAACCAATCGCCCCGGCACCTGCGCGCCCAGCGTGCGAGCCAGCCTTCCGACCACCACCTGCGACAGCCCGGCCACATCGGCGACGGACCACGGCAACTGCAAATCGCCATCGGCCAGCTCGCCGGAAGCCGGGTGGTAGCGCACGGAGGGCAGCAACGCACCGGCGCCGACTTCGCCAGGCGCCACCAGCTGCTCGATATCGAACAAGCGTATCTGCGCGCTGCCCGGCTCGGAATAAGCCAGCACCGTGTTGGTGGTGCCCAGGTCGATGCTGACGACGTATTGACTCATGCTTAGCTGGCTGCACCCGCGCGCACGTCGAACTCCACCTTCCAGCGTTCGCCGCCATCGGACACCGCTTGCAGTTCCAGCGTGCCCGACTCGGTCGCCATCGCATGCAGGCGCACCTGCACCACGTCGCCGGCCTGGCGGCCTTCCGGCGACAGCGTCGCCTGGATCTCGTTCAACTCGATCAGCTCATCGGCGCCCCAGAAGTCCAGCAGATCGCCGATGCGGTCCTGGCGGCGTACCGACGAACCGAAGAAGCGGAACTGCACCGGCTCGCCGACCACCAGGCCGAATTCCTGGTTCGGCAATTCGATCTCGCTGCCTTCCTCCATGCCGAACGGCGCCACGCACAACGCCTGGATCGGCGGTTCCATGCCCGGGATGGCCGGCATCGACGACTCGATCGCCACATAGTAGGCGCGTGCCGTGCCGCCGCGTATGCGCACGCCGCTGCCACGGCGCACGTAGCTGTAGTAAGCCGCGCCGCGCGCCACCGCCAGATCGAGGTCGGCGCCGGCCAGCATGCGCGCAGGTTCCGCGCCTTCCAGGTACAGCCATTCGTTGATGCTGTCCATGATGCGCTGTGCCAGCAGGTCCGACTTGAACACGCCGCCGTTGAACAGCACCGCCGTAGGATGGAGGAAGGTCGCCTCGGCGGACTGCTTGCCGGCGTAGCCTTCCAGTTCGCTGGTGGCGCCGGTCTGGCGCGCCAGGAAGGCTGCCAGGTGGCGTGTGATGCCGGCGTCCTGCGCGTACGGCAGGCCAAGCTGCGTCAGGCCCGCGCGTGTGCGCACGGCCGGACGCGCCGACGCTTCCACTTTCGGGAAGAAGCCGTCGAGGATGAAGGTCGTCACTTCGTCGCGCGTCAGTTCGGTGCGGATGGAACCGCCGATCAGTTTCGAGCCGCGGCTCGGCACCACGATAGGCCAGGTCTCGACTGTGGCATCGGCCAGCAGTTTTTCCTTGGCGCTGCGGCAGCCGTAGGTTAGTGCACGCATCTGCCAGGCGTCGAGCTGGGTGCCGTTGGCGGCCAGCTTGCGCGCCACCAGGTGCGCCAGCGCCAGGTCCATATTGTCGCCGCCGAGCAGGATATGGTCGCCGACGGCGATGCGGTGCGGTTCCAGCACGCCGTCGCGTTCCAGCACGGCGATCAGCGAAAAGTCGCTGGTGCCGCCGCCCACGTCCACCACGAGGATGATGTCGCCCGGCTTGACGTCCTTGCGCCAGCGGCCTTCGCTGCCCTGGATCCAGCTGTACAAGGCCGCCTGCGGCTCTTCCAGCAAAGTCAGGTTGGTGTAGCCGGCGGCGCGCGCCGCAACGGCCGTCAGCTCGCGCGCGCCAGGATCGAACGACGCGGGAATCGTGACCGTGACCGCCTGCTCGCCGAACGGCGCGTCAGGGTAGGCCTGCTCCCACGCCTGGCGCAGATGCGACAGATAGCGGGTCGAGGCTTCCAGCGGCGATACGCGTGCGACTTCTTCCGGCGCGTCATTCGGCAGCAGCGCACTGCGGCGGTCCACGCCAGGGTGGCTAAGCCAGCTCTTGGCGCTGGAGACCAGGCGGATCGGCGTGGTGGCGCCACGGCTGCGCGCCATCTCGCCGGCCATGCCGGTCAGTTCTTCAGCGGACTGCTGCCACGGCAGGCTCAAATCGCCCGGCGCCAGTTCGTCCGCGTGCGGCAGGTACAGGAAGGACGGCAGCAGCGGCAGTTCTTCGACGGTGCCCGGCGCGGTCAGCTGCGGAATGGCCAGCACGCCGTGGCGGGTCTTCTCGCCGTCGCTCGCTTGCAGGTCCACATAGGACAGCGCGCTGTGCGTGGTGCCCAGGTCGATGCCGATGGCGAAACGCGGGTCGCTCATAATTCCACCTCCGCCGGCGCGAGGATGGCGGCGTCGTGCGCTTCGGCCAGTTTCGGCAGGCGCACGTTGGCCGCGCGCCAGCCGCGATGGCTCAGCGCACCGCGGAACGGCGCGCTGCCGACCACGTTGCCGGTCAGGCGCACGGCGCTGGCGTCGAAGCCGTCTTCCAGCACGATGCGGCTGCCTTCGGCTTCGCTGCGCACCGGTTCGATGGTGAAGTGCTCGCGCAGCACTTTGCTGCAGCCTTCATGCACCACGCGCGCGGCGGCGCCGATGTCGGCGTCGGAATAGGCGCTCAGGTTTTCCTGGGTGAAGTCGATCAGGCGGGCTTCGCGCTGGAACAGGCTGAGCAGCTGCAGAGCGGCGTCCGGCGTGGCGACGCGCAGCGGTACAGGAACAGGTGCGGGCGCAGCGGCTGGCGCAGGCGCTGGCGTTGGCGCAGCCGCTGCTTGCGGCACATCATCGATGCGCGTCAGGCGCGCAGCGTATTCGGCGTCGGACAGGGCACGAAAGAATGCGCCGATCGCGATCGAAATCCGGCTGAAAAAAGACGGCAATGGTTGAGTCGAGTTATTCATGTTTTTGCTCGTATTGGGATGAGTGGGCTGGGGGCGCGCGCAGGCGCAGGGAAGATCCATCCCCCGGAAGCCCTGCATGATACCAGCTTGCCCCCGCAGCCCCCAAGGCGCCCGGCTCGCACTATTGATATTTCGCTTGATATGGCGGTTTCGAACGCATAGAATACTGGATATATATACAGTATTTTGAGTTATGCCGGCCTTGCCATGAATAAGCACGATGAAAACAATCAGGAGCAGGTGATGTTGCCGCCGCCTTCGCTGAAGGCGCAGAAGGGGCGTGGCGCGGTGTCGAACCTGCAGGGCCGCTTCGAAGTCAACGCGCGCGAAGCCTACGACGACGGCTGGGAACGCGAGGAAGAGGAGGCCAAACCGTGGAAAACCCTGGTCACCGACGAATACTGCAAATCCATCCTCAGCCGCAACGCCTCGCCGGACTTGCCGTTCGGCGTCTCACTCAATCCCTATCGCGGCTGCGAGCATGGCTGCATCTATTGCTTTGCGCGGCCCACGCACAGCTATCTCGGCCTGTCGCCCGGCATGGATTTCGAGACCAAGATTTTCGCCAAGGTCAACGCGCCGGTAGTGCTGCGGCGCGAGCTGGCCAAGCCCGGTTACGAACCGCAATCGATCGCGCTCGGCGTCAACACGGACGCCTACCAGCCTTGCGAGCGCGAGCGCAAACTCACACGCGGCGTGCTGGAGGTGCTGCAGGAATGCCAGCATCCGGTGGGCCTGATTACCAAGTCTTCGCTGATCGAGCGCGACATCGATATCCTGGCCGCGATGGCGGCACGGCAGCAGGCCGGCGTCGCCATCACGCTGACCACGCTTGATCCGGCGATCTCGCGCACGCTGGAGCCGCGCGCCGCCGCACCGGCGCGCCGATTGCGCACGATACGCACGCTGACCGAGGCCGGCATTCCGGTCGCCGTCAGCATCGCGCCCATCATTCCGTTCGTGACCGAGCCGGACATCGAGCGGATACTGGAGGCGGTCAAGGAAGCGGGCGCGGTCAGCGCGCACTACACGGTGCTGCGCTTGCCGTGGGAAGTGGCGCCGCTGTTCCATCAGTGGCTGCAGGCGCACTTCCCTGAGCGGGCACAGCGGGTGATGAACCGCGTGCGTGAAATGCGGGGCGGCAAGGACTACGACAGCACCTTCGGCGCGCGCATGAAGGGCGAGGGCGTGTGGGCGGAGTTGATACGACAGCGTTTCAAGATCGCCACCGAACGCCTGGGCCTGACCGGCCGGGGCAGCCGTTTCCACAATATGGACGCGTCGCAGTTCACGCGGCCGCTGGTGGTACCGCCACTGGGCGCGCGCGCCAAGGCAGCCGATGCGGGGCAGCTGGATTTATTCTGAAGGAGCTTGCCGCAGTTCCGCCAGATGCCGCTCGATCTCAAACACGTGCTGGTCATGTTGCCCCAGTTCGCGCAGCGCCGCAGCCAGGTGGTTGAGATAGTCGCTGTTCGGCCCGCTCGGTCCGGCGGAGCGGGCGATGTGTCGCGCGATCTCCTGCTCGGAGGCCGCGCCCAGGAAGGCGGTGTTGTCCGGCGTGGCGATGTAGACCAGGCCGGTCACGCTATCGCCGACTTCGAACATGATCGGGATCGCCAGGCGTAGGTAGCCGTTCTTTTCGCGATGGTCGAGATGGGCGAACACTTCGGGCGTGATCAGGTACGCCATGCCGTGGCAGATGGCGCCGGCCTCTTCGATGATGGTGACCACGCGGCCCGGCGCTTCAGGCGTGCCGCGATGGTCGTGCGAGCCTTGCCAGAAACGCCGCGTCCAGTTGGCGATGCTGGCCGGGCGGCGTTGCAGGTAAGGGAAGTCGGCCTTGTAAATCAAGGAGCCGTAGCCGAACAGCCAGACGCTGTGGTGGCCGTCGAACTGATCCATCATTTGATTGATGGCGATGGTGTCTGCTGTCATGATGAGTGCTGCCGTTGCCCGATACAGCCAACATTATAATCACGCGGCCGCTTTAAGCTCCCGCGCGACCTGCAAATCCGCCTCCTGGCGCACAAATTCCAGCTGCGTCAAGCCCAGCGACTTGAACATGGCCCGCAGCTGCGCCTCATGGTTGCCCACTAATTCGGCCAGCGCCGGATCGGTTGCGGCGCTGCAACCGGCCACCACCAGCACCACCCGTATCCGCGCGGCGCGTTGGCGCCCCTGATCCGTTTGCAGATGGATCAGCCGATCCAGCCATGCCTTCAGCGTCGACGGAATCGTATAGTTGAACATCGGCGCTGCGATCACCGCCGCGTCCGCCTGCAGGAATTCCTCTAACAGCAGGGCGGCCAACGTGCTCTCCGCGCGCAGGTCGGCATTCATCGGAATGGCGCTGTTCCACTGGTTGCGTATCACTTGCAGCAGCGGGCCGCTGATATGCGACAGCGGCGAGGCGGCCACGTCCCGATAACTGATGGCCGGATTGGCATCGCCGCCGGCAAGCTGCGCCATGACTGCGGCGGTGTATTGGCGGGACGGGCTGTTGTCGCCCAGCGGGCAGGAGTCGATGTGCAGGATGTTCATAAATGAAGCATACACATGCGGCAATCATTGCGGAAGAGGCTAAAACGTATTTTATCTTTGAGCGAGGTCCAGACCCTGCATCGCATGTATCTAATTGCCAATGTTGCAGAGCATGGCTGATCAGCCCTGCGGCACGTTCCATTCATGCGCCGCCACGTGTTCCTGCAGGAAGGCGACAAAGCTCTCGGCCGCCGGCGACAGCGCCCGCGCGTTGCGCGTGTAGACAAAGAAGCGCCGCGTCAGCGCCGGCGATTCCAGCGGCCGCATCCGTAAGCCGTATAGCTGCACCATCTTCTCGGCGTACGGCAGGCACACGGTGATGCCCAGCCGCGCATGCACCATGGCCAGCGCGGTGGTCATGAAGGTCACCTCGTTAAACGGACTGAGCGACAGCTCGCGGAACGACGCGTGCATGTCGCGCAGCAGGCGCTCGGTGAACTGGCCCTGCAGCGAGATGAACGGAAACTCGTCGACGTCGGCCCAGGTGATGCTGGCGCGCTGCTCCAGCGCATGCCCCGGTGGAAACACCACCACGAACGGCATCTCGAACAGCGGCTGCGACTCGATTTCCGCCGTGGCGTCGCGCTCGGGGCCGATGCCGAAATCGACTTCGCCGCTGAACACCCGCGCCGGCACCTGCTCGACCGGGCTGTCGGCCAGCCGCACCTGCACGTCCGGATAGCGGGCGCGGTAGGCGGCGATCACCTCCGGCAGCAGGGTGCAGGACAGCATCTGCGGCGCCGCCACGCGCACCGAACCCTGCTTCAGCGCCTTGCGGCTGGCGATGTCGGCCATGGCGCGGTCCAGGTCCTGCAGCATCTTTTCAAACAGCGGATACAGTTCGCGTCCCAGCTCCGACAGCTGCGCCTTGCGCGTGGTACGCTCGACAACACGCACCCCCAGCATCTGCTCCAGCTCCTTGATCTGGCCGCTCAGCGCCGACTGGGTCACGCTGAGATGGTCGGCCGCCAGCGTAAAACTGCCGGTCTTGGCCAGCGCCACCAGGGCGCGCATTTGCCGCAAGCTAGGATTCATGGGGAAATCTGATAAATCGAAAGAAAAATACTGTTTGTATGATATCTGA
Source organism: Duganella sp. Dugasp56 (assembly GCF_047304105.1). Lineage (NCBI taxonomy): Bacteria > Pseudomonadati > Pseudomonadota > Betaproteobacteria > Burkholderiales > Oxalobacteraceae > Duganella > Duganella sp. Dugasp56. Next base: position 103,251 of record NZ_JBGLYQ010000003.1, read on the forward strand.
AACTGTCATCTAATGCAGGAATCGAGTTGGAGACAAACATGAAAATCAAGCAAATTCACCATGTGGCCTACCGCTGCAAGGATGCCAAGGAAACCGTCGAGTGGTACGTCAAGCACCTGAACATGGACTTCGTGCTGGCCATCGCCGAAGACGAAGTGCCGTCGACCAAGGCGCCGGACCCGTACATGCACGTGTTCCTGGACGCCGGCCACGGCAACGTGCTGGCCTTCTTCGAGCTGCCGACGCAGGCGCCGATGGACCGCGACCACAACACGCCGGCCTGGGTGCAGCACCTGGCGATGGAAGTCGACACCATGGACGAGCTGCTGGCCGCGAAAGAGCGCCTGGTCGCCGCCGGCATCAACGTGATCGGCCCGATCAACCACACCATCTTCAAGTCGATCTACTTCTTCGACCCGAACGGCCATCGCCTCGAACTGGCGGTCAACACCGGCACGCCGGAGATGATGCAGAAGCTGGACGCCGTCAAGTGGGAGATGCTGGAGGAGTGGTCGCAGACCCGCAAGGCGCCCAAGCACGCGGCCTGGATGCACGCACCGGCGGCGGAGGTGAAGGCATGAAGCTCGCAACCCTGAAAGACGGCAGCCGCGACGGCCGCCTGGTGGTGGTCAGCCGCGACCTGTCGCGCTACCAGCATGTGCCGAAGATTTCGGCCACGCTGCAGCACGCGCTGGACAACTGGGAGCTGGTGTCGCCGCGCCTGGAGCAGGTCTACGCCGGCCTCAATTCCGGCGAGGCGATCGACACCCATCCGTTCGACCAGCAGTACTGCCATTCGCCGCTGCCGCGCGCGTATCAGTGGGCCGACGGCTCGGCCTACATCAACCACGTGGAGCTGGTGCGCAAGGCGCGCAATGCCGACGTGCCGGCCTCGTTCTACACCGATCCGCTGATGTACCAGGGCGGCTCGGACAGCTTCATCGGCCCGCGCGATCCGATCTACGCGCTGTCGGAGGAGTGGGGCATCGACCTCGAGGCGGAAGTGGCCGTCGTCACCGGCGACGTGCGCATGGGTGCCAGCGCCGACGACTGCGCCAAGGCGATTCGCCTGGTTATGCTGGTCAACGACGTCTCGCTGCGCAACCTGATTCCGAACGAGCTGGCCAAGGGCTTCGGCTTCTTCCAGTCCAAGGCCGCCAGCGCGTTCTCCCCGGTCGCCGTCACGCCCGACGAACTGGGCGCGCACTGGGCCGACACCAAGCTGCACCTGCCGCTGCTGGTGGACTTGAACCAGCGGCCATTCGGCAAGCCGAACGCCGGCGAAGACATGACCTTCAACTTCGCGCAACTGGTGGCGCATGCCGCCGCCACGCGCGAGCTGGCGGCCGGCACCATCATCGGCTCCGGCACCGTGTCGAACAAGCAGGGCAGCCTGCACGGATCGAGCATCGCCAACGGTGGCGTGGGCTACTGCTGCCTGGCCGAGGTGCGCATGTACGAAACCATCGAAAGCGGCAAGCCGCAAACCGGCTTCCTCAAATTCGGCGACAGCGTGCGCATCGAGATGAAGGACGAGCAGGGCGCCAGCATCTTCGGCGCCATCGAGCAGACCGTCGCCCACTACAAAGAGCGCGGATGATGAAGCTCTACACCTATTTCCGCAGCTCCGCCGCGTACCGCGTGCGCATCGCGCTGAACCTGAAGGGCCTGGATTACGAGGCGCTGCCGGTGCACCTGCTGCGCAACGGCGGCGAGCAGCTGACCGACGCCTACCGCGCCATCAACCCGTCGGCGCTGCTGCCGACGCTGGACGACGACGGCGCCGTCATCGGCCAGTCGCTGGCGATCATCGAGTACCTGGAAGAGACGCGCCCGCAAGTACCGCTGCTGCCGGTTGATCCGGCCGACCGCGCCCGCGTGCGCGCGCTGGCGCTGACGGTGGCCGCCGACACGCACCCGCTGGGCAACCTGCGGGTGCTGAAGTATCTGAAGCACGACCTCAACCTGTCGGAAGAGGTCAAGCTGGAGTGGCAGCGGCACTGGCTGCGCATCGGCATGGCGACGCTGGAGACGATGTTGTCCGGCGATGCGCGCACCGGTCTTTACTGCCACGGCGATACGCCGACGCTGGCCGACTGCTGCCTGGTGCCGCAGGTGTTCGGCGCGCAGCGCTTCGGCGTCGACCTGGCGCCGTATCCGACGGTGACGCGCATCCACGACGCCTGCGCCGGGCTGCCCGCCTTCCAGCAGGCCCACCCGTCGCAGCAGCCGGACACCGAGTAGTCCGGGGCGCGGATCAGAACCGGCTGGTCAGCGTCACGCTCGCGTTGCGCGAGGCACCCGGCTGGATCTGCACGTTGTTGATCGCCGATTCAAAGAAGCGCGCATTGCCCACGTTGTTGACCTTGAACCGCAGGTCGTATCCCTTGCCGCGATAGCCGATCGCCGCATCCACGCGGCCGTAGCCGGGCAGCCGCACGGCGTTGTCGGACAGCGCGAACTGGTCGCTGTTGAGCAGCACGCCCAATCCCGCGCTCCAAGCCTTGCCGATCTCCTGGTCCAACCACAGCGATGCGCGATGGCGGGGCGTCATCTCCGCGCGGTTCCCGCTCGGGATGTCGTTCGACGCGACGATGCGCGCGTCGTTGTAGGTATAGGCCGCGCTCACGCGCCCGCCTTGCCGTAGCGCCCCTTGCAGCTCCAGCTCCACGCCCTGGTTGCGCTGCTTGCCGACCTGTAGCTGGCGCAGGCCGGCCGGATCGGCCGGATCCAGCGTCAACTGGTTGCGCTGTTCGATGCGGAACAGCGCTGCGGTCGTGAAGAAGCGGCCTCCCAGCCACTCCTGCTTGTAGCCCATCTCCTGCAAATCCGTCTGCAGCGGCCGAACCTGCGACAGCGGCGTGCTGCCGGTGTAGAGCAGGTCGCCGCCGCCCGGCTGCGATGAACGGCTCAGGTTCAGGTACCACGACTGGCCATCCAGTGGCTGATACACCAGGCCCGCGCGCGGCGACGTCACGTTGTCGGTGCGTTCGCTATACCCCTTGGTCAGCCGGTTGGTTTGCTGCTGTTGGAAGCGGTCGAAGCGCACGCCGGCCAAAGCCTTCCACTGCGGCGCGATGCTGATCTGGTCCTGCAGGTACAGTGCCTGCGTCTTCGCCGTGAACGCGTTGCTCAGCGCAACCGGCAGGGCGCTCAGATTGGGTGCCGGCAGCACGTGCTGCGGCGCGTAGAGATTCACCGGATAGGCGATGCCGGTCTGCGCGGTGACGACGTCGCGCTGCTGGTCCGACAGCTCGAGCCCTGTCAGCAGCGTATGCCCGGCCAGCGTGTAGGTCAGCTCCGTTTGATTGGTCAGGTTGCGCTGCGTCTGCGGGAAGTAGGTGATCTGGCGCGATACGGTGCCATCGGCATTGACGCGGCGATTGCGGGTGTTGACTCCTTCAAGTTCGGTGCGGCTGTATTGCAGCGTGTTTTCCAGCTTCAGATGGTCGTTGAGGCGATGTTCGAGCCTGGCCTTCGCCATATCGCTGTCGGTGCTGGTGTAGTCGTAGGTCTCGCCATAGAAGGTTGACGGCGCCACCGCCACCGGCCGGCCCGCCAGCGACGGCACGCCGCGATCGGGCGTGCGGTCCTCGCGCTGGACCTCGGCCTGCAACAGCAGCGACGTGGCCGGCGACAGCGCCACCTTCAGCGAAGGCGCCAGCAGCTTGCGCGTATGCTCGACCACGTCGCGGTAGCTGTCGCCTGCATCGTAGACTGCGATCAGGCGGCCGTTGACGCCGTCGCCCAGGGCGCCGCCGGCGTCAACGCTGACGCGCCGCTCCCTGTTCGATCCCAGCGTGGCCGACACTTCGGTATCCTGTTTGGCGCGCGGCTGCTTGCTGACGCGGTTGATCAAGCCGCCGGCCGAGCCGCGTCCATACAGCGCGGCGGCCGCGCCCTTGATGACTTCGATCTGCTCTACCGTCGCCAGGTCGCGCGAATACAGCGTGTCGTCGCGCACGCCATCGAGGCTGGTGTCGCGCAGCGAGTAGAAGCCACGGATATAGAATTCGTCGCGGCGGCCTTCGCCCTGGCCGGCCACCACGCTGCTGACGTAGTCCAGCGCATCCTTGCTGGTGAGGGCTGCGCGATCGCGCAGGTTTTCCTGCGTGACGACGCTGACCGATTGCGGCACATCGAGCAGGCTACCCTGGGTCTTGGTGCCGGCGGCGCCCGCGGCCAAGCCGTCGGCGGTGCCGCTCACGGTGATCTGCTGCATGGTCTGCATGGTTTGTGTATCTTGCGCGTGCGCGGCGAAGACGAGGCCTGCCAGCAGCAGGGGAATTGGTTTAAGAGCTGTTTTCATTGAGTTGGATGGTAGTTAAAAAGATGCCGCCGCACCGTTGACGACGCCGAGCGGGTGATACAGGGGCAGATAGCTGGCCTGGCGGTCCGCCTGGCGCAGGAAGCGCGTCAGCAGGTTGCCTTTGGCCGGCAGAGGTTCGCCCGCCAGCAAGCCCTGGATGCGGCGGTTGGCGGACGGACGGGGGAATTGCGCGAGGTAGTCCTGCAGCGTGTTGCGCAACACGCCCCACAGGCCCAGGTACAGGCTGTGGTTGCCGTTGGCGATGCTGGCGATCACCTCGCACAGGTTGTTGACGAACAGGCAGTAGCCGATGCGTATCCAGGCCCGTTCGTCGCTGCAGCACAGCGCCGCCAGCGTCTCCGGTTCCAGCCGCATGGCGCGCGCCAGCGGCTGCGCCTGCGGCGCGAGCCGCGCCAGCTCCAGGTCGCGGACGATGAAATGGCTGGGCGCACCGTCGCCATCCAGTCCGACGACGGTATTCTGCATGTGCGGCTCGAACGCTACGCCGTGCTCGAACAGCAGATACAGTATCGGATGCACCGCCACCTCGGCATAGCGCGCGAACCAATGGTGCGCTGCGCGTTCCAGCGTATAGCCGCGATGCAGCGCATAGCGCTCGATCAGCGCGAACACGCGCTTGCGGCCATGCTCGCCGTTGCCGAACAGCGCGGCGCACATCACCGGCTGCACGTCCTGGCGCAGCAGGCCGGCCACGCCTTCGCGCAGCAGCACGCCGAATCCGTTCGCCAGCTGAGGATCGGCGCCGGGCAGGTCGACGGTGACGTAGGCCTGTTCCTCCAGCACGCGAAAACCGGGGAAGCGGCTCTGCATGTCGGCTTGCATGCCGCGGTACAGGCGGGTCCCGGTCAGCGCGCTTTGCAGTTCGTGGCGGGCGTTGTTGCGGATGCAGTTGGTGATGCGCATGTTCAGCGACAGCTTGATGAACGACGCCGCATCCTCGGCCAGCAGCGTGCGCACCGAAGCGGTGGGATGGAAGGGACGGCCGTGTGCGCCGAGGTCGCGCACTTCGCCGCTGCGCAAGGCTTCGGCGATGCGCGGCTGGCGACGCATCCAGCCGGCCTGCCACGGATGCAGCGGTACGATTGCGTTGCCGGCGTCGGGCTGCAGGCCGTGCGCGGCCAGTCCCTGCAGCGCGTCGCCGTGGACGCTGTCGCTGAGCAGCCACTGCTGCGGAATCTGGAAGTAATGCAGGCGCATGCTGGCCTTGTGCTCGGGCGAATAGTCCCGCTGTTCGGCGGGCGACCAGTCGGAGCGGCTTTTGGGCGCCGGGTGGAATGGATGGCCGGTCAGCAGGCCTTGTTCGCTTTCGATGTAGATTTGCAGTGGCGTGGTTGTCGCCGCCACGGGCGGCAGCGAAGGTGCCGGCTGGCGGTCCATCACGTCCTGCATGGTGGCGATGCTGTCGCCGATCTGCTGCAGCAGTTCGTTGTTGAACGGTGTGTCGGCGCGGCGCGACAGGTCTTCGATGATGAGGCGGGCGATTTCCTGCCAGCTGGCGTCGCGCCAGGCGTCCTGGCCCCGGCGCAGGCAGACCCCGGTGGTGTAATCGAAATTGGCGGTGGCCGATACGTGCAGCACGCCCACGCATAAATGGCTGCCGACGCGCGGCAGGGCGATTTCCAGCACCTGTCCACGATAGTCGTCCGGCATGGCCGGATGCGCGCTGCGGCTGGCCGGCAGCACTGCCAGCGTGTGCTCCTGCATCGCCACTTCACGCGCATAGCAGTTGATCAGCAGGCGGCTGTGCTGGCGTTCGGCGAAGCGCTCGTTGTCGGACCGGGCGGGCTGCAGGTGTCTGGATAACAGTGGAGAGTTCATATCAGCTTCCATTTCAGTGTGATAAACAGAGTGGCGACCAGGGCGGCGCCCAGCCACAATGGGGCTGCGTAGCCCAGCGATGGCGCCAGCAGGCTGGCCAGCAGGCCGGCGCCGACGGCGCCCCATTTGTTGGCGCCTTCCAGGCTGCCGAAGTGGCGGCCGGCCTGGGCGGCGGTGGAGGTGGCGGCGGCCAGGGTGTTGATGGCGAGGTAGGCGCCGGTCATGCCTATGCCCATCAGCGCGCGGCCCGCCAGCAGCGCGGGAAGCGTGCCGGCCGACGCCTGCAGCAGCATGCCGGCGCTGGTCAGCGCGGCGTACCAGCCGAGGGCGACGCGGGCGTTGGCGAATCCGAGCTGACGTCCCAGCGGCCAGGCCAGAAGCAGGAACAAAGCGTGCGGCAGGCCGAATAGCAGGCCGGCGGTGGCGGCGCCGATCTGCAAGCGCTGCGCGAGGTCGCTGACGAAATACGGGTAGGACAGCACGGTGCCGATGGCGAACAGCGCCTGCAGGCGATAAAGGCCGGCGGCACTGAGGCCGCAGCGGCCGGCGGCATCGGCGGTCGGTGAAGCTATAGCGGCAGCGGCGGACGGCTGGACCACGGCGCGCCTCGGCGCACGGACGCCGGCATCCGGCAGCAGGTACAGCACCACGCAGGCAGCGCCGGGGAACAGCGCCAGGTACAGGAACAGCTGCAGCAGGTCGGCCCGTCCGCTCATCATGCCGATCAGCGCCGGGCCGATGAACAAGGCGGTTCGCGCCGAGGCCTGCATCACGCCGAGCAGCGCCGCCAGCCGCGCCGGCGCCAATTGTTCCGCCAGATAGGCGTTGGATGCCGAGAAGGTCCCGCCCAGCAGCCCTTGCAGCGTCAGGCCGAACGCGAATTCCAGCGGCGTGCGCGCCAGGCCGGTGACGATGAAGCTGATGCACAAGCCACCGTGCGCCCGCATCAGCGACGCGCGGCGGCCGATGCGGTCGGCCAGCCGTCCCCACGCCGGATTGGCGACGGCGGCGGCCAGCGTCGGCAGCGTGAAGTACCACCCGGCCAGCGCGGCCGAAGATCCCTGCGCCGCAAAGCTGGACTGCAGGATCTGCGCATAAAACGGCGGCATGCACAGCGCCGCGAATGCCGCGCCGAAGTGGCCCGCCACGGTGATCGTCACGGCGCGCGTCAGCCCGGCCGGGCGCGCCGCAATCTGCGCGATGCTCATGCCTGGCTGCCGGTGGCTAGCGCCGCCGCCAATGGATTGCCAACCGTGCGCAGGCGCGGCGTGCTCCATTCCAGCAGGCGGCGCGCCGCCAGGCATTCGATGCGCAGCTGCTGGCCCAGCAGGTCGAACTCGCGGTGGCGCGCGGCGCTTGCCGGAAAGCGCGACTGATAGGCCAGCACGGTGCGTGCAGCCTGGCTCCAGAACAGGTTCTCGGCATAGCCGTGATGACGCTGCAGCCGCCATGCCAGCTCGCCCAGGTTAATGAAGAACAGCACCTCCAGCAGATAGTCGCGCGCCTCCGTCGGCGAGTCGAACATGAATCCGTTGCTGGCGTTGAGCGCGTTGCGGTATGCCGGCGCGGCGCGCAGGCCCGCCAGTTCGGCTTCGCCGGTGGCGCCCTTCAGGTAGTGCAGGCCGCCCGGCAGATCGCGGATGGCGATGCGGCGCGGCAGGCCGTCGCGCAGGATCAGCAGCGTGTTTTGCGCGTGGCACTCGAGCAACACGCCGTGCGCCATCATCAGATGCAGCAACGGCGGCACGCTGGCCTCCAGCAGCGCTTCCACCCAGCGATCGACGCCGTGCCGCGCCAGCCAGGGAGCGATGGTCAGCTGTCCGCCCGCCAGCGTGGTCAGCGCCGTCATCGGGAACACCTGTTCGCCCTCGGCCAGCACCGATTCCGGCGCGCTGCGCCAGATCGCGCCGAGCATGCCGTAGGCGCCTTCGCGCCGGTGCTCCTTTGCGACGGTGATGCCGGCCGGTTCGGCCAGTATCGCCAGGCGCTGGCCGTCGGCGAGGAAGGTGTCGTTGCGGCATATTCCGTCCAGCCAGCGCGAAATCAGCGGCGCGTTGTGCACGTGGTGGTCGGACAGGATGCGGTCGGCCGAGCTGTTGGCGATGGCCAACGGCAGCTTCAGGTTGCAGCGGCCGTCGGCGCCGAGACGGCTCAGCGAGCGTATCGATTGCTGCGCCAGCCATTCGGCGCGGCCGGCACCCAGGTGCAGCAAGGTGCTGTCGGCGAGCCAGTCGGCAAAGTGCAGCGCGATGCCGTGCTCCCACTGCCACGGGTGCGCCGGCAGCAGGCGGTAGTGCGACGGTGTGCAACCCAGTACTTCGATCTGGCCCAGCAGGCGGCGGTATTCCTCCGTTCCCAGCTGCGAGCGCACGAAGGCGTCGTAATCCAGCTCCGGCAGCAGATGCACCTCGCTGGCGTCGCGGGCGATGGCCAGCCAGGTCAGGGTGACAGTCGCGGCAAACTCCGGGCCATAGCGCCGGTGATCGTCGATGCTGAAGCCGATGCGTGAACGGAAGCAGGGGTGGTAGGGGTGTCCGTCGCCCAGCTGCGCCTCCTGCAAGGCATACGGCGATTGCAGCGTGGCGTCGGGTGTCGCCGTCGCCGACCATGCCTGCTTGAGCGCCGTGTGCTGCAGCTCCGTCACGAACCGGCGCAGCGCCGCGGCATCGGGCTGCAGATGGCGCACCAGCGCCGGCACCACGGTGGCGATGCCGGGCTGTCCCGGGCCGGCGCCGCGCAGCTCTCCGTCCAGGCGCAGGCGGCCGAAGGCGCTGTCGCCGGCGATGTCGATGTGATAGGTCAGCGCCTGTCCCTGTTCACCCATCCCGTCAAGCCGCAGCCGGCGCTGCGCCGGTTCGGCAGCGCCGCTCAGGCAGCCCTCGTTCCAGAAGGCTTCGATGAATTGGCGCAGGGTGCGGGCATGGGCGGCGGCGTAGTGGGGCAGGAATGGGAGCGTGTGGGGCATGGCGGTGTTTTAAAAAATAAAATCTTGTCGTAAATGCTATGACGACACATTAGCTTTTTAAAAATTGAATGTCAATACAAATGATAATAATTCGTATTTACATTTTAGTGCGGACGGTTGCCGTGGCGCGCCGGATATCAGGCGCACACCACCCGGTCGCGGCCCGCATGCTTGGCCTGGTACAGCGCCTTGTCCGCCCGCGACAGCAACGACGAGGGGCTGTCCAGCGCGCCGCCGGGATCGGACGCAGCGACGCCGATGCTGATGGTGAGCGCGATCTGCTCGCCATTGTCGCCGTGGATGCGCAGCGCGGCGACGCACGCGCGCAGGCGTTCGGCGGCGTGGCCGGCGACATCCAGGTCGGTCTCGGGCATCAGCAGCACGAATTCCTCGCCACCGAAGCGCGAGGCCATGTCGATGCTGCGCATGCCGCCGGCCAGCGCCTTCGACACCGCCACGATCGCGCGGTCGCCCGCCTCGTGGCCGTAGACGTCGTTGACGTTCTTGAAGTGGTCGATATCGACCATCAGCAGCGACAGCGGATGCAGGAAACGGCGGCTGCGTTCCAGCTCCTTGGCGATCTGCTCCGTCATGCGGCGGCGGTTGCCGATGCCGGTCAGCGGATCGGTGGTGGCCAGTTGTTCCAGCTTGGTGTTGGCCACCATCAGCTCCAGCGTGCGCTGCAGCACGCGCGCCTCCAGCTGGTTGCGTTCATCGTGCAGCGCCCGCAGCGACTGGCGCCGTCCGCGTAGCGCGACGATCAACGCTGAAATCAGTATTCCCTCCACCACGATCAGCGTGACGCCGCCCAGGATCTGCCACAGATACTGCTGCAACATGCTCTGCGGCCGGTTCAGCCACAGCGCGTCCGAAGGCACGTTCTGCAAATGGAAGCGCTGCACGGCGGCGTAGTCGAACAGGTAGCCGGTGATGCCGGCGATGTCCGGCGTTTGCTGTATCAGCAGCTTGCCGATCGCATGGCCTATCCGTTCGGCGCTGATCACATAGCCGCCGACCACGCCCGGAATGACGATCGCCTCCCAGTTGGTGAAGATCGGCACCTGGGTGGCCGCCACCAGCTTGCGCACGGTCTCCACCGGCCGGCGCCGTTCGCCCGTGCTGTCATGGTAGAAGGCCAGCAGGAAGATGGCGCTGCCCGGCTGCAGCTGTGCGGCTTTGCGGTCGATCTGTTCGTAGCTGAGCTTATCCCAGTACTCGAAGCTCAAGCGGTTGTTGTAGCCGGCGGCCGCCTTGCGCACGGCGTTCACCGACTCCTGGATATTGTCCGTGCTGTCGCCGATGATCACCACGTGCCGCACGTCGGGCGCCATGCGCGCAATGGTGCCGATGGCGCGGCTGAAATCCGCCTGCACGTCGTAGGCGATGCCGTCGTCCGGCTTCCAGTTGGGCCGGCCGTGGTTCAGGTAGTGGCGCGGCACGCCGCGGAACAGGTCCGGGTGTTCGCTGAGGAAGCGCGCCGCCACGTAGTTTTCGGTGATGATGTCGTCGAAGCGGATGTTGGCGTACTTGGTGCGCAGATACTGCTCCATGCCGGCCTGCGACTGCTGGTCGCCGACGCGGACGGCGTCGAAGCGTTCTTCAAAAATGCCCAGCGCGGAGGTCAGGTTTTGCTGCGCCAGCTCGGCGCTCAAGCCCTTGTGGATCAGGCTTTGCCAGGCCGACGCCGAATCGGCGCCCAGCGAATACAGCACCAGCACCTTGCGTTCCTTGGTCGCTGCCGCCAGCGCCCACGCCGGCAGCATCGCCAGCGCGCCGCACAGCAGCATCCAGCGCCAATACTGGCGCAGCGTCTGGTATGGCACGGCAGGCGGAGGATCCCTGGGCGGCATGGCGGCGGTTGGACTGCAAAAGCGATTGCGGCGAAATTTACACCAAGGCAAGTCTAGCACGCTTCTCCCCGCTATTTGTTGCCCGGCGGGTACGGCGCTTCAGGCCGCGCGCAGGGCGTCGACGATTTGCATGCGCGCCGCGCGCAGCGCCGGCAGGAAGCCGCCGACCACGCCCATCGCCAGCGAAAACATGAGCGTCTTGACCACGATCCCCGGCGTCAGCCGAAAGCCGAACGCCAGTTCGGAGAAGGACTGGAAATTGGTGGTGGAGAAGGACAGGAACTGCATCAGCGACGCGCAGGCCAGCCCCAGCGCGCCGCCCACCACCGCCAGCAGCATGGACTCGGCCAGGAAGGCGGCCAGGATGCTGCGGCGCTGGAAGCCCAGCGCGCGCAGGGTGCCGATCTCGCCGACGCGGTTGGCGACCGAGGCGTACATGGTGATGGTGGCGCCTATCATCGCGCCGATGGAAAAGATCACCGACAGGATCAGCCCCAGCACGCTGATGAAGGTCGACAGCGCCTTCGACTGGTCGGAGTAGAAGGTCTGCTCGCGCTTCGCGTCCAGCGTCAGGCGCGGATCGGCTTCGATGTCCTTCTTGAAGCCGTCGAACAACGCGGTGTCGGCCAGCCGAAGTATCACAGACGAGTAGGCGACTCGGCGGAAGGCCGGCATCAGCTGGTCGGCATCGCCCCAGATCTCCGAATCGAAGCCGCTGTTGCCGGCGTCGAACAGGCCGACCACGGTCCATTCGCGCTGGCCGAAGCGCAGCGTTTCGCCGATGCCGGCGCCTTCGAAGCGGCGCGCGATGCTGGCGCCGGCGATGATCTCGGAGGCGCCGGGGCGGAACATGCGGCCGGCCGTCAGTTTGACCTGCGGCCGCAGCGTCATGCCGCGCGGCGAGATGCCGCGGATGATGACATTGGACGGCTTGGCCGAACCGCGCTTGTTGAGCGAAATGAGCACCACGGTTTCCTTCGACAGCATCGGCTGGCCGTCGGCGCCGAGCGCGATGGCGGGATGGCTGGAGGCGACGCTGGCCTGGGGCCGGTCGACGCCGCTCTGCACCTCGGTCTCGGCGGAGCGGCGCACCAGCACCACGTTGTCGTATTCGCCGGTGGTGACCATGGTGTTGCGCAGGCCCTCGTCCAGCATCAGCACCGTGGCGAACACGAACACCACCAGCGCCAGGCCGGCGCCGGTCAGCGCGGTGGTCAGGCGGCGCGCCCACAGGTTACGGGCCACGTAGGACAAGGGGATCTTCATGATGGAAGCGTCATCCTATGCTCCTCAGTCCCTCGACGATGTTGATGCGCACCGCGCGCACGGTGGGCGCGATGGCGGCGACGGCGCCAATGGCCAGCGCCGCCAGCATCTGCTGGATCACCGTCAGCTGCGACACTTCAAACACGGGGAACATGGTGCCCATCACCTTGCCGAGGAAGGCGGCGAACGGGAACAGCATGACGATGCCGATCGCCGCGCCGAACAGCGACAGCAGCAGCGATTCGCCGAGGATCATCAAGGTCAGGAAGCCGGGGCCGAAACCGAGCGCCTTCAGCGTGGCGTATTCGCCCAGCCGCTCGCGCGCGCTCATGGCCATGGTGTTGGCCATCACCGCCGCGATAATGACGATGACCACGAACGACACCACCCGTATCGCCACCACGATCGCCTCGGACATCGACACGAAACCCAGCTGGAAGGCCTTCTCGGTCTCGGTCAGCGTTTCGGCCAGCGAGTTGGCGAACTCCTTGTCGACGGCGGCGGAGATGGACGCGGCATTTTCCGGCTGGTTGATCTGCACCACGTAGACGCCGATCTGGTTGGCGCGGCGCGGCGCCAGCTTCTTTATGGTCTCGTTGACGTAGTCCCAGTGGAAGAACAGCGTCGCCGTGTTGGTGGTGCTCTGCTTGCCGTCGTAGATGCCGCGCACCACCAACTCCCAGTTGCCGGGATAGATGGTGCCCTTGAGCGGAATGATGTCGCCGACCTTGAAGCCGTACTGGTCGGCCAGCTTGCGGCCGACGATGCAGCCCTTGCGGTCGCGCAGGAAGTCGGCGCGTTCGTCGGGCGTCAGCAGATAGTCGGGATAGATGTCCAGGTAGCTCTCGCCGGAGATGGCGAACTGCGCGAAGAAGTTCTTCGGATCCTTGTACGTGCCCTGGAACCAGTTGGCGAAGCCGACGCCGGACACGCCCGGCACCGCGCGGATGCGGGCCTGGTACGACAGCGGCAGCGGAAACACCAGCGAGGTCTTGTTGCGCGTGACCAGCGTGGTGTTGGAGGCGCCCTCGGCGCCGGCGTACCAGGCGTCCACCACCGTCTGCAGCAGGCCGAAGGAAAAGATCGCCACCACCAGGCCGAGTATCGTCAGCGAGGTGCGCAGCTTGTGGCGCATGGTATTCTTGACGATCAGCCGGAACGTGTACATGGCGCGGGGTCAGGCGGGGGAGGCGGCGGGCTCGCCGGCGATCAATTCGCCTTTTTCCAGATGGATCATGGTGCGCGCCTGCGCCGCCGCGTTGGCGTCGTGCGTGACCATGATGATGGTCTTGCCCAGCTGCTGGTTGAGCTGCTGCAGCAGCGCCAGGATCTCGGCGGCGGAGTTGCGATCGAGGTCGCCGGTCGGCTCGTCGGCGACGATCAGGGTCGGATCGGTGACGATGGCGCGGGCGATGGCCACGCGCTGCTGCTGGCCGCCGGACAGTTCGTTCGGCGTGTGGTCCATGCGGTCGGAAAGGTTGACCATCTCCAGGGTCAGCTCGACACGCTCGCGCCGTTCGCGGCGCGACAAGGGTGTCAGCAGCAGCGGCAGCTCGACGTTTTCAAACGCCGACAGCACCGGCATCAGGTTATAGAACTGGAAGATGAAGCCGACGTTGGTGGCGCGCCAGTGCGCCAGGTCGGTCTCGCCCATGCCGGCGATATCGAGGCCGGCGATGCGCAGCACGCCGCGATCGGGCTTGTCGATGCCGGCGATGAGATTGAGCAGCGTGCTCTTGCCGGAGCCGGAAGGGCCCATCAGCGCGGTGAAGTCGCCGGCCGGTATCGCCAGGCTGATATCGCGCAGCACCTCCACCACCTGGTCGCCGCGGCGATAGGACTTGACCAGGTGCTCGATCAGTACCAGTGGCTCGGCCATGGTCATTTCTTCGCCAGGCTGACGGCGGCGCCGTCATGCAGCTTGGCGTCCGGCGCCATCACCACCTTGTCGCCGGGCTTGACGCCCTTGACCTCGGTCAGCTCGCCGATCTTGCGACCCTGCGTGACGGCGACCTGTTTGACCTTGTCGCCGTCGAGCACGAACACCACGGCCTTGCCGTCGCGCTGGACGATGGCGGCCGGCTGCACGGCGGTCACCGCCTGCTTGTCTTCAGGCGGGACGGCCTTGGACAGGAAGGCCACCTTGGCGCTCATGTCCGGCAGCACGCGCGGATCGCGGTCGATGAAGCGCACCTTGACCAGCAAGGTCGCCTTGCTGCGGTCCATGGTCGGCACCATGCGCGAGACGGTGCCGGCCAGGCGCAGCTCGGGGAAGGCGTCGAGCAGGATTTCGGTCGGCTGGTCGACGCGGATCTTGCTCAGGTTCGATTCGGAGACGTCGGCCTCCACCTCCAGCGTATCCATGTCGGCGATGGTGACGACGGCGCCCTTGCTGTCGGCGGCGGAAGAGAAGGGCGTGATGTTGTCGCCGACGTTGGCGTTCTTGGTCAGGATCACGCCGTCGAACGGCGCCCGTATCACGGTCTGGTCCAGCGCCACCTGCGCCGCCTGCGCGTTGGCGCGCGCGGCGGCGATGGCGGCGTTGTAGCCGGCGATGTTGGCCTTGGCCTTGTTCAGCCGCGCCTGCGCGGTGTCGTAGGCCGAGGCGGTGATGAATTTCTGGTTCAGCAGTTCGGCGGTGCGCTTGAAGTTGGCCTGCGCGTCCTGCAGTTCGGCCTGGCCCTGTTCCAGGTTGGCCTGCGCGACCTTGACGTTGGCCTGCGCCTGGCCCAGCGCGGCGCCGACGTCGCGGTTTTCCAGCCGCGCCACCACCTCGTCTTTTTTGACCTTGCTGCCTTCAAGCACGCCCAGCCACTCCAGCCGGCCGGTGGCCTTGGACGACAGGGCCGCCTTGCGCTGCGCCACCACGTAGCCGGTGGCGTTGAGCAGCGTATAGCTTTGCGACGGGTAGCTCTGGGCCACGGTGACGATCTCCACGCTGGGCTTGCCGGCGAACTGGCCCATCGCCACCCGGCCGCCGATGCCGACCGCCACCACGACCGCCGCGATCCGGATCCAGCGGCGGCGCTTGCTGCGCTGGCCGGGGGCCTGTGCCTGGGCGCCGCGCTCGATTTTCAGCTTGGAGATGTCGGGAGTTGCCACATTACCCTCGTTGTCAATTTTGTCATTAGATAGTGCGGCAAAAGTCCCTGCACCGCAAGTACCGGAACGCGATCTGTGCGTTATAGAACATACCGGCCTCTGCCGGTATGACAGGATGTGGTTTTCGCCTCACGCAGGACCGACCATGACTACCTTGCCGCCCGCGACCCTGGACACCGCATCGCTGGCCCTGCTGATGGATATGCAGAAGAATTCCTTCGGCTATTTTGTCAACGAAACCAATCCGCACAACGGCCTGGTGCGCGACAAGACCGCCCCCGACTGGCCGGCCAGCATCGCCGCCGTCGGCATGGCCCTGACTGCGTATGTGATCGGCGTGCGGCGCGGCTGCATGCCGCGCGGCGACGCGGTGGCGCGCACGCTGACCACGATGCGCTTCTTTGCCAACAGCGAGCAGGGCAGGTCGCCCTCCGCCACCGGCTACAAGGGCTTCTACTACCATTTCCTGGACATAAAAACCGGCACGCGGGTGTGGAATTGCGAGCTGTCCAGCATCGATACCGCGCTGCTGATCGCCGGCATGCTGACGGCGGCCGGATTCTTCACGGCCGACACGCCGGAGGAAAGCGAGATCCGCGAACTGGCCGACATGCTGTACCGCCGCGTGGACTGGCAATGGATGCGCGGCAAGAAGGGGCTGCTGCGCCACGGCTGGAAGCCCAAGACCGGCTTCCTGCGCTACCACTGGGAAGGCTACGACGAGGCGCTGATCCTGTACATCCTGGCGCTGGGCTCGCCAACCTTTCCCATCGGGCGCGACAGCTACGACGCCTGGGCCAGCAGCTACGAATGGAAGTCCCTGCACGGCATCGACTACCTGTACGCGGGGCCGCTGTTCATACACCAGATGTCGCACATCTGGCTGGACCTGCGCGGCATCCGCGACGACTTCATGCGCGCGCACGACCTCGACTATTTCGAGAACAGCCGCCGCGCCACCTACGCGCAGCAGCGCTATGCGATCGAGAATCCGCTGGGCTTCCCCGAGTACGGCGAACTATGCTGGGGTATCACCGCCAGCGACGGGCCGGGGCCGTCGACCAAACGGCTCGACGGCGTGCAGCGCAAGTTCTACGACTATGTCAGCCGTGGTGCGCCTTACGGTCCGGACGACGGCACGCTGGCGCCGTGGGCGGTGGCCGCCTCGCTGCCGTTCGCGCCGGAGATCGTGCTACCCAGCATCCAGCATTATCAGAGCCTGCAATTGTGCGAGGCCAATCCCTACGGCTTCAAGGCATCGTTTTCCACCATCTTCCACCTGGACGACCAAGGCTGCCGGCGCTGGGTGTCGCCCTATCACTTCGGCATCAACGAAGGCCCGACGGTCATCATGATAGAAAATCACCTGCATGATTTTCCCTGGAGCCTGATGCGCAACAACACCTATCTGCGCGACGGCCTGTCGCGCGCAGGCTTCACCGGCGGCTGGCTGGCAGACTGACGAAGGGATTCTTGACGCAGATCCATTGCAGCGGCACCGCCCGCGTATGCACTGCGCTTGGTGTCCGTCTGGTAGTTCAACCGGCAACTCTGTTAGTTCAACCGGCAATTTAGGCAGATTGGACAGCTGTTGTAAAAAGGCCGGCAAATATTGTCTGTTAAATTATTTCCCCTCAATTGTTACATATTTTTTGTCGCACTAACGCCGATTGAATGCGTTAATTGTCGTGCGGCAACATCGACGAAAAAGATCGTCGTGTGATCCCTCCAACCCCTGGCCCTGCGCTGCTGCACGTCGGGCCGACTTTTTTATCGAGGACGTCATGCTGGAATCGATCTCTCAACGTCAACTGTGGATTATCTTTTTCGTGCTGGGCGGCCTGGTGGCCTGGGTGATGGTGCAAGTCGAACTGCCGATGCTGCTGGGCTGGAACCCGGCCTGGGACCAGAAGATCAGCGACTACAGGCTGCTGCTGCACGTGCACGCGACCGCCGGCAGCGTGGCGCTGTTTGCCGCGCCGCTGCAACTGCTGCCTTTCCGGCGCGTCCGCCGCCTGCATCGCCCGATCGGCTACGCCTACCTGCTGGCGATCTGCATCGGCGCGCCGACGGCGATCTGGATCGCGCTCGACCACCTGTCCGGCAGCGAGCGCTGGATGACTTGCGCGCAAGCCGTCTGCTGGCTGTACGCGACCCTGGTGGCGGTGGCGGCCATCATGCAGCGTAAGGTCGACCTGCACCGGTTGTGGATCATGCGCAGCTATGCGCTGACCTACACCTTCATCCTGAGCCGGCTGGCGGTGGACGTGTTGCACTTCCATCCCAGCCCGGCGGTGGGCGGCAATTCCGGCTTTATCCTGCTGTCCTCGCTGGCCGTGCTGGTGCTGGCCGATCTCGTGAGCATGAAGAAACGGGGCTGGAGCCTGGCCTGAGATATTGGGCGGGAGGCGATTCGGCGATACAATCTCGCCTTTGCCTGGAAGCTTTCCGCCCATGACGATCCCGACCTCCATCCTCGATGCGCTGCCGCGCGCCGACGCCTCCTGGCGCCCATTGCTGATCAAGGGACTGGAGGCCATGATGACGGCCTATCCCGACTACCTGCCGCAACTGGCGCAGGACCAATACCTGCCGACGGAGCAGCGCCTGTTCGCCGCCTTTGCCCTGCCGCTACAGGATGTGCGCTATGTATTAGTGGGCGAGGGCCCGTATCCGCGCGAGGAAAGCGCCACCGGCGTCTGCTTCATGGATGGCGCGGTCGGCAGCCTGTGGTCGAGCGAGGAGGGCGGCGGCCTGTCCAAGCCGGTCAACAAGGCCACCTCACTGCGTAATTTCATGAAGATGCTGCTGGTGGCCGACGGCCAGCTGGCGCTGGACAACACCGCCGGCGAGGCGATGGCGGCGGTGTCCGCCCAGGCCCGCAGAGGCGCAGGCAGCCACATCCAGACGCTGGCCGACATGCAGCGGAAACTGACCGGGCAAGGCTTCCTGCTGCTGAACGCCTCGCTGGTATTCCGCAGCCATGTGGCCCCGGCCAAGGATGCCAAGGCCTGGCTGCCGTTCTTCGAGACGGTGATGACCGGCCTGGCCGCCCAGGCGCGCGTCACGCCGACGATGATTCTGTGGGGGAAGATTGCTGAATTGCTGAGCAAGTTGCCGGTAATGAAGGATTTCCCGCAGATCGCCGCGGAACACCCATACAACCTCAGTTTCATCGGCAACCAGGACATGCACGCGCTGTTCAAACCGATGCAATTGCTGAAGGGTAAGTAGGACCGAGGCCCTCCCGGCACACTTTGTTAAAGTTTGGTATACTTGACTAAATCGATCAACTAATCAGCCCTCTCAGGTGCTGGTTAGCGTGAAAGGTCGATATTTTAACCCAGTTGAACCGAGGTAGTGATGCGTCTGACCACCAAAGGCCGTTTTGCTGTGACTGCGATGATCGATCTGGCTTTGCGCCAAGGCAAGGGCCCGGTCACGCTCTCCGGCATCAGCCAGCGCCAGGCCATCTCGCTGTCCTACCTGGAGCAGTTGTTCGGCAAGCTGCGACGCCATGAGATCGTCGAGTCGATCCGTGGTCCGGGCGGCGGCTACAGTCTGGCGCGCCGCGCCGACAAGGTCACCGTGGCCGACATCATTATCGCCGTCGACGAGCCGCTGGATGCGACCCAGTGCGGCGGCAAGGAAAATTGTCATGGCGCCGACGCCACCAGCGGCGCGCGCTGCATGACCCACGAACTGTGGGCCACGCTGAATGAAAAGATGGTCGACTACCTGGATTCGGTATCGCTGCAGGATCTGGTCGATCAACAGAAGCAAAAGAATGCTGAACAAAACGTGGTCGTGATGCACCGTAACCACGCCGCGCTTGGTTAAGAGAATAAGTTAAATCGGAGTAACCCAGATGAACGCCCCTGAAAAAAACATCGCGCCAGTGAAGTTCCAGACCGCCCCGCATTTCCCGATCTACATGGACTACTCGGCCACCACGCCGATCGATCCACGCGTCGCCGACATGATGATTCCCTACCTGCGCGAGCAGTTCGGCAATCCCGCGTCGCGCAGCCACATGTACGGCTGGACGGCGGAAAAAGCGGTGGAAGAGGCGCGCGCCCACGTCGCCGCCCTGGTCAATGCCGACCCGCGCGAAATCATCTGGACCTCCGGCGCCACCGAGTCGAACAACCTGGCCATCAAGGGCGCGGCGCAGTTCTACAAGACCAAGGGCAAGCACATCATCACCGTCAAGACCGAGCACAAGGCGGTGCTGGACACGGTGCGCGAGCTGGAACGCGTCGGCTTCGAGGCGACCTACCTGGAGCCGCAGGACAACGGCCTGATCACCATCGAGCAGCTGACCGCCGCCATCCGTCCGGACACCATCCTGGTCTCCGTCATGCTGGTCAATAACGAGATCGGTGTGATCCAGCCGATCGACGAGATCGGCGCGCTGTGCCGCTCGAAAGGCATCATCTTCCACTGCGACGCCGCCCAGGCGACCGGCAAGGTGGTGATCGACCTGCAAAAGACCAAGGTCGACCTGATGACCTTCACCGCGCACAAGACCTATGGCCCGAAAGGCATCGGCGCGCTGTACGTCTGCCGCAAGCCGCGCGTGCGCATCGAAGCGCAAATGCACGGCGGCGGCCACGAGCGCGGCCTGCGCTCCGGCACCCTGCCTACCCACCAGATCGTCGGCATGGGCGAAGCCTTCCGCCTGGCGAAGGTGGAAATGGACAGCGAGATCACCCGCATCAAGGGCCTGCGCGACCGCCTGGCCAAGGGCCTGCAGGAGATCGAGGAAACCTATATCAACGGCGACATGGAACACCGCGTGCCGCACAACCTGAACGTCAGCTTCAACTACGTCGAGGGCGAGTCGCTGATCATGGCCGTGAAAGACCTGGCCGTGTCGTCCGGTTCCGCGTGTACTTCGGCCTCGCTGGAACCATCTTATGTGCTGCGCGCGCTGGGCCGCAGCGACGAGCTGGCGCACAGCTCGATCCGTTTCACCATCGGCCGTTTCACGACGGAAGAGGATATCGACTTCGCCATCGACCTGATGAAGTCCAAGGTACACAAACTGCGTGAACTGTCGCCGCTGTGGGACATGTTCAAAGAAGGCATCGACATCAGCTCGATCCAATGGGCAGCCCACTAATTTTAAAGTTACAGGAGCACTAAAATGGCTTACTCGGAAAAAGTACTGGACCACTACGAAAACCCACGCAACGTTGGCGCTTTCGAAAAGGGCGATGAAACCGTCGGCACCGGCATGGTCGGCGCGCCGGCCTGCGGCGACGTCATGAAACTGCAGATCAAGGTCGGCGCCGATGGCCTGATCGAGGACGCGAAGTTCAAGACCTACGGCTGCGGTTCGGCCATCGCCTCCAGCTCGCTGGTGACCGAATGGGTCAAGGGCAAGACGCTGGATCAGGCGCTGGCCATCAAGAACACCCAGATCGCCGAAGAACTGGCGCTGCCGCCGGTGAAGATCCACTGCTCGATCCTGGCGGAAGACGCCATCAAGGCGGCAGTGCTGGACTACCAGACCAAGCACCCAGTCGCGGCCTAAGTCTGTTTTACACCGGCGACGATCGTCGTCGCCGGCACGGAGAATCAAATGGCAATCACCCTGACCGAAAAAGCAGCCAAGCATATCAACCGCTACATCGAACGCCGCGGCAAGGGCGTCGGTTTGCGTTTCGGCGTGCGCACCACCGGCTGCTCGGGCCTGGCCTACAAGCTGGAATACGTGGACGAAGTGGCGGCCGAGGACAGCGTCTTCGAATCGCACGGCGTCAAGGTATTCGTCGATCCGAAAAGCCTGCCGTATATCGACGGCACCGAGCTCGATTTCGCGCGCGAGGGCTTGAACGAAGGCTTCAAGTTCCATAACCCGAACGAGAAAGACGCTTGCGGTTGCGGCGAAAGCTTCCGCATCTGATAAGCCATGCAAAATCACTTTGAGCTGTTCAATCTGCCGCAGCAGTTTGCCGTGGACGCGGGAGCGCTGGACAGCGCCTACCGCGACGTGCAGGGCCGCGTCCATCCCGACAAGTTCGTCAATGCCACCGACGCCGAAAAGCGCGTCGCCATGCAGTGGGCCACCCGCGCCAACGAAGCCTATCAGACCCTGAAAAATCCGCAGAAGCGCGCGCAGTACATGTGCGAGCTCAATGGCGTCGACTTGCAGACCGAGTCGAACACCGCGATGCCGATGGCCTTCCTGATGCAGCAGATGGAGTGGCGCGAAGAGCTGGGCGACGCCCGCGCCAGCAAGGACGGCGACGCGCTGGAAGCACTGGACAAGCAGCTGCGCAACGAACGCAAGGCGCGCCTGGCCGAGATCGGGCAGCAGATCGACGCCGGCGACTTCCACGCGGCGGCCCAGGGCGTGCGCGCGCTGATGTTCCTCGAAAAATTCGGCGAAGAAGTCCGCTTCGCATTTGAAGCAATCGAAGCCTGACCGCACGCGCCGGCCGCGCGTGCTTGGGCAATACAAAAAATACAGGTCTCATCCATGGCACTTCTGCAAATTTCCGAACCCGGCATGTCCACCGCACCGCACCAGCACCGCCTGGCGGTCGGTATCGACCTGGGCACCACCAATTCGCTGGTCGCCACCGTGCGCAACAGCATTCCAGAAGTGCTGAGCGATGAGGATGGCCGTCCGCTGCTGCCGTCCGTGGTGCGCTACCTGCCGAACGGCCATGCCAACATCGGCTACAAGGCGCAGGCCGCGCAGACCACCGATCCGAAGAACACCATCGTCTCCGTCAAGCGTTTCATGGGCCGCGGCCTGGCCGATATCGCCTACGCGGAAAACATGCCCTACGATTTCCAGGACACGCCCGGCATGGTGCAGCTGAAGACCATCGCCGGCATCAAGAGCCCGGTCGAGATCTCGGCGCAGATCCTGGCCACGCTGCGCCAGCGCGCGGAAGATTCGCTGGGCGACGACCTGGTCGGCGCCGTCATCACCGTGCCGGCTTACTTCGACGACGCCCAGCGCCAGGCCACCAAGGACGCCGCGCAGCTGGCCGGCATCAACGTGCTGCGCCTGCTGAGCGAGCCTACCGCCGCCGCCATCGCCTACGGCCTGGATAACGGCTCGGAAGGCATCTACGCCGTCTATGACCTGGGCGGCGGCACCTTCGACATCTCCATCCTCAAGCTGAGCAAGGGCGTGTTCGAAGTGCTGTCCACCGGCGGCGATTCCGCGCTGGGCGGCGACGACTTCGACCATCGCCTGTTCTGCTACATCCACCAGCAGGAAAAGCTGGCGCCGCTGTCGGACGAAGACACCGCCGTGCTGATGGTCAAGGCGCGCGAAGCGAAGGAACTGCTGTCGACCAAGGCCGAAGTGACCGTGGACGCCGTCCTCGGCTCGGGCGAAGAGGTGCATCTGAAGGTCACCGCCGCGACCTTCCAGGAGATCACCAAGCACCTGATCGAGAAGACCATGAAGGCGATCAAGAAGGCGCTGCGCGACGCGAATGTCGATGCGGACGACGTCGACGGCGTGGTCATGGTCGGCGGCGCGACGCGCATGCCGCATGTGCAGCGAGCGGTCAGCGAATACTTCCACACCATCCCGCACGCGAACATCGATCCGGACAAGGTCGTGGCGCTGGGCGCGGCGATCCAGGCCAATCTGCTGGCCGGTAACCGCGCGCCCGGCGACGACTGGCTGCTGCTGGACGTGATCCCGCTGTCGCTGGGCATCGAGACCATGGGCGGTCTGGTCGAGAAGATCATTCCGCGCAACTCGACGATTCCTTGCGCCCGCGCGCAGGAGTTCACCACCTTCAAGGATGGCCAGACCGCGCTGGCGGTGCACGTGCTGCAGGGCGAGCGCGAACTGGTGTCCGACTGCCGTTCGCTGGCGCGCTTCGAGCTGCGCGGCATTCCGCCGATGGTGGCCGGCGCGGCACGCATCCGCATCACCTACCAGGTCGACGCGGATGGCCTGCTGTCGGTTTCCGCGCGCGAGCTGCGCTCCGGCGTGGAAGCGTCGATCACCGTCAAGCCGGCCTACGGCCTGGGCGACGACGACGTCGCGCGCATGCTGCAGGATTCGTACAAGTCTGCCGACGTCGACATGGTCGCCCGCGCATTGCGCGAAGAGCAGGTCGAGGCCGAGCGCATCCTGCTGGCGACGCAGTCCGCGCTGGACGAAGACGCCGAGCTGCTGAGCGGCGAGGAACGCGCATCGGTCGATGTGCTGATGAACAAGGTGCGCGACGTGATCGCCCAGTCGCAGACCGGCGCGGCCGATCATGCGGCGGTGAAGTCCGCCGTCGAAGCGCTGGCCAACGGCACCGAAGAATTCGCATCGCGCCGCATGGATCGCAGCGTGCGCAGTGCGCTGGCCGGCAAGACGCTGGACCAGGTCGTATAAAAATCAAAACCTAGAGGTATCAAGTGCCACAAATCGTATTCCTGCCCCACGCAAAACTGTGCCCGGACGGCGCCGTTGTCGAAACTCCCGCCGGCAAGACGCTGTGCGACGTCATGCTTGAAAATGACATCCACATCGAGCACGCCTGCGAAAAATCCTGCGCCTGCACCACCTGCCACGTGCTGGTGCGCGAAGGCTTCAATTCGCTGAGCGAAGCCAGCGAAACCGAGGAAGACCTGCTGGACAAGGCCTGGGGCCTGGAAGCCGTGTCGCGCCTGTCGTGCCAGGCGGTCGTGGCCGACGAAGACCTGGTCGTTGAAATTCCGAAGTACACCATCAATCACGCAAGCGAAGGCGGGCACTGATATGAAGTGGACTGACATCACCGCGATTGCGGAAGCGCTTTACGATAAACACCCGGACGTCGATCCGCTGACTATCCGCTTCACCGATCTGCACAACTGGATCGTCGACCTCGAAGAGTTCGACGACGACCACACGCGCGGCGGTGAGAAGGTCCTCGAAGCGATTCAGCAGGCGTGGATCGATGAAGCCCAATAAGCAAGCGAACAAGATCGGCGCCACCGTCACCGGCGCCGACAACATGCCGGAAATCCGCGAAGGCCAGACCGTCGCGCTGCTGCAGGAGCTGCACATCCTGACCCGCGACGGCAAGATGAACCAGGACAGCCGCCGCAAGCTGAAGCAGGTCTATCACCTGTACCAGTTCATCGAGCCGCTGTTGAAGGACGTGCTGGCCGGGAAGGACAGCGTGTCGCTGGTCGACCACGGCGCCGGCAAGTCCTATCTCGGCTTCATCATCTACGACCTGTTCTTCAAGGCCCTGGGCGATAGCTCGCACATCTACGGCATCGAAACCCGCGAAGAGCTGGTGGCGCGCTCGCAGGAGCTGGCCAGGCAGTTCAACTTCCCCGGCATGTCCTTCCTGCCGCTGTCGGTGGCCGAGTCCACCGAATCGAAACTGCTGCCGGAGCAGATCGACATCGTCACCGCGCTCCACGCCTGCAACACGGCGACCGACGACGCCATTCACTTCGCGCTGAAGAAGAAGGCCAGGTACATGGTGCTGGTGCCTTGCTGCCAGGCGGAAGTCGCGTCGGTGCTGAAGAAGAACAAGGGCAAGTCGCTGGCCAAGTCCGCGCTGACCGAAATCTGGCGCCACCCTATCCACACGCGCGAATTCGGCAGCCAGATCACCAACGTGCTGCGCTGCCTGCAGCTGGAGGCGCATGGCTACCAGGTCAACGTGACCGAACTGGTTGGCTGGGAGCACTCGATGAAGAATGAGCTGATCATCGCCACGTATAAAAACCTGCCGCGCCAGCGTCCATCGGAGCGGCTGCAGGAAGTGCTGGAAACATTGGGGCTGGAGGAGATGGGCAACCGCTTCTTCACCGAGCAGGTAGCGAAACAATAAACTGAAAGGGCGACGGAACGATGAGTGAGCTGAACGAAAAATGGTTGGATCTGCGCAGCGACACCGTCACCCGCCCCAGTGCGGCGATGCGCGCGGCGATGAATGCGGCGGACGTCGGCGACGATGTCTACGGCGACGATCCAACCGTCAATCGGCTGCAGGAATATACCGCCGATTTGTTCGGCTACGAGGACGCGCTGTTCGCGCCGTCCGGCACACAGAGCAATCTGCTGGCGCTGCTGGCCCACTGCGGCCGCGGCGACGAATACCTGGTCGGGCAGGAAGCCCATACCTACCGCTATGAGGGCGGCGGTGCGGCGGTGCTGGGCAGTATCCAGCCGCAGCCCATCATCAACCAGCCCGACGGCAGCATCGCGCTGGCCGACATCGAATCCTATATCAAGCCGGACGATTTCCACTTTGCGCGCACCAAATTGCTGGCGCTGGAAAACACCATCGGCGGCCGCGTGCTGGGCCTCGATTATCTGAAGCAGGCGACCACGCTGGCGCACGGGCGCGGCCTGGCCACGCACCTTGACGGCGCCCGCGTCTGCAACGCCGCCGTCAAGCTGGGCGTGAGCGCGCGCGCGGCGGTGGCGGGCTTCGATTCGGTCTCCGTCTGTTTGTCCAAGGGGCTGGGCGCGCCGATCGGCTCCGTCCTGTGCGGCAGCAAGCCGCTGATCGCCGAGGCCAAGCGCTGGCGCAAGATGCTGGGCGGCGGCATGCGCCAGGCCGGCATGATCGCCGCCGGCGGCCTGTACGCGCTGCAGCACAACTTCGCGCGACTGGCGGAAGACCATGACAACGCCACCTACTTCGCCGGCGAGCTGGCCAAGCTCAAAGGCATCAAGGTCAGCACGCCGCAGACCAATATCTTTTACGTCGATATCCCGGCCGATGCCTGCCGCGGCTTGAACGACGTGTTGCAACTGACCCGCATACGCGTGTCGATGTCGCCGCACCTGCGCATCGTCACGCACATGGATGCGTCGCGCGAGGACATCGACCGCGCCATTACCGTTTTTGGAGATTTCTTCGGATGACCGACACCACCACTGATAACACCGTCCGCCTGGCCAAGCGCCTGTCGGAGATGCGCCCATGCTCGCGCCGCGAAGCCGAACTCTATATCGAGGGCGGTTACGTCAGCGTCGACGGCGTCGTGGTGGAGGAGGCGGGGGCGCGCGTGACGATGGAGCAGCAGATCGACGTGGCCGCCGACGCCACGCTGCTGGAGATCGTGCCGGTGACGATCCTGCTGCATAAGCCGGTGGGCGCCAACGGCGGCATCGGCAAGGATGGCGCGCCGGCGCTGCATCTGCTGAACGCGGCCACGCTGACGCGCTCCGCGCCGGGCCAGCGCTTCCTCAAGCGCCACCTGGCCGGCCTGACCCTGACCACGCCGCTGGAGACCAAGGCCAGCGGCCTGCTGATCTTCACGCAGGATTTCCGCGTCAGCCGCAAGCTGGTCGACGACGCCGCCAAGATCGAGCACGAAATCATCGTCGAGGTAACGGGCGACATCATGGAAAATGGTCTGGCGCTGCTGAACCACGGCCTGCCGTTCAACGGCAAGCCGCTGCCGCCGAACAAGGTCAGCTGGCAGAACGAGAACCGCCTGCGCTTCGCCGTGAAGAATCCGAAGCCGGGCCAGATCGAGCATGTCTGCAAGCTGGTCGGCCTGAGCGTGGTGTCGATGAAGCGCATCCGCATTGGACGCCTCGCGATGGCCAGCCTGCCGCTGGGCGAGTGGCGCTACCTGCAGAACCACGAGAAGTTTTAAGCGGCGGGAGCGGCCTTGTCCGCAGCCTTCTTTTTCTTTTCCGGCGGCGGCAACTGGACCAGGCGGGTGCCGGTCAGTTTGTCGTGCAGGAACTGGCGGTCCTTGTCGAAGAAGGCCGTCAGCGACCACAGCAAAATGCCAACGCCGACAGCGCCCAGCGCCTGCCACTTGTGCAGGCCGAACACCAGCGACACCAGCAGCGCCGGCAGCACCCACATCCAGCTCAGCAGGTAGCGCACGGCGGCCGTCTGCAGCGACAGGTGCGGATGGCCGGGGCGCACCAGCTTCAGGCGCCAGGTCTTCATCGCCAGCGTCTGGCCGTCGCGGCTCCACTGGTGGATGAAATAGGCGCCCAGCACCAGGAAGGCCAGCGCCTGGCGCATGTGCTCCACCGTCGGTGTATGGCTGGCGTGGGTGGCGACTTCAAAGATCAGGAAGGGCAGGAACAACACCGCGAAACCCAGCAGGGTTTCATACACCATTGAAATCAGGCGGCGTTTGACGGTGGGGTTGGTAACAGGCGGATTATTTGACATTGCTGCTGGCGGGTGGGGCGGGCTGGACGGTGCCCGGCGCGGCCGGTGAGGCGGGCGCCACGGCCGGCGCTATATTCGATGCATTGGGAATCGGCGCGCCGGTGGCCGGATCGATGCCCGGCGCTACCGGGGTAACCGCCGCCGCGGTTGGCGCGGCGGCCGGCGCCACGGCAGGGCCGCCGGTGGTCGGCACGGCCGGCTTGATCGGCGCCACCGTCTTGATCTTGCTTTGCGTCGGCGTCGGCAGGTTGGCGACCTGCTTCTTGATCGCAGCCTTGGCGGCCAGTTCCTTCTTCTGTTCTTCCGGCAACTGCTGGTAGGACTCCCACTGCGTGGTCTTTTGCGACGGATCGATTTTCTGCGCGCGGGCGAAGTTCTGGCGCACCTGGCGGCGCTCTTCCGGCGTCATCTTGACCCATTCGCGCATGCGTTCCTGCACGCGGGCCTGTTCATCCGGCTTCATCGACGCATAGCGCTTGACGATGCCCAGCCATTTTTGCTTGCGGATGGGCTCCATCTGGTCCCACTCGGCGGACAGCGGCTCCAGCGCCTGCTGTTGCACAGGCGTCAAGTCCTTCCACATGGTTTTTTCGGGCGCCTTGGCGGACGCGGTCTTGCCGGTCTTGGCGCCGGGCAGCAGGGCGGATGCCGCCGAGGTGGCGGCGGCCATGGGCGCGGAAACGATGGCCGGCGCATCCGGCCGGCTGGCAACATAGGCCGTGCCCGCCGCTGCTACCGCTAACACAGCTACCGCTCCAGCGCCCCATTTTGCGCGACCGCTCAATGCCATGCTTATTGCTCGCTCTGGGTCAGATAGGCGTTAAAACCGTGGTCCAGGTAGGCGGACAGCGGCAATTCGTCGGACAGCACGGCGGCGTCCAGCTCGGCCAGATCGGCCACGCGCTGTTCCTGCTCATAGTGGTAGATGCCGGCCAGGCCGCCGACCAGTACCAGCAGCGGCAGCGCCACGCTCATGCGGGTCATCCACGAGAACGAGAAGAAGCCGCCAGCCGAGGCCAACTCGGTCTTGCTGACGCGCACCTGCATCGGCGCATCGGCTTTCTTTCGGGCGAGCGCCATCTTGCGCGCCTGTGCCAGGCGGTCTGTGGTCGATGCGGGCAGATCGTCCAGCTTCTCATTGAGCGCGTGGCGCACTTTGTAAGCGAAATTCAGATCGTCGGTATTCATAGTTTTATTCCCAAGGCTTTTAGCGACTCCGCAAGTGTATGTGTTGCACGAGAGCAATGCGTTTTCACGCTTCCCTCGGAACACCCCATCGCTTCGGCTGTTTCAGCCACGTCCATATCCTGCCAATAACGCAGTAGGAAGGCTTCTCGTTGACGTGCCGGAAGCTTTTGTACTTCGGCATCGATGAGTTCGAGCATTTGCTGGCGCTCGACCTTGTCCGCGCTGGACTCGGAGGCCTCGGTGCCTTCCTCGGCGGCATAGGATTCGAGTATATCAAAGTCCTCATGCTCGTCGCCCGAGGGTCCCATGCCCGAAAACAGGCTGACCCAGGTGTTGCGCACCTTTTCCCTGCGGAAATAATCGAGGATGGTGGTCTGCAGGATGCGCTGGAACAGCATCGGCAGCTCGGCGGCCGGCTTGTCGCCGTATTTTTCGGCGAGCTTGATCATCGCGTCCTGCACGATGTCCAGGGCGGATTCGTCCTTGCGCACTGCGTAGACGGCTTGTTTAAAGGCACGCCGCTCGACGTTTTCGAGGAAGTCGGATAATTCTTTGTCTGTGGCCATGCGTCGGGTGAGGGTACTGCCGGAAAAGCCGGCGCTGGGATGCCTGGCGGCGACCCGTGAACTGAGCGCATGCTAGCAAAAATTAGCCATTTCTGCATGGTTTTTGACGCACAATCGATCGAAAATGCACCGGCAAGGGGATATTTTCGATATTTCACTTGCCCAAACAGGGTGCCACGGTGTACCGTATGGGACGCTTTGAACACCCCGAAGCTCTATGGTCTCGCCGCAGCAGGCACACAACGCCGCAATCGACGGGACGCGCTTTCATATGTCAGCAGTTTGCTCTAACCCGTGCCACAAGCGCGAGAGGTACGCACAACCGCTACAGACAGATCCGGCTGAACGAGAGTTTGCGTTGAGCGCCGCTTTGCACGTCACTACGGTTGACGGAAGAGGCTGGCGTAACCGCAGAAAAAAAGGGACGCAGGGCAAAGCTGTAGAGGCAGGCCTACTTCGCTAGGAAAGAGCATCCGATCAATCTCCTATGGACCTTGAAAGGAATGTTTCATGAATACCGAAGCATCAACACAAATCACTGGCGCGGAAATACTGGTGCGCTGCCTGGCGGAAGAGGGCGTGGAACACGTCTTTGGCTATCCCGGCGGAGCCGTGCTGTATATCTACGACGCCATCTTCAAGCAAGACAAATTCCAACACGTCCTCGTGCGTCACGAACAGGCCGCAGTGCATGCCGCCGATGCGTACTCGCGCAGCTCGAACAAGGTTGGGGTCGCGCTGGTCACGTCCGGTCCGGGTGTCACCAATGCGGTCACAGGTCTTTCCACCGCTTACATGGATTCCATCCCCATGGTCGTGATCTCGGGCCAGGTGCCTAGCCACGCCATCGGCCAGGATGCCTTCCAGGAATGCGACACGGTCGGCATTACCCGTCCCGTGGTCAAGCACAATTTCCTCGTCAAAGACGTCAAGGATTTGGCGGAAACCGTCAAGAAAGCCTTCTTCATCGCCCGCACCGGCCGTCCAGGCCCCGTGCTGGTCGATATTCCGAAGGATATCTCGATGCACAAGACGACGTACTCGTATCCGAAAGAGATCGAGATGCGTTCGTACAAACCGGTCGACAAGGGCCACTCCGGCCAGATCCGCAAGGCGGTCCAGCTGCTGCTGCAGGCCGAGCGTCCGATGATCTACACCGGCGGCGGCGTGATCCTGGCCAATGCGGCGCCCGAGCTGAACAAGCTGGTCGACAAGCTGGGCTTCCCGGTCACCAACACGCTGATGGGCCTGGGCGCCTACCGCGCCAGCGACGAGAAATTCGTCGGCATGCCCGGCATGCACGGCACCTACGAAGCGAACATGGCGATGCAGAACTGCGACGTGCTGATCGCCATCGGCGCCCGCTTCGACGACCGCGTGATCGGCAACCCGAAACACTTCGCCTCCAACCCGCGCAAGATCATCCACGTGGATATCGATCCATCGTCGATCTCCAAGCGCGTGAAAGTGGACATCCCCATCGTCGGCAACGTCAAGGACGTGCTGATCGAATTCCTGGCCCAGCTCGACGCTGCGGACGCCAGGCCGAACGCGCCCGCGCTCAAGGACTGGTGGAAGCAGATCGCCGAATGGCGCGGCAAGGATTGCCTGAAGTATCCGACCTCGGACCTGGTGATCAAGCCGCAAGCCGTGGTGCAGAAGCTGTGGGAAGTGACCAAGGGCGACGCCTTCATCACCTCCGACGTCGGCCAGCACCAGATGTGGGCCGCGCAGTACTACCCGTTCGACAAGCCCAAGCGCTGGGTCAACTCGGGCGGCCTGGGTACGATGGGCGTGGGCCTGCCGTACGCCATGGGCGTGCAGATGGCCAACCCGGACGCGACCGTCGCCTGCATCACCGGCGAAGGCTCGATCCAGATGTGCATCCAGGAGCTGGCGACCTGCAAGCAATATCATCTGACGCCGAAGATCATCATGTTGAACAACCGCTTCCTGGGCATGGTGCGCCAGTGGCAGCAGATCGATTACGGTTCGCGCTATTCCGAGTCCTACATGGATTCGCTGCCGAACTTCGAGAAGCTGGCGGAAGCCTACGGCCACGTCGGCATGCGCATCGAGAAACCGGGCGACGTCGACGGCGCGCTGCGCGATGCCTTCGGCATGAAAGACAAGCTGGTCTTCATGAACTTCATTACCGATCAATCGGAAAACGTCTGGCCGATGGTGAAAGCGGGCAAAGGGCTCTCTGAAATGCTGTTGGGTTCGGAGGACTTATAAGATGCGACACATTATCTCTGTCTTGCTGGAAAACGAAGCCGGCGCGTTGTCCCGCGTGGTGGGCCTGTTCTCGGCCCGCGGCTACAACATTGAAACGCTGACGGTCGCACCGACCGAAGATCCGACCCTGTCGCGCATGACCATCGTCACCAGCGGCTCGGACGACATCATCGAACAGATCACCAAGCACCTGAACCGCCTGATCGAGGTGGTCAAGGTGGTCGATCTGACCGAAGGCCAGCACATCGAGCGCGAACTGATGTTGATCAAGGTGCGCGCGGTGGGCAAGGAGCGTGAAGAGATGAAGCGCACCGCGGACATCTTCCGCGGCCGCATCATCGACGTCACCGAGAAGAGCTACACGATCGAACTGACCGGCGCCAAGAGCAAGCTCGACGCGTTCATCGATTCGATCGACCGCGCTTCCATCCTGGAGACGGTACGTACCGGCGGTTCCGGCATCGGACGCGGCGAACGCATCCTCAAAGTTTAAGTAAATTCAAAAATACTACTAAGGAAATACCATGAAAGTTTTCTACGACAAAGACGCTGACCTCTCCCTGATCAAGGGCAAAAACGTCGCCATCATCGGTTACGGTTCGCAGGGCCACGCCCACGCGCAAAACCTGAGCGACTCCGGCGTCAACGTGACCGTCGGCCTGCGCAAAGGTGGTTCTTCGTGGAACAAGGTTGAGAAAGCCGGCCTGAAAGTGGCGGAAGTGAACGATGCGGTCAAGGCTGCCGACGTCATCATGATCCTGCTGCCGGACGAAAACATCGCCCAGGTCTACAACGAAAACGTCGCACCGCACGCCAAGCAAGGCGCCGTGCTGGCCTTCGCCCACGGCTTCAACGTGCACTACGGCCAAGTCGTGCCGCGCGCCGACCTGGACGTGATCATGGTCGCTCCGAAGGCCCCGGGCCACACCGTGCGCGCCACCTACACCCAGGGTGGCGGCGTGCCGCACCTGATCGCCGTGTACCAGGACAAGTCCGGCATCGCCCGTGACATCGCGCTGTCGTACGCCTCGGCCAACGGCGGCGGCCGTGCCGGCATCATCGAAACCAACTTCCGCGAAGAGACCGAAACCGATCTGTTCGGCGAGCAGGCAGTCCTGTGCGGCGGCGCGGTCGAGCTGATCAAGGCCGGCTTCGAAACCCTGACCGAAGCGGGCTACGCTCCGGAAATGGCCTACTTCGAATGCCTGCACGAGCTGAAGCTGATCGTCGACCTGATCTATGAAGGCGGCATCGCCAACATGAACTACTCGATCTCGAACAACGCCGAATACGGCGAGTACGTGACCGGTCCTAAGGTCGTGACCGAAGCCACCAAGGATGCGATGCGCCAGTGCCTGAAGGACATCCAGACCGGCGAATACGCCAAGTCCTTCATCCTGGAAAACAAGGCCGGCGCTCCGACCCTGATCTCGCGCCGTCGCCTGACCGCCGAGCACCAGATCGAAGAAGTCGGCGCGAAACTGCGCGCGATGATGCCTTGGATCGCCAAGAACAAGATGGTCGACCAGTCGAAGAACTAAGCTTCATCTTTGCAAAAAAACCGGCGCAAGCCGGTTTTTTTTCGTCTTGCTTGAACCTTTTCCAATTGACAGGGTATTTACGGCGAAACTAACTTGGGGATTACCGTGAGCACCTTGATCAAGACCATCACTTTTTCCGTATTGGCCATCGCTCTCGCCGCTTGCGGCGGCGGCAACTCGCCGGAGACGGCGGCGCAGCAGCCCAAAATGGCCGCGTCCGTGCGGCTCGGCGCGCAAGCGAGCAGCGCCACCGATTATTATCCGCTGGTGCAGCAGCTGTACATTTCCTATTTCGGCCGGCCGGCCGACAGCGCTGCCCTGGTCAACTTTGCCGCGCAGATGGTGCAACTGGACGCGCCCCCGGGCATCCGCGACCTGACCGGCGCCTATGACAGCAATGCCTCGATCAAGACGCTGATCGACAGCTTCGGCACCAGCGCGGAATCGGCCGCGCTGTACTCGGGCGACAACGAAGCCTTCGTCACGGCGATCTTCACCAATGTGCTGGGACGCTCGCCTGCGGCGGCGGGCAAGGCGTTCTGGATCGGCGCGCTCGACGCCGGTACGCTGACCCGTGCCAATGCCTCGCTGGCGATCATGAGCGCCGCACTGGTGAATACCAGCGACCAGGGCCTGCTGGACGCCAAGCTCATTAATAATCGGGTGACGGTGAGCCAGGCCTTTACCAGCGCGCTCAACAGCGACACGCGCATCAATGCCTACAAAGGCAAGACTGCCGCGGCGACGGTGCGGGCGATGCTGGCCTCGGTGGGTGCCACCACGGACACGACGGCCTTCAACACCACAGTGGAAGCGACCATCAACACGCTGGTCGCCAATGCCGTGCCGAGCTTCGCTACCATCAGCGGCATCGTCGGCCAGCGTTGCCTGAGCTGCCATTCCGGCGGCGGGGCGCAGGCGGGCGTCCGCCTCGACAGCGAGGCCGGCATCCGCAGCAATGCGCAACAGGTGTACAGCCAGGTGGTCTCGCGCAGCATGCCGCTCGGGAACGCCACCGGCATGACGGACGCCGAGCGCGATCTGGTCAAACGCTGGTTCGAGGCGGGCGCAAACTGATCAACCATGGGTTGATGCCAGCGTCGGGGGAACAGGAGCTGCGGCTCCTGTTTTCAATGCGGGGCAATCCGGTATCAAGTCTTATCGTTTCGTGCCCGTGTCCAACCTGGCAAGCTGGGCCAAGTAGGTGCGCAGCAGCGCCACGCGCCGTGGCCTGAAGCTCTCTCCAGTGCCCGCCACGGACACCAGACGTTCGGCCCGGAACATCCGAAAGTCCTCGCGCAGACAACACCAGGCCAGCAATACCAGCATGTTGTCGAGATAGACGATGGACAGAGGCCAGATCCGTCTTTCAGTGACTTCACCCAATCTGTCGTTGTAGCGTATCTCCAGGGCCTCTTCACGCCAGCAACTTTCCCGGATGATCCGCATATCAGGCAAAGCCGCTTGATAGCGGCCCTCGAAGCGGTGGACCTGCGACACAGCATGAAGAATCTGTTGCTGGGTCGCCGAGGGCAGCGTGCCCGCTACCTTGCCGAGCACCGTCGCGGCCGCTTCGGCAAGTTGCGGATCCCCCATGTGGCGTACCTCCGCCAGCCCCAGCACCAGGGCTTCAATTTCCAGGCGATTGAACATCTGCGGCGGCAGCGAACCGTCTTCAATGAGGCGGTAGCCATATCCACGTTCACCATCAATCTCGGCCCCGGCTGCGCGCAGACTGTCTATATCGCGGTAGATCGAACGCACGGATACGCCTGTCCGGTCGGCCAGTTGCGCGGCGGTGACGGGCGACGGCAGCGCACGAAATGCATCCAGAAGCTGGAAGAGGCGAGTTGAACGTAGCATTAAACCAACTGACAAGAATTGACAGGTGGAATCATTATACTGCCTCCAGCACGTTGGCAATACAAGCACTCGAAGCGGTGGCGCACTGAATGAGCCATAGGATAAATTATGAAAAGGAACCCTGGGATGATGGAAGCATTATTTCAAATGAACTGGTTTGCGATCGCGGCCGCAAGCGTCGCCAACTTCTGCCTTGGAGGCATCTGGTTTGTCGCTTTATTTGGCAAACAATACGCCTCGTCGCTGGGAATCGCCGATCGGCCCGCGCAGAAGCCGGGGCCGCTCTTCATCATCGGGCCGTTCATCTGCGGCACCATCAATATCGTGACGACGGCGTTCCTGCTGCAGGCCCTGCAAATCCATACCTACGGCGGTGCGCTCGCGCTTGGAGTCATTGTCGGTATCGGCTATCTCGTGGCGATGACGGTCAACATCGCGATCAACCCGCTCTTTCCCCGTCCGTTTTACTATGCGCTGATTAACAGCCCGATGTTCTTGATGGGCAGTTTGATGTCGTGCGTCATCCTGGTCGCAATGTCGTAGCCGTGCCAGCGGCGAGAGCTGTCAATGTTACAAACACTCACCATGTCTTACAGGTGCGCACGGTAATTTCGGGTACAGTTCCTCTTGCCGTAAATTTAACCTTGGAGCCCGCAATGACCGTCATGAAACATATCGCCGCAGCCGCTGCTGTCTCCTTCGCGCTGGCCGCGCATGCCGCGCCGGAATCGCTGCCGACCACCGGCACGCTGGTCGTGGTGCCGGCCTTTGGCGAAGTCACCCACGTCAACGACCAGGCCGTCGCCACCCTCGCCGTCGAAGAGCAGGATAAGGACAAGGCCGCCGCCGCCTCGCGCGTCAACCAGAAAATGAAGCAGGGCATGGAGATCGTCAAGAAGGAGGACCCCCAGGCCAGTCTGAAAACCCAAGGCTATTACACCTATCCGGTCTATCCGGAAGAGCGCCCGCTGCTGAACGGCCAGCAGCCGAAACCGCGCGTGCCGACCGCCTGGCGCGTCGGCCAATATCTGCAGGTCACCACCACCAATCTGGCCAACCTGCCGAAGACCGTGGCTGCCGCGCAAAAAGTCCTGGCCTTGAACGGCCTGCAATTCGGCCTGACGCCGGCGACCACCAAACAGCTGGACGACCAGCGCATCGCCGCGACTTATATAAACCTGAACGAGCGCATCAACTCGATCGCCAGCGCGATGGGCCGCAAAGTCAGCGACGCCACGCTGGACACGGTCGACTTCGAAGGCTCAGGCAATTACGCCCAGCGCGAGTTCGCCGCCGCCCCGGCGCCGATGGCGATGCGCATGGCCAAGTCCATGGACAGCGCCGAAGTGGCCGAGCCCAGCTTCGAGCCGGGTGAAACCACGCTGCAGATGCAACTGGTCGGGAAGGTCCGCTTCAAATAAGCGTGCTGCAAGGCGGCCATTGTTCGGGTACAGTTGACATTGCTGTTATATCAACTCTGGAGACCGCAATGACTGTCATGAAACAACTCGCCGCCGCCGCGATCGCTTCCTTTGTGCTATCCACGCAGTCGGCGCCGCTGGAATCCCTGCCCACCGCCGGCACGCTGGTGGTGGTGCCCGCTTTTGGCGAAGTCAAACACGTCAACGACCAGGCGGTCATTACGCTGGCCGTCGAGGAAGTGGACAAGGACAAGGTGGCCGCCGCCTCCCGCGTCAATCAGAAAATGAAGCAGGGTCTGGACATCGTCAAGAAGGAAGACCCGCAGGCCAGCCTGAAAACCCAGGGCTACTATACCTATCCGGTCTATCCGGACGAGGTGGCGCCGCCGCCGGGCCAGCCGCGCAAGCCACGCGTGCCGACCTCCTGGCGCGTGGGCCAGTCGCTGCAGGTCACCACCACCAACATCGCGGGCCTGTCGAAAACCGTCGCCGCCGCCCAGCGCATCATGACGCTGAACAATCTGCACTTCGGCCTGACGCCGGAAACCACCAAACAGCTGGACGACCAGCGCATCGCCGCGACCTACAAGAACCTGAACGAACGCATCAACTCGATCGCCAACGCCATGGGCCGCAAGGTCGGCGACGCGGTGCTCGACACGGTCGATTTCGAAGGCTCGGGCAACTATACCGACCGTGTCAACGTGACCGGGGCGCGGGCGTCCTCGCCGATGTTGATGAGAGCGGCCGACACCGCCGTCGAGGAACCCAGCTTCGAGCCGGGCGAAACCACGCTGCAAATGCGCCTGGTCGGCAAAGTGCGCTTCAAATAGGCGGATTTGGGTTCGGCTCCTCTATAATGATGGCGCAGTAAGACCAGATAACCATAAACGGAACCCCATGGCCAAATTCCCCCGCCGCCGAGCAAAAAATGGCGTAGCCCAAGCCAAACTGCCGAAGACCTCGCGCTTCAGCCGCTTCGCCCGCCGCGCCAGGGGCGAGGATCTCGACCGGCCGCGCCATCGCGGCATCTACCTGCTGCCCAACGCCTTCACCACCGCCGCGCTGTTCTGCGGTTTCTACGCCATCGTCATGGCGATGAACCAGAAGTTCGAGCACTCGGCCTGGGCCATCTTCATCGCCATGGTGTTGGACGGCCTGGACGGTCGCGTCGCCCGCCTGACCAATACCCAGAGCGAGTTCGGCGCGCAGTACGACTCCTTGTCGGACATGGTGTCCTTCGGCGCCGCGCCGGCGCTGGTGATGTACGAATGGTCGCTGCGCGGCCTGGGCAAGCTCGGTTGGATCGCCGCCTTTGTCTATTGCGCCGGCGCCGCCTTGCGCCTGGCCCGTTTCAATACGAATATCGAAGTGGTCGACAAGCGCTTCTTCCAGGGCTTGCCGTCGCCGTCGGCCGCCGCGCTGGTGGCCGGCTTCATCCTGCTGATGGTCGACCAGGAAGTCTCCGGCATCGAACTGCGCTGGGTATCGTGGGGCATCGCCGTATTCGCCGGCCTGACGATGGTGACCAATGTGCCTTTCTACAGTTTCAAGGACGTGAACTTCCGCAAATCGGTGCCGTTCATCGCGGTGTTCCTGATCGCGCTGGTGTTCGCGCTGGTATCCATCGATCCGCCCAAGGTGCTGTTCCCGATCTTCATCGCCTACGGCCTGTCGGGCTACGCGGTGTCGGCGTGGCGGCTGGCCAAGGGCAAGAAGGTCAGCCTGATCCAGACCGACCAGGAATCGGACGATCCGAGCGAGCGTCTTTAAGCAACGAAGCATCAGTCACGGAGCCATCATGAGCAACTCATCCAACCGCCTTATCATTTTCGACACCACGCTGCGCGACGGCGAGCAATCTCCCGGCGCGTCGATGACCAAGGACGAGAAAGTCCGCATCGCCAAGCAACTCGAACGCCTGCGCGTGGACGTCATCGAAGCCGGCTTCGCCGCCGCCTCGCAGGGCGACTTTGAATCGATCAAGGCCATCGCCTCGGTGGTGCGCGAGTCGACCATCTGTTCGCTGTCGCGCGCCAATGACCGCGACATCTCCCGCGCGGCCGAGGCGCTGGCGCCGGCCGAACGCAAACGCATCCACACCTTCATCGCCACCTCCAAGCTGCACATGGAGATGAAGCTGCGCATGCTGCCGGACCAGGTGCTGCTGCAGGCGAAGAACGCGGTGCGCTTCGCCCGCCAATTCACCGACGATATCGAATTCAGCCCGGAAGACGGCAGCCGCTCGGACGAGGATTTCCTCTGCCGCGTGCTGGAAGGCGTGATCGCCGAGGGCGCCACCACGATCAATTTCCCCGATACGGTGGGCTACGCGGTGCCGGAGATTTTCGGCGAAACCATCCGCCGCCTGCGCGAGCGCATTCCCAATTCCGACAAGGCCATCTGGTCGGTGCACTGCCATAACGACCTGGGACTGGCGGTGGCGAACTCGCTGGCCGGCGTGATGATAGGCGGCGCGCGGCAGATCGAATGCACCATCAACGGCCTCGGCGAGCGGGCCGGCAACACGGCGCTGGAAGAAGTGGTGATGGCGCTGCGCACGCGCGGCGGCTACTACAACCTGGAGTGCGGCGTCGACACCACGCAGATCGTCGCGGCCTCGAAGATGGTGTCGCAGATCACCGGCTTCGCGGTGCAGCCGAACAAGGCGGTGGTCGGCGCGAACGCGTTCGCGCACGCTTCCGGCATCCACCAGGACGGCATGCTGAAATCGCGCGAGACCTACGAGATCATGCGCGCCGAGGACGTGGGCTGGACCGCCACCAAGATCGTGCTGGGCAAGCTGTCCGGCCGCAACGCCTTCAAGCAGCGCCTGCTGGAGCTGGGCATCGACCTGGAATCGGAAGCGGAAATCAACGCCGCCTTCGTCCGCTTCAAGGAGCTGGCCGACCGCAAATCCGATATCTTCGACGAGGATATCCTGGCGCTGGTGTCGGACGAGCAGCAGTCGCAGGATAGCGAATACTACCGCTTCACGTCGCTGGCGCAGCGCTCCAATACCGGCGAGACACCGAGCGCGAAGATCGTGTTCTCCATCGGCGGCGAAGAGCATGTATCGGAAGGCAAGGGCGATGGTCCGGTTGACGCCACCGTCAACGCTATTGAATCTGAAGTGGGCAGCGGCGCTGAACTGGTGCTGTTCTCGGTCAACGCGATCAGCACCGGCACGCAATCGCAGGGTGAGGTGACCATGCGGCTGTCGAAGGAAGGCCGCATCGTCAACGGCGTCGGCGCCGATCCGGACATCATCGTCGCTTCGGCCAAGGCCTATCTGTCGGCGCTGAACAAGCTGCACTCGAAGATCGAGCGCGTCAATCCGCAGCCCTGAGCGGCGCCTGGCGCATGCTTCGGTCCACGCCGAAGCATGCGCCGGTTCAAACAGCTATCTTGTCGATTCGATGACAGGAGGCTTCAATGATCAATTTAATGGAACAGCCCATGCTGGCGCTGCAAGTCCGCCGCGCCGCCGCCGATCTGGGCGACGTGATCTACGTCCACGGCTCGACGTTCGGCGCCGATCTTTCCATATTCTTCCAACTGGATGGCCGCAGCTGGGCCGATGAGCTGAACACGGCCGGCTTCAACGTGTGGGGCTTCGACTTCGCCGGCTATGGCGCGTCGGAGCGATACCCGCGGCATGACGGCACGCCCGCTGGCGGCCTGGAAGACGTGCAAGCGCAACTGCGCCGCGTGGTCTGTGCCGTCCGCGGGCGCAACGGCGGTCGTCCCGTCATGTTGCTGGCCCATTCGTGGGGCGGCACGGTGGCGGCGCGCTACGCGGGCGACCATCCGGACGGCCTCGCGGCTCTGGTGCTGTTCGCACCGATCACAGCGCGCGGCAGCGGCTCTGAACCCGGCAATTACGTGCCCGCCGCCGCAGGCTCGGCATCGCATTACCCGCTGACGGCGTGGGCGCAATATCGCCGCTTCATCGACGATGTCCCGCGCGGCGGAGAGCAGGTCTTCTCGGAAGCGCATTTCCAGGTCTGGAGCGAGGCTTTCCTGGCCACCGATCCCGACGCCGCCGGCCGCATGCCGCCGGCCGTGATGACGCCCGCCGGCCCGCAAGCCGATGTGCGCGCGCTGCGGGCCGGGCAGGCGCTCTACA
This sequence comes from Duganella sp. Dugasp56, assembly GCF_047304105.1. Classification (NCBI taxonomy): domain Bacteria; kingdom Pseudomonadati; phylum Pseudomonadota; class Betaproteobacteria; order Burkholderiales; family Oxalobacteraceae; genus Duganella; species Duganella sp. Dugasp56. The sequence goes on from NZ_JBGLYQ010000003.1 coordinate 143,653, forward strand.
GCGCTTCGAACATTTCCGTGCCCACGCTGCTGGTGCGCGGCGCATGGGACAGCGCATGCAGCGGGGTCGATGCCGACGAGCTGATAGCCGCCCTGGGCAGCGTGCACAAGGAGCTCGCCACCATCGAAGGCGCCACGCACCTGATGCATCTGGAGTCTGCGCGCGGGCTGCTCTACAATGCTGTCAATGCGTTTTTACTCAGGAGCGCCACATGATAGCCGTGATCTTTGAAGTGATACCCAGCGGCGGCGGTTACGCCGAGTATCTTGACCGCGCGGCCCAGTTGGCGCCGTTGCTGGAAAAGATGGACGGCTTCATTTCCATCGAGCGCTTCGAGAGCATGAAATCGCCGGGCAAGCTGTTGTCGCTGTCGTTCTGGCGCGACGAGGAGGCGGTGCGCGCCTGGCGCGAGCAGGAGCAGCATCGCGCGGCGCAAACCGCCGGCCGCTCGGGCGTATTCGAAAACTACCGCCTGCGCGTGGCCAGCGTGATCCGCGACTACGGCCTGCTGGAGCGCGACGAAGCGCCGCCGTTCCATCCGCCCGTCGCCGCACCGGACACGCCATGACGATGCCGCAACCGCGCTTCGCCCGCGTGGCCGCCGCCATCGGCGATCCGACCCGCGCGCTGATGTTGTCTCGCCTGCTGGATGGCCGCTTTTACACGGCCACCGATCTCGCGCAGCACGCCGGCGTCGCCGCGCCGACCGCCTCGCAGCACCTGAAACTGCTGGTGGACGAAGGCCTCGCGCGGGTGCGCGCGCAAGGCCGCCATCGCTACTACATGCTCGCCGACGGCAACGTCGCGCACGCGCTGGAAGCCTTGCTGCGCGTAGCCGACGGCTCGCTGCCGGAAACCACCCGCTGGCAGGCGCCCGCCATGCGCGGCCTGCGCCACGCGCGCAGCTGCTACGGCCATCTGGCGGGCGTGCTGGGCGTAGACCTGTGCCGCTGTTTCGTCGATAATGGCTGGGTCCAGACTGGCGAAGGCGATGGACACGACTACCCGCTGACAGCGGAAGGCGAGGCGCAGCTGCGGGCATTGGGCATCGTGCTGGCGGAAGGCGCGCCGGCGCGGCGCCAGTTGTACGGCTGCGTGGACTGGTCCGAACGGCGCGACCATTTTGCCGGCCCGCTGGCGGTCGCGCTGCTCGACAGTTTCGTCGAGCGCGGCTGGCTGCGCCGCAGCGACGACAGCCGCGCTTTGGAAGTATCCGCACAAGGCAAGCTTGAACTGGCCGCATGGCTCAACCCCGAACCTGAAAATTAAACATGACCAAGCAATTCGACATCGTCGCACTCGGTGAAGCAATGGTGGAGTTCAACCAGACCACGCCGGGTGATCCGAACTACCGCCAGGGCTACGGCGGCGATACCTCCAACTCGGTGATCGCCGCCAGCCGCCAGGGCGCCGCCACGGCCTACCTGAGCCGCCTCGGCGACGACCAGTTCGGCCGCATGTTGATGGCCCTGTGGAAGCAGGAGGGCGTCGACGCCAGCTTCGTGGAACTGGATGCCGGCGCACCGACGGGTTTGTATTTCGTCCATCACGGCGCGCAAGGCCATTCGTTCAGCTACCTGCGCGCCGGCTCGGCGGCCAGCCGCATGCAGCCGCGGACGATGGATCTGCGCGTATTGTCGGCCACGCGCTGGCTGCATGTGTCGGCGATCTCGCAGGCGATTTCCGCCAGCGCCTGCGACACCGTCTTTGCCGCGATCGAGACCGCGCGCGCGGCCGGCGCGCGCGTCAGCTTCGATCCGAACCTGCGTTTGTCCTTGTGGCCGCTGGCGCGCGCACGCGCCGTCATCACGGCGACCATCGCGCTCACGGATCTGTTCCTGCCCAGCCTTGATGAAGCGGTGGCGCTGGCCGGCACCGACGACGTGCCGACGATCTTTGCCTGGTGCCGCCAGCAGGGCGCGCGCGCCGTGGTGCTGAAGTGCGGCCCGGCGGGCGCTTGGTATGCCGCCGAGGGCGACGCGCCGCAACTGGCGCAAGGCAATCCGGTGCAGGCGGTGGACGCCACCGGCGCCGGCGACTGCTTCGACGGCAGCCTGCTGGCGCGCCTCGCCGCCGGCGATACGCTGGCCGACGCGGTACGCTATGCGAATGCGAGCGCCGGCTTGTCGACACTGGGCCATGGCGCCGTGGCGCCTATCCCCTTTGCGGCGCAGGTGCGCGCGGCGCTGGGCTGATGGATCAACGCATCAGAAGCGGAACTTGACGTAGGCAGCCGGGCCGCTCAGGCGAACGTTGAAGTCGGTCGCATCGCGTTCGCGGGTCAGACTGATTTTGGACGAGCTGTATTCCGCCACCACGCCGACATTCGGCGTGGCATACCATTCCAGCCCCACGGCGCCTCCGTAGATGTGCCCCTGGATGCTGCCGCCGTTTTTCTTGATGCCGTTGGCGTCGGCGAACATGCGCAGCGTCGGCGAGAACGCATGGCGCCAGCCCAGTTCCAGCAGCGGCGCATAGGCGCTTTCGCTTTCCGAATAGCGCGAGTTGCCGCTGATGCCGTTCAGGATGCCGCTGGCCGTGCCGTCCACCCGCGCGTGGTAGTAGGCGGCGCCCACGCCGATGCCGAACACGTCGTTGCCGCTGCCCAGCCACCATTTATAGGCCAGGTTGGCCAGGTCCATTTTCAGCTTGGCGTCGAGCCGGCCGTTGCCAACCAGCGGAATGCCGTCGCGGTTGGTGGCGCCGCTCAGGCTCGGGTTGTAGGTCTTGTCGTAGTTGTAGTAGTCGAAGTCCAGCCCCTGCGTATCGCCCAGCAGCAGTTGCGCCTTCACGCGCGGCAGCGTGACGCGATCGGTCTTGTAGGTGCCGCTGTCGATATGGCCGTAGTTGGTGTCGCCTTCGTAGTTGACGCGCGGGTCGGTGTAGAAGGCGCCAACCGAGACGCTGGCGCGGTCCAGCGCCGGCGATGGATCGGCCCATGCCATCGCGGTGGCGGTACTGAGGGCGATCAGGGTTGCCGTGTAAATGGCGTGGCGTGCGGGAGGAGTGCATAAAGGCATGGGGTGCTCCGTAGGGTGGCGATTGAATGGCGGAATCTTATCAATCACGCTACGGAATCTGCGTCGGCGCACTCCCATATGTATCGTGGGATTGATCCTACCTTTATCGCCCCCGGCGCCCCTCGCGCTCCGGGTCGGGGCCGTTGACCATGGCCTGGACGACGCCGTTGCGGTCGAACTCCACGCTCATCACCGAGTCCCAGACGTTCTGTTCCTTGTAGCGGTAGACCCAGACGTCGCCGTCCACGCTGGCATAACGCACCTGCGCCGCCGGCCTGCCGAAGGTGCTGAGGATGGTTTGCTTGTTGTCCTTGCGCGGCCGCACGGTGGCGAACTTCTCGCTGCTGAGCACCTGTTCGAACGAGACCAGCTTGCCGTCGGGACCGAGGCGCGCCATATACGTGTATTGGCCGAACGGCCCCCTGGCGTATTCCAGCATCGTGTCGGCGCCGCTGGCGTAGGTGCCGGTGGGCTGGCCCAGCTTGGCCTTGACGGTTTCCACCGGCTCGCCGGGCGTCACGGGTGGGGCGCCGAGGCTGGCGCAAGCGCCCAGCAATGCGGTAAAAATTGCCATAAATATCATTTTTTTCATCGCAAACCCTTGAAATTGGTCCGGTTGGTGGAAGAATTGTAGCCAACACAGGATACATCCGGCGCTTTTTCCGCTATACTTCCGGGTCTGGTCTTCGGATCAGTTTTTTTTGAAGTTCACGATGTGCAGGGTTACGACTCCGCGCACCGCATGTTAAAGGTAAATATCATGACCGTAGAAAACATCAACAAAGCCGCGATCATCGCGGACAACGCCCGTGGTCAAAAAGACACCGGCTCGCCAGAAGTTCAAGTTGCGCTGCTGACCGCACGCATCAACGAATTGAACGGCCACTTCAAGGCACACAGCAAGGATCACCACTCCCGTCGTGGTCTGATCATGATGGTTAACCGTCGTAAGAGCCTGCTGTCCTACCTGAAGGGCAAAGACGCTACCCGTTATCGCGATCTGATCGCCAAACTGGGCCTGCGTAAGTAATTTTTTGCGTCATCCAGCTTAATCGAAATGCCTGCGCCAGTTTGCTGACGCGGGCATTTTGTCATTTTGCCGGTGTTAGTTGCAGCATGGAATTCCTGGTTTTTCAGCAGTAAGAAGCAAGCGTAGTAAAGGTGGCCGCACGGCTGCCTGTGGTGAGGTGAACGACAGCCCCTGAAAATCTGTCGGCAAATAGAAAGGGATTACCCATGTTTAATAAAGTTACGAAAACCTTCCAGTACGGTCAACACACCGTGACGCTGGAAACCGGCGAAATCGCTCGCCAGGCCTCCGGTGCAGTCATGGTATCGATTGAAGATACCGTGGTGCTGGCAACTGTCGTGGCGCGCAAAGACGCCAAGCCAGGCCAGGACTTCTTCCCGCTGACCGTCGACTACGTTGAAAAAACCTATGCTGCCGGTAAAATCCCGGGCGGTTTCTTCAAGCGTGAAGGTCGTCCTTCGGAAAAAGAAACACTGACATCCCGCCTGATCGACCGTCCTATCCGCCCTCTGTTCCCAGAAGGCTACCTGAATGAAGTGCAAGTGATCATTCACGTGTTGTCGGTCAACCCGGAAATCGATCCAGACATCGCCGCCATGATCGGCGCATCGGCCGCCCTGTGCGTGTCGGGCGTGCCGTTCAACGGCCCGGTCGGCGCGGCACGCGTCGGCTACGCCAACGGCCAGTACATCCTGAATCCTACCGTCGAACAACTGAAAACCTCGCAGATGGACCTGGTTGTCGCCGGTACCGAAACCGCCGTGCTGATGGTGGAATCGGAAGCGCAGCAGCTGTCCGAAGAAATCATGCTGGGCGCCGTGGTGTTTGGCCATACCGAAATGAAAGCAGTCATCGACGCGATCCACGACCTGGTGCGCGACGGCGGCAAGCCGGAAGTCGAGTGGGTTCCACCGGCGAAGAACGAAGCGCTGATCGGCCGCGTGGCGCATTTCGCCGCCAGCAAGATCAACGAAGCGTATCAGACCAAAGACAAGCAGGAACGTACCGCCAAGCTGAAGGCCGCCACCAGCGAAGTGCTGGCCGACCTGTCCGCTGAAGCGGCGGCATCCGGCGCCGCGCCGGTCGACGCAGCCGAAGTGAACAACATCCTGTTCGACATCGAAGCCAAGATCGTCCGCACCCAGATCCTGGACGGCGAGCCACGCATCGACGGCCGCGACACCCGCACCGTGCGTCCGATCTCGATCCGCACCTCGGTGCTGCCACGCACCCACGGTTCGGCGCTGTTCACCCGCGGCGAAACGCAGGCGCTGGTGGTTGCCACCCTGGGCACCGCACGCGACAGCCAGAAGATCGACGCGCTGATGGGCGAGTTCACCGACTCCTTCATGCTGCACTACAACATGCCACCGTTCGCCACCGGCGAAACCGGCCGCGTCGGCACGCCTAAGCGCCGCGAAATCGGCCACGGCCGTCTGGCCAAGCGCGCGCTGATCGCCGCGCTGCCATCGGCTGACGAGTTCAGCTACGCCGTGCGCCTGGTGTCGGAAATCACCGAATCGAACGGTTCGTCGTCGATGGCTTCGGTCTGCGGCGGCTGCCTGGCGCTGATGGACGCCGGCGTTCCAATGAAAGAGCACGTCGCCGGTATCGCGATGGGCCTGATCAAGGAAGGCGGCAAGTTCGCCGTGCTGTCGGACATCCTGGGCGATGAAGATCACCTGGGCGACATGGACTTCAAGGTTGCCGGTACCCGCAACGGTATCACCGCGCTGCAGATGGACATCAAGATCATGGGCATCACCAAGGAAATCATGCAAGTGGCGCTGGCGCAAGCCAAGGAAGGCCGCGAGCACATCCTGGGCGAAATGCAAAAAGCCATGCCGCACGTGAAGACCGAACTGTCGGACTTCGCACCGCGCCTGATCACCATCAAGATCAATCCTGAGAAAATCCGTGACGTGATCGGCAAGGGCGGCGCAGTCATTCGCGCGCTGACCGAAGAGACCGGCACCCAGATCGATATCAGCGACGAAGGCGTGGTCACCATCGCTTCCGTCGACGCTGCCGCCGGCCAGGAAGCCAAGCGCCGCATCGAAGAGCTGACCGCATCGGTCGAAGTAGGCAAGACCTACGACGGCGTGGTGCTGAAGCTGCTGGACTTCGGCGCGATCGTCCAGGTCATGCCGGGCAAGGATGGCCTGCTGCACATCTCGCAGATCGCCAACGAGCGCGTCAACGCCGTTGCCGACTACCTGAAAGAAGGCCAGGCAGTGCGCGTCAAGGTTCTGGAAACCGACGACCGCGGCCGCCTGAAACTGTCGATGAAAGCCGCCGCTGAAGAAGCCGCTGCTGCCGCCGCACAGTAATTCAGCTTAGTCTGAACAAGAGAGCCGCCGGTGCGCAAGCCCGGCGGCTTTTTTTATCTGAACTTTCCGCGCTGTGTCCGGCCCAACCACATCATGGACACCCAATACGAAGACGATTGACCACTGCCCAAAGCGCGCGAACGGGCTTTGAGCAGTTGTATCGACGAATTATTTTCCGTCGTAAGTGACGCGATAAACACGTCCGCCGTAGTCGTCCGACACCAGCATCGACCCGTCGGCCAGCGTGGCCACGTCGACCGGGCGGCCCACCACTTCCTCGCCGCGCAGGAAGCCGTCGATGAAGGCGGTGTCGGTGACGACCTTGCTGTTGTACAGCGTAATCAGACGCACGCTGTAGCCGCTCTTGGTGCTGCGGTTCCACGAACCATGCTCGGCGATGTAGACGTTGTTGCGATACGCTTCAGGGAACTGTTTGCCGGTGTAGAACGTCAGTCCAAGCGGCGCCACGTGCGGCCCCAGCTTGGCGACCGGCGGTTCAAATTCCTCGCAGGTGCGGCCCTTGGCAAAATCCGGATCCGGCACCACGCCGCCGTGGCAGTAGGGGAAGCCGAAATGCATGCCGGCTTTGGGCGCCACGTTCAGCTCGCATGACGGCGTGTTGTCGCCCATCTCGTCGCGGCCGTTATCGGTGAACCACAAGACCTTGGTGGTCGGATGGAAGGCGAAGCCCACCGTGTTGCGCACGCCGCGCGCATACTCTTCCAGCTGGCTGCCGTCGGCGTTCATGCGGTAGATCTTCGAGCTCTTGGTGTCCTCGGTATCGCAGACATTGCACGGCGCGCCGACCGGGATGTACAGCTTGCCGTCCGGCCCGGCCTTGATGACCTTCTCGCCATGCCACTTGTCGTTCGGCAGGCTGACCTTGACCACTTCATACGACGGTTTTTGCGCATAGCGCTTGTCGATATTGTCGAAGCGGATCACGCGGCCGATCTCGCCCACATACAGCGCGCCGTTCAGCAGCGTCACGCCGATCGGGTTTTCCAGGCCTTCGACGATGGTGACCACGTCCGCCGTCTGCTTGTCGGCGCGCGGCACCAGCGCGTAGACCTTGCCGGCCTTGCGCGAGCCGACATAGACGATGCCGCTGTCCGACACCACCATGCTGCGCGCGGTCGTGACCTGGTTGGCGTAGACGCTGATGTGGAAGCCCTTCGGCAGCTTGAAGCCGCTCAGGTCCGGCACGTTCTGCTGCGCCTTGGCCGCGGCCGCCGCGGCGGCTGCCGCCGGCGTCAGGGCGGGGGCGGCGGGCTTGCCGGCGTTGGTCGCGATCAGTTCAGCCAGCGACGCGATCTGCGCCGCGCTCAAGGTCGGCGACCAGGCCGGCATGTCTTTTTCCGGCACGCCCTTGCTGATGACCTTGATCAGGTTGGCCTTGGTCGGCGCCCCGTGCAGCCAGTTGTGCGCGCCGAGGGTCGGGCCGACGGCGCCTTCCATCTTGGCGCCATGGCAGACGGCGCAGTTGGCCTGGTAGAGTTTTTCAGCGGCGGACAGCGCAGGCTCGGCCGCCTGGGCGGCCAGCGACGCGATGGCCAGGCACGCCAGGGCGGCGATGCGAAGGGCAGGATGTTTCATGGACGTTTCCTTTTGGTGGCGAACCGGTATTGTGCCAGTCTCTGCCGTGGATGGCCACGTTGCCAGGCACTATCCATGAAAAAAGCTTAGCGCGCCCCTATCCGCAGGCGCGGTTCGGACCCTGTGGTGCGCTGCGCCGCAGCCGGGCGCTGCCGCGCCGTAGTGATGGAACGCACGCCAGCGGTGTGGACCGGACCGTCGACCTTGAACACGCTGACCAGTTCGGCCAGATGGCTGGACTGGCCCTGCAGCGATTCCGCCGCCGCCGCGGCCTGTTCCACCAGGGCCGCGTTTTGCTGCGTCACGCCGTCCATTTCGATGATGGCCCGGTTGATCTGCTCGATGCCGGCTTCCTGCTCGGCGCCGGCGTGCATGATCTGCTGCATGATGTCGCTGACGCGCTTGACGCTGGAGACCATGTCGGTCATCGTCAGGCCGGCCTCGTCCACCAGCATGGCGCCGTTGGCGATGGTGTCGACCGACACGCCGATCAGGTGCTTGATGTCCTTGGCGGCGCTGGCCGAACGCTGCGCCAGGTTGCGCACCTCGGTGGCGACCACTGCAAAGCCGCGTCCCTGTTCGCCGGCGCGCGCTGCTTCCACCGCCGCGTTCAGCGCCAGGATATTGGTCTGGAACGCGATCCCGTCGATGACGCCGATGATGTCGACGATCTGCTTCGACGAAGCGGTGATCGATTCCATCGTCGTCACCACTTCCGCCACCACGTCGCCGCCGCGCGCGGCCACGCCTGAGGCGGCCGACGCCAGCTGGTTGGCCTGCCGCGCGAACTCGGCGTTCTGCTTGACGGTGGCGGTCAATTCCTCCATCGACGACGCCGTCTCCTCCAGAGAACCGGCCTGCTGCTCGGTGCGGGAGGACAGGTCCATATTGCCGCTGGCAATTTCGTCCGACGCGGTGGCGACGGCCTCGGTACCGGTGCGCACCTCGCTGACGATGGCCGCCAGCCGTTCGCGCATCGCGGCGATGCTGTGCAGCAGGCTGGAGCGGTCGCCAGGCAGCAGGTCGACCTGCACGGTCAGGTCGCCGGCGGCGATGCGGTCGGTGATGCCGGCGGCATAGGCTGGCTCGCCGCCCAGCTGTTTCAGCAGCGAACGGCTGATCAGCCAGCCCAGGCCCAGCGCCAGCAGCACAGAAGCCGTGCTCAGCACCAGGATGGTCCATGCCGAACCGGTGCTGCGGACATGGATGCCGGTGCCGATCTCATCGATCACAGCCTTCTGGCGCTCGATCAGCGCCGTCATGCCGGCCAGGTAGGCTTCGCTGGCGGGCATGAATTCCTGTTCGATGATCTGGCGGGTCTTGTCGGCGTCGCCGCCGGCTTTTTCCGCCAGCACGCGTTTGCGCACCGCCTGGTATTGCAGGCGCTTTTCCAAGGCGGCGGCGAACAGCGTCTTGGCCGTCGGGTCCGTCAACAATTCGCCGATTTGCCGCTGGTCCGCCTCGGCCTGTTTGGCGCTGCGGGCGATGCCGTCCTCAAAAAAACGCTGCACGGCCGGATCGCCCGCCTTGGCCGCCGCCAGCCCGCGCTGCAGGTTGGCCTCGACGATGGATTTCCAATGGGTGATCAAGCGTTCGACCTGCAGGCGCCGGGTCAGCAGGTTGTCGGTGTCGGCGGCGGTGCTGCTGATGCTGAGCCAGCTGGTGAGCGCTATCGCCAGCAGCAGCAGCAAGGTGGCGCCGAAGCCGATAGCCAGCCGCGTGCCGACCTTCATATCAGAAAATTTCATAGTTCATCCTTGCTTTAAACGGGACAGGCCGGGAAGGCGGGTAATGCGCGAGAACGTTGGATTGGATTGTAAGCAATATTAGTTTCGTTAATGCATTTTAATCTCTTTGATGAAAATGCGTTGGGGGCCGCCAGTTTTTTGATTTTGCGGATGTACAATGCCGTGCCAGCGTCTGGCGGAGGAGAAGAAGTGATCGTTGATTTTGATGTGGCGTTTGAAGACCATGTGCTGAAGGGCGACCAGTTTGTCGGCAGCGGCAGCAATCGCATCCTGTACCTGCACGGCGCGGGCGCGAGCAGCCGCCACGGCCATCGCCTGTTGCGCGGGGCATTGCAGCAGCGAGGCCTGGGCAGCACTTGCTTCGACTGCATCGGCCACGGCGAGACCGGCGGCGCGCTGGCGCAATCGTCGGTGGCCAGCCGCACGCGCCAGGCGCAGGCGGTGGCCGATGCGCGCGGCCTGCCGCAACCGCTGGCGGTGTTCGGCGCCAGCATGGGCGCCTACAACGCGATCCGCATGACGCAAAGCCATCGTATCGATGCGCTGGTGCTGATCGTCCCCGGCGTCTACACGCCGGATGCGTACGAGGTGCCGTTCGGTCCCGCATTCTCGGCGGTGATACGGCGCGAGCGCAGCTGGGCCGACAGCGACGCGTGGGACATCCTGTCGCGCTTCGAAGGCCGGCTACTGGTTATCGCCGCCGAGAACGACGCCACCATCCCGCTCGAGATTCCCGAACGCCTGGTCGCCGCCGCCACGCGCGCGCAATCGCGCCAGCTGCACGTGGTGCAGGGCGCCGAGCACAATCGACTGTGGTCGCTGCTGGCGGAAGAGCCTTCCCGCTTCGAGAGCGCCGTCGATATGGTGGCCGCTATGCTTACGTAAGATCAATCCGCTGGTCGGGAAGCCGCTCTATTGTCGAGGGAATTCGTTTGTAAAACCTCGCTGGATAGGCTACTTTTACCATGATACGTTCGTTTGCGAGCCGAGAGACTGAAATGCTGTTTTTCAGCCGCCAAGTTCCGCGCTTCAAGAATATAGAGCGGGTGGCTCGTCGAAAACTTCAGATGCTACATGCCTCCAGCAGGCTGGAGGAGTTGCGTGTCCTGCCAGGGAGCAGGCTGGAGACGTTGTCGGGTGACCGGATTGGGCAGTTCAGTATCAGAGTTAGCGACCAATGGCGGATTTGTTTTCATTGGGTAGATGATGACGCCTACGACGTCGAAATCGTCGACCATCACTAGGAGGTTGACATGGATTCGCAGCCTCAAGAAATTCATCCCGGTGAAGTGCTGCGCGAGGAATTCATGCGCCCGCTGGCGTTGTCCGATGCGGAACTGGCGGTCGGCCTTGGGATTCCACTGCTGCAGATTAGCGCAGTCATCGAAGGACGTGCACCGATCACCATGAGTCTGGCAAGCCGAATGGCTGCTTATTTCAAAGTCAGCGCTCAGTTCTGGTTGAATCTGCAAACCGAGTATGACGCCCGGATGGCGGCGAAGTCTGCATCGAGATAAATGGCGGAAGGCAGTAGGAGTCGAACTTACAGGGGAGCGTCTGACGCCCCCCACCGGGTTTGAAGCCCGGCCCCATCACCGGATGGGTATGCCTTCCCTGGAACTAGTCGCCACTGTACGACCACACGGCGTTCGGTCGTATCAAGTGGATGTTACCCACGCGCCGAGTATAGCCGACGCGATCGAAGAACTCCAATATCTGTATAGCCCGCTTTCGACCCAGCCCGGTGGCGTCGCGGAACGATGACGCCTGTACTTCGGGCAGCGTCGCCACCAGCCGCGCCAGCTGATCCAGCGGCTGTGGATGATAAAACAGGTCCGGCACCAGCTGGCTGATCTCTCCCGTCTTGGAGAGCTTGAGCAGCAGGCGCCGCACCTCGGCTTCCGCTATGCCATGGTCGCGCGACAGGTCGCGTACCCACGGCGGATCGAAGGCGCCCGCGAGCAGGGCGGCCAGCAATGGCGCGACCTGCGCCTTTTCTGTTTCGCTCAGTTCCACGCTGTGCGACGGCAGATGCAGGCTGCGTCCGCGTTGCTTCACCTGCCCGGCGGCGATCAGCGTTTCGATCAGGCGGCTCCACAGGCGGTCTTCCATCTCCGGCGCGACGATGCGCTTCAGTCGCCACAGTTCCGGGCCGGCGTCGTCCGGCGCGCGGGCGTGGAATTCGGCCAGTCCACCGAGGATGCGTGTTTCCAGTACCCGCACTTCGGCGGCGGCGATCAGCAGCGCGTCGCCGCCTTGCAGCGCGACTTCGATGGTCTCCGCCGGCAAGGTGATTTGTTCCGCCGGCAGCTGCGACAAGCGCACCAGCGCCGACATGCGCAAGCCCAGCGGACTGCTTGCCAGCAGGGACGCGATGTCGCCGCTGGCGATGTATTCGGATAGCGCCTGCAGCCATGCCAGCCGCGCCGCGCCGCGCCGCTTGCGCGCCGGGCCGAACGGATCGATCACCATGCCGCCGCCGATGGTGGCCGTCGCTTGCGCGTTGCGGATGACGAAGCGGTCGCCCGGCACGGCGTGCACCGGCGCATCGAGCACCAGTTGCACGCGGCCGGTCTGACCCGGCGTCAGCACGTCACCGTCCAGCATCACGACGTTGGCGGTATGGTGCGCGGCCCCCAGATGGACGTGCAGCGGCGACCAGGGCTTGAGCGTCTGGCCGCAGTCCGGCATCAGCGTCAATTCGGCGTCGAAACGCTCGGAGCACGCGACGAGGGCGGGAGCGACCACCCATGTGCCGCGCTCGATCTCTTCTTTTGCGGCGCCGCCCAGGTTGAGCGCCAGGCGCTGTCCGGCGCGGCCGCTGTCGGCGTTGCGGTTCTGGGCGTGGATGCTGCGCACCCGTACCTGCTGACCGCCCGGCGCCAGCTGCAGCATGTCGCCGACGTGCACGCTGCCCGCCAGCGCGGTACCGGTCACGATGGTGCCCTGGCCGGATAGCGTGAATACGCGGTCCACGCCCAGCCGGAACAGGCGCCGCTCGGCGCTGGACGGCAGCGCGGCGGCCATCTGCGACAGATGCCGCAGCAGCGCTTCCACGCCGGCATCGCCTTCGTCGCTGGCGTTGGTGCGGAAGATCTGCGCACTGTGGAAATCGGTAGGCGCCAGCAGCGCGCGGATGTCCTGCTCCACCTGTTCGATGCGCGGCGTATCGACGCGGTCTATCTTGGTCAGCGCCACCGCGCCGCGCCGCACGCCCAGCAGGCGCAGAATGGCCAGATGCTCCAGCGTCTGCGGCATGATGCCGTCGTCGGCGGCGATCACCAGCAGCGCGGCGTCGATGCCGGTGACGCCGGCGGCCATCGTGCGGATGAATTTTTCGTGGCCGGGAACATCGATCACGCCGAGAATGTCGCCATTTTCCAAAGGCGCGTAAGCGTAGCCCAGTTCGATCGAGATGCCGCGCGCTTTTTCTTCCTTGAGCCTGTCGGTGTCGACGCCGGTGAGCGCGCGCGTGAGCGTGGTCTTGCCGTGGTCGATGTGGCCTGCGGTTCCGACGATCATATGGCCAGTAGCGCCAGTTGATCGGTGAAGCGCTGGCGCTGGTGGTCGTCCAGGCAGCGCAGGTCCAGCCACAGCGCATCCTGCGCAACGCGGCCTATCACCGGCAGCGGCAACGCGCGCAGGCGCTGCTCAAGAACGCCCAGTGCGTTGCTGATGCGGCCAGTGGCTGCGGCGCGTATCACCAGTCCGTGGCTGGGCAATTGGTCGACGGGCAGGGCGCCGCTGCCGATCTGGCTCATCATCGGTTCGGAGGCGACTTCGTAGCCGGTGCCGAGCACCGCTTGCAGCTGCGGCTGCAACGCTTGTGCCAGCTCGCGCATGGCGGCGGCGGGACGAGTCAGCAGTTTCAGGGTGGTCAGGCGTTCCGGCAACAGGTCCGGTGCGCGGTATAGCGCGAGCACGGGCTCCAGAGCGGCCAACGTCAGTTTGCCGACGCGCAGTGCGCGCTTCAGCGGGTTTTTCTTGATCTGCGCGATCAGGTCCGCACGGCCGACGATGATGCCGCATTGCGGGCCGCCGAGCAGCTTGTCGCCGCTGAAGGTGACCAGGTCGGCGCCGCCGGCGATGGTTTCGCGCACCGTGGTTTCGTGAGGCAGGCCGTATTGTTCAAGGTCGACCAGCGTGCCGCTGCCCAGATCGACGGCCAGCGGGATGCCATGCTTCTTCGACAGCGGGCCGAGCTCCGGCAGCTCGACGCTTTTGGTGAAGCCGGTGATGGCGTAGTTGGAGCAATGGACCTTCATCATCAGCGCGGTCTGCGGGCCAGCCGCTTCGGCGTAGTCCTTCAGGTGGGTGCGGTTGGTGCTGCCCACTTCGCGTAGCACCGCGCCGGCACGGGTCATGATGTCCGGAATGCGGAAGGCGCCGCCGATTTCCACCAGCTCGCCGCGCGAGACGATCACCTCCTTGCCTTGCGCGACGGTGTTCAGCATCAGCAGCACGGCGGCGGCGTTGTTGTTGACGATGGTGGCCGCTTCGGCTCCGGTCAGTTCCAGCAGCAGTTCCTCGATCAGGTTGTCACGGTCGCCGCGCTTGCCGGTGTCGATGTCCCACTCCAGGTTCATCGGCCAGCGCAGGGCTTCGGCCACGGCTTGCACGGCGCTGTCGGGCAGCAGGGCGCGGCCAAGGTTGGTGTGGAGGACGGTGCCGGTCAGGTTGAAGACGGGCCGCAGCGGTGAACGGTTGCGGTCGCGCAGACGGTCGTGCAGCATGGCCAGCAAGGCGGGGATGCCGGTGTCGATCGCCGGGGCGACTGGCACGCCGTCGCGGCGGCTTGCCAGCATGATGCCGCGTAGTTCGGCCAGCAGGACGCGGGCCGCTTCCAGCGTTTGCACGCGGCCGTATTCGGCGATCAGCGGCTCGCAGGCGGGAGCGGACAGGATCAGGTGGACGGCGGGGAGGTGGATGGCGCCTGCACCGGCAGCCGCGACTCCCGCATCGGCTGGCTGGGTGCTCATTCGGCGTTGAACCACAACAGGGGATTGCCGCTGGCGCGGGAATAGCCGGCTTCGCCGACCAGCAGGTCCAGCGCCAGGCTGGCCAGGTCGTCGGCCAGCGGTTCGACGTTGTAGTCGTGCTCCTGGTTGAATATCTTGCGATAGGTATGGCAGTCGTCGCAGGTTTCGGCGCGCGCGACCTTGCTCGGATCGTTGGCCTTGTTAACCACCTCGGGCGCGGTGGTCGTCTCGTCGGATGGCGTCAGGCTCTGGTAGGCGATCTTCGACGTATGCTCGCAGCACGAGCACTTCACCCGCACCATATGCCACTCGCTGGCGCAGCAGCTGCATTGCAGATAGCGATAGCCTTGCGACTGCCCGCCGATGCGGATCACGCTCGCCACCGGATGCGCGCCGCACACCGGGCACAGGGTATTGGTCACCAGCGGCTGCACGCGTTGCGCATCCAGCTGGCTGGCGCGCATGGTCCAGACCACCTGCAGCGCCGCGGCCACAAACGGTGCATGCAATGGATTGACGCCATCGGTCAGTTCCGACAGCACGGCGTCGGCGCAGCCTTCCAGCTGCGCGCTTTCGAGCCCGCGCAGTTCGGCCAGCACGGCGGCGATCTGCGGCTGGTTCTCCGCCACCGGCTCCAGATGATCGAGCAGCGCCGCGAACACCGAGCGCCACGACGGCGGACGCGCGCCGCTGACCGGCAGCGGCGGCATATTGTGTTCGAGCGACAGCGCGATGTCGGCATCGTCCGGCAGCGCGAACGTCTGCTCCGGCAGCGAGCGGATGGCGGCCGTCTGCGCGTCGACCAGTGCCGCCATCAGCAGCAGATAGCCGCTCAGCGTTTCGCCGACGGGAATTCCCTGGATTTCGTTCTTGGCAAGCTGACGCAGGCGCGCGGCGCGCGCGGGGAAAAGACTGCGCGCTTGCGGCAGCAGCAGGCGGGGAATGGCGTTGTGATCGAGCGATTCGATCTCGCCGGGGGCAAGCAGGCGTTGTACCAAAAATGTCTCCCAGAGTACCGGCGGCGGGAGGGCCGCCGGCTCGGGAGCTATTTTAATCCTAAATGGCTGAGTCAATCACGCGATTTACGCGCCACTTCCTCGAACCACCGCTGATGATGTTTGCGCGCCCAGCCATACGTCACCGTGCCGCGCACCATCGCGCCGATCGAGCCCTTGACCCACAGGCCCGCATAGATGTGAACCACGATGGAGCAGATGATGACGAACGCGCAGAACGCGTGCAGCAGCGCGGCGAAGCGCACGATCTCGATCGGGAAGTAGAACGAGAAATAGGCGCGCCAGATCACCACGCCGGACAGCAGCAGGCCGCACATGCAGAAGATCAGCACGAAGAACAGCACCTTCTGCCCCGCGTTGTAGCGACCCACTTTCGGCAGCTTGTCTTCGCGGTTGTTGACGACGTCGCCGATCTGCTCCAGCCACTGCTTGTCGCCCGGTTCGAACTTGTTGTGATGCCAGAAGCGCAGCACCAGCAAGGCGAACGACACAAACATCACCAGCCCGATAAAAGGATGAAGGATGCGGGTCCACTGGCCGCCGCCCAGGAATACGGCCAGCCAGGCCGTCGCCGGATGGAACATCGCCAGCCCGGACACCGCCAGCAGGACGAAGCAGATGGCGGTGATCCAGTGGTTGCTGCGCTCATTGGGCGTGTAGCGTTCGATGAGCGGGTTGCCGTCCTTGTCGCGAAGATGGTTCATTTTTCGCCCTCCCTGATCCGGTTGGCCTCATGCAGCGCCTCGGCTTCCTCTTCCTTGCTGACCTCATTCGGGCCGACGCGGGAATAGTGGAACCATCCGGCCAGGGCGGTGACGGCGATGCCGGCCAGCGCCAAAGGTTTGGTCAAGCCCTTCCACAGTCCGACCATAGGACTGATGCTCGGATTCGCTTTCAGCCCGTGGTACAGGCCCGGCTGGTCCGCGTGGTGCAGCACATACATGACGTGGGTGCCGCCGACGCCGGCCGGATCGTACAGGCCCGCGTTCGCATAACCGCGCGACTTCAGGTCTTCGATACGTTCCGCCGCGTGTTCCTTCATGTCCTCCTTGGTGCCGAAGACGATCGCGCCGGTCGGGCAGGTCTTGACGCAGGCCGGTTCCTGGCCCACGGCGACGCGGTCCGAGCACAAGGTGCACTTGTAGGCGCGGTCGTCCTTCTTGGAGATGCGCGGCACGTCGAACGGACAGCCCGCCACGCAGTAGCCGCAGCCGATGCAGTTCTCCTGGTGGAAATCGACGATGCCGTTGGTGTACTGGACGATGGCGCCCGGCGAGGGACAGGCCTTCAGGCAGCCCGGATCCTCGCAGTGCATGCAGCCGTCCTTGCGGATCAGCCATTCCAGGTTGCCGTCGTTGGTCTCGTGCTCCGAGAAGCGCATCACGGTCCACGACTGCGGCGACAGGTCGATCGGATTGTCGTACACGCCGGTGGTCTCGCCTACGTCGTCGCGCAGGTCGTTCCATTCCATGCAGGCCGTCTGGCATGCCTTGCAGCCGATGCACTTCGAAACGTCGATCAGCTTGGCCACGGTACCGGTGACCGGCGTGCGCGCCACCGGTTCCTGCACCGTGGTGGCCGACATGCGCTTGATATCAAGTGATTGCAGTGCCATGTTTTATTCTCCCCGGGCCGTCATGCTTTTTCCACTTTCACCAGGAAGGACTTGAATTCCGGTGTCTGCGAATTGCCATCACCAACCGTCGGCGTGAGGGTGTTGATCAGGTAGCCCGGTTTGGTGACTCCCTTGAACCCGAAGTGAATCGGCAGCCCGACCTGGTGGGTCTTCTTGCCGTCGATGGTCAATGCCTTGATACGCTTGGTCACCACTGCTTTCGCCACGATGACGCCGCGCTTGGAGCTGACCTTGACCCGGTCGCCGTGCGCCACGCCGATTTCCTTGCCCAGTTCCTCGCCGATCTCGACGAATTGCTCCGGCTGGATAATGGCGTTCAGGCGCGCGTGCTTGGTCCAGTAGTGGAAGTGTTCCGTCAGGCGGTAGCTGGTCGCCACGTGCGGGAAGTCCGCCGCCTTGCCCAGCTTGGCCCGATCGTTGGGGAACATGCGGCCGGCCGGATTGCTGGTGGCGCGCGGATTGGACGGGTGCAGCGGGTTATGGCCGATCGGCGTCTCGAACGGCTCGTAGTGCTCGGGGAAGGGGCCCTCGGCCATGGCGTCGCGCGAGAAGAAGCGCGCCACCCCCTCGGCCAGCATGATGAAGGGGCCCATGCCGTTTTCCGGCGGCTCGTCCGCCTTGAAGTCGGGGACGTCCGCGCCGCCCCAGGTGGTGCCGTTCCAGCTCACCAGCTTGCGGGTCGGGTCCCACGGCTTGCCTTTCGGGTCGCACGAGGCGCGGTTGTACAGCACGCGACGGTTGGCCGGCCAGGCCCAGGCCCAGTTCAGCGTCTGGCCGATGCCAGTCGGATCGCTGTTGTCGCGCCTTCCCATCTGGTTGCCCGCCGCGGTCCAGCAACCGGCGAAGATCCAGCAGCCGCAGGACGTGCTGCCGTCGTCGCGCAGCTGCGCGAAGCCGGCCACCTGCTCGTTCTTCTTCAGGATGATTTTGGTCGCATCCTTCGGATCGGCGAGTTCCTTCAGCGCCTTGCCGTTGTACTCCATCGCCAGTTCTTCCGGCGTGGGGCTGAACGGCTTGGCGTAGGGCCAGGTCAGGTTGACGATCGGATCGGGGAACTTGCCGCCGTCGGTCTGGTACATCTTTTTGATGCGCAGGAAGATGCCGGACATGATCTCCAGGTCGCTCCTGGTCTGGCCCGGACCGTCGGCCCCTTGCCAGTGCCACTGCAGCACGCGCGAGGAGCTGACCAGCGAGCCGCGCTCCTCGGCAAAGCAGGTGGTCGGCAGGCGGAACACCTCGGTCTGGATCTTGGTCGGGTCGACCTGGTGGAACTCGCCGAACGGCCGCCAGAACTCGGCGGTTTCCACCGCCAGCGGGTCCATCACCACCAGGAACTTCAGCTTGGACAAGGCTTCCGTGATCTTCTGCTTGTCCGGCGCCGACGCCAGGATGTTGAAGCCCTGGCAGATGTAGCCGTTCATTTTCCCCTGATGCATAAGCTCGAAGGCCTGCATCATGTCGTACGGCTTGTCCAGCTTGGGCAGGTAGTCGAAGGCCCAGTTGTTTTCCTCCGTGGCTGCGTCGCCCCACCAGCACTTCATGAAGCTGACCAGGAACTTCTTCGCATTGCTGTAGTAGCTCAGCTGGTTCGGACGCAAGGGTTTCAGCGCGCGCTTGGCCGCATAAGCCTCGAAGTCCTGTTCCGCTTCGCCCGGCAAGGTCAGATAACCCGGCAGCATATTGGTCAGCAGCCCCAGGTCGGTCAGGCCCTGGATGTTGGAGTGGCCGCGCAGCGCGTTCATGCCGCCGCCGGCGATGCCGATGTTCCCCAGCAGGAGCTGCACCATGGCGCCGGTGCGCAGCGTTTCCGCGCCGGTGGAGTGCTGCGTCCAGCCCAGCGCATACAGGATGGTGGCTGCGCGGCCCGGCACGGCGGTCGATGCCAGCATCTCGGCGACCTTGTGGAATTTCTCCGGCGGCACGCCGCAGGCTTTCTCCACCATCTCCGGCGTGTAGCGCGAGTAGTGCTTCTTCATCAGCTGGTACACGCAGCGCGGATGTTCGAGCGTGGCGTCGATCTTGGCAAAGCCGTCATCGCCCATCTCGTAGTTCCAGCTGCTCTTGTCCGCGTACTTGCCGGCCTTGTCGTCCCAGCCCGAATACAGGCCGTCGTTAAAGGCGAAGTCCTCGCGGACGATGAACGGCATATCCGTGTAATTGCGGACGTACTCGTGCTGTATCTTGTCGTTCGTGAGCAGGTAGTTGATGATCCCGCCGAGGAAGACGATGTCCGCACCGGTGCGGGTAGGGACGTAATAGTCCGCCACCGAAGCGGTCCGGGTAAAGCGCGGGTCGACCACAATCAGCTTGGCGCCGCGATGCGCCTTCGCTTCCGTCACCCATTTGAATCCGCAGGGGTGTGCTTCCGCCGCGTTACCGCCCATGACCAGGATGACATCAGCGTTCTTGATGTCCACCCAGTGATTCGTCATCGCACCACGTCCAAATGTCGAGGCAAGACCTGCCACCGTCGGACCGTGTCATACACGCGCTTGATTGTCGAATGCCAGCATGCCCAGACTGCGCATGGTTTTATGGGTTAAGTAGCCTACCTCGTTGGTGGACGCCGACGCGCACAGCATGCCGGTCGTGGTCCATCGGTTGACGGTTTTGCCGTCCGCCGTCTTGTCGATGAAATTGGCGTCGCGGTCGGCCTTCATCAACTTGGCGATGCGGGTGAGCGCGTCGTCCCACGACATGGGGCTCCATTCCGTGGCGCCGGGCGCGCGGTATTCCGGCACCATCAAGCGATTTTCGGAGTGGATGAAGTCGATCAGGCTGGCGCCTTTCGGGCACAGCGTGCCGCGATTGACCGGATGGTCGGCATCGCCCTCGATGTGGATGATGCTGGCCTTGGCGTTTTTCGCGCCGTCGCCCAGACCGTACATGAGAATACCGCAGCCGACGGAGCAGTAGGGGCAGGTGTTGCGGGTTTCGGTGCTGCGCGCCAGCTTGTACTGACGGACTTCGGCCAGGGCCGACGCCGGCGCGAAGCCGAGGAGCGCGATGCTCGAACCCGCGATGGTTGCGCCAGTCACCCGTAGGAACTGTCGCCTGGACATCTGGTTCATGGGATAAGCCTCTCATCATATGAAAAGACCTACCAAGTCTATCACTATAAAAACCGAAGTTCCGTAACGAATTGAATTAAACGTTGTGTTTACAGCCAGTGCAATACCTACGGTATAGATCAATTGGCAATGTTGTAGCAACTGCGCAGGCGGGCGTAGTCATAGAAATGGCTGCCTGGAGCGACTTTCGCGTGGTCGCATGCCGGCTTGAAGTCGGTTTCCTTTTCGTTATAGAGCATGCGGAGCAGCGTGCGTTGGCCGTTTGTATAAACGTCCCACTGGATGTTGGCGGCCATCGGTGCGACGGCCGCGCCGCGCCATGGGCTGTTTTCATAGCTGTAGGCTGTGGCGCGCGGCAGCTGTTCGGACATGCCGCGCAGGCCGAGGATGGCGGCCATCGGAATGACGATTTCAGCGTGGGCGAAGCGCAGCTTGGCGGCGTGGGACAGATCGCCTTTGGCGACGGCGTCCACCTCGCTGAAGAAATCATCGAGCAGGGTTTGCGCCATGCGGTAATTGACGTCGCCGTTCTCGCGGATGCCGGGGCCCTTGGTGTAGAAGGCGATGGCGTCTTCGGTGGCGGCGAATACCGCCGCCTGCGGTGCAGGCATGTACGCGGCGAAGTCGGCTTGCAGCTCCACGCGCATGTCTGCGGCCGCCGCGTACAGTTCATACAGCGCTTGCGCCGCATCGACGGAGGACTGGATGACGGTGTCGCCGTCGCCGGTCAGCTTGTTGGTGAATTTGCCGTCGGCGCTGATATAGCTGTATGTGCCGCTGTTGGCTGCGCGGTAGCGGCCTTGATCCAGTCCGGCGATGAAGGCCGGCGTAAACAAGCGCTCCATTGCTGACCTGGCGGCCGCCGCGACTTGCGGCTGCGCCAGCACGACGGCCTCGCGCTTGCTCAGCTCATCGCTTTTGGCCCAGGCTTGGTAGGCCTGGCTGGCCTGGTAGGTGCCGTACAACGGGTCGCCACGGTCCGCCACCAGATCCTGCCTGGCACTCAGCTTGTGGAAGTAGAGCAGGAAGCGGTCGGTGCCGGCAGGACGGCTGTCATGGATCGTTTCAGCGCGTGGCGCCTTTGAAGGAGGGCGGATTATCAGTGGCTGCAGGTTGGGCTGCCGCGCCATCAGTGCGCCGGCGAAGTAGTCGCCGCTGTCGACCGCGCGGTCCTTGCCTGACGTGACGAGGACGATCCGGCGCGGTGGACTCGCCGGGCCGCCGGGGGCGTCGCGGAACAACTCGGGCAGCCGACGTATCATGCGCTCGGCAAGCTGCTGGTGCTCGGCCACGCCCTGCATGGTCTCGTTGCCGTATCCGGGTTTGCCGATGCCGGCCACGCCGTAGCCGAGCAGCGCGTTGGCCTTCATCATCTGCAGGATGTCGGCACCCAGCTGCGTGCCGAGCGGCGTCAGCGCGCCTTCCTTGTCGGCCATCTGCCACAGCTTATACAGCGCCAGATCGGTCTTCATGCTGCTCAAGCCGCGCGAGCCGTGCCGCGCCAGTAGCTGGGTATGGATCGCATGGTAGCCTTGCGGCGGCGCTTCATAGCTGGCGCTGGTTTGCTGCGGTTGATACGGCGTCTTGGTCTGGTAAAACTGCTCGCCGAAAGCGTTCAACAACAGCAGGGAAAGCGCGGCGCCAGCCGCAAGGCGTGGTGGTTTCATACCTTAGAAGTCTACCCGAACATTGACGCTCGCGGTGCGCGGCGAACCGACGTTCAGGTAGTTCTCCTGGTAGTAGGTCCAGTATTTTCGGTTGGCGATGTTCGAGATGTTGCCGCGTACGCTGACCATCTTGCCGAAGTAGCGGTGGCGGTAGTTGAAACCGGCGTCGAACAGCGTGGCGCCCGCCAGCGTGTTGACGTTGGCCGCATCCATCGGCAGCTCGCCCAGGTACTGGCTGCCGGCATGCAGCGCCAGGCCTGGCAACACTTCGCGCCAGGTCGCCTGCACCGACATCTGGCGGCGCGGCGCACCGACGGCGCGCTTGCCGCTGTATCCTGCGGCCGCGTTTTTCAGCGTCGCGTCCAGCAGCATGAGGCCACCTTCGATCGACAGGTTTTTCGCCGCCTGCACCACGGTGTTGAATTCGAAGCCCTGGTACTTGGTCTCGCCGTCTTCCACGAAGACGTTGGCGGCATTGGTGTATTGGGCGCCGCGCTTGATGTTGAACAGCGCCGCGCTGGCGTTCCAGAAGCTGCGCTCTGTCTTGATGCCAAATTCGGCCTGCTTGCTCTTGATCGGCGCGAAGGTCTGGTTGGCGTTGGATGTCGACGTGGGCGCGCTTGCCGCCTGTTCCATCGCTTCCACGTAGCTGCCGTAAATGGTGGTGTCGGCGGCCGGCTTGAACATCAGCGCCACGGTTGGCGTGGTTTTCTGTGCAGGCCAGTTGGCGGTGAGCACGCCCTTGGTCGAGTAGGCGTTGTCGTTGTAACGGTTGTAGCGCGCGCCGGCCAGCACCGACCAGCTGTCGCTCAGCTTGACGGTATCGCTGGCGAAGGCCGCTTCCTGGCGCGTGGCTTCGTCGCGGTAGGTGCCGCCGCTCCAGTTGGTGGTCCAGACGTTGATGATGGTCGGCGCATACAGGTTGCCGGTGCCCAGGTAGACCTTCGGCGTGACAGCCGATGAAGTCGATACCAGGTTCTGCGACATCACGCCTGCGACCACATCGTGCTCCAGGCCGAACGCCTTGAGATTGCCCTCGAAGCTGGCCTGCACCTGGTCGAAATGATAGCCGTGCAGCTCGGACGTCACGCGGTCCTTGTAGTCGGCCTTGTTGTTGGTGATGTAGTACTGGTCTTTCTTGTAGACGCGTGTCGAGTCCGAAGTGCGGTAGGACAGGTTGGCGATCCATTCCGGGTTCAGGCGGATCTCCATGCCGAGCGTGGACAGCGTGTATTCCACGTCGCTGCCGGCGCCGATGCTATTGAGTTTGCTATCGCCCGCTATCGGCGCAGGAATAGCGAACGACGGTGCAATCACCACGTCGGTGCCGCCCACGCTGCGGCGGCGCTGGTAGATCGCGTCGTAGGTCAGCGCCACGTCGTTGGTGATGCGCCATTCCAGGTTCAGGCCTGCGGCGTTGCGCTTGATCGAGCCGCTTTCCTCCTTCACGCCTCCATCTTCGTGCAGCAGGTTCAAGCGGTAGCCGAAGCCGCCTTCGTCGCCCATGCGGCCGCCCATGTCGATGTGCTCCTTGATCGCGCCGCCCTCCTGGTAGCCCAGTGCAGCGCTGAAGCTCTTGTCCGTGGTCGGGCGCTTGCTGACGTAGTTGACGACGCCGCCCGGCGAACCGAAGCCGTACATAAAGCCGCTCAAGCCTTTCAATACCTCGACGCTCTCGAACATCTCCAGCGGCATTTCTGTGCCGCGGTTGATGTTGGCCAGGCCGTTGACCTTGTAGCCGTTAAGGTCGTCGAGACGCAGGCCGCGCATCTGGATGGTGGCCGGATGGGTGCTGATCGGCGGGCTGATGGAGGTCACCGATGCGTCGTATTTCAATACTTCGGAGATGCTGGTGGCCAGCCGGTCCTCGATTTCGTCGCTGCTGACGGCCTTGGTGGAGAAAGGCGTATCCAGTTCCGACTTGCGGCCCAAAGCGCCGCCGCTGACGCTGTCGCCGAGCTTCTTCTTTTCGACCGTGGCCTTGATGACGACCTTGGACAGCGCACCTTCGGCGGCATCTTCAGCGAAGGCGGCGCCGTGCAACGCGCACAGGCCGGCGGCCGCGAGGGCCAGGTGCAAACGGGATTTGACGAAAGGAGTGGTCTTGGACATGTGAGCCTGAGTAAGAGTGCGGTATAAAACCCGCAATCTTATCGGCTTGATATGACAAGGGTATGACGTTGCTACGGCAGTAGCGCTTCGATTTTCTCCAGCGATGGCGGCGATGCGCCAGGCGCGAGGCAGGCGGCTGCGCCGGCTGCCACGGCAAACTGCAGATGCTGCAAAGGCTGGTGCTGCGGGCGATGCATCATGCTCCACGCCAGTGCGGCGATGCCGGCGTCGCCCGCGCCGACGGTGTCGACGACGGCGATCTCCGGCGCAGCCAGGTGCCATTCGTCATCGCCAATATGCAGCGACGCGCCGTCGCCGCCCTTGGTGTACAAGTAGACCGCCGACGGATTCCAGCCGCGCAGCGTGGCAAAGGCGGACTCGATGTCGTCGGTGCGGAACAGGCCTACCAGATCCTCTTCGGACACCTTGATCACGTCGGCCAGTTCGGTCATGCGGCGCAGCGTGGCGTCGTAGCGCTCATCCATCAGCAGCCGGTAGTTCGGGTCGTAGCTGATGCGCACGCCGTCCCGTTTGAGTTGTTCGGCCAGCGCCACCAGCTTATCCGCCAACGGCCGGCGCGCCAGGCTGATGCCGCCAAAGTGCACCCACTTGCAATGCGCGCGCCAGCCTTGGGGCAGGGCCGCCGCATCGAACTGCAGGTCAGCGCTGTCGTCCCCGACGAAGAAGTAGGCCGGCGGATCGGTGCGGTGCACGATCGCCAGCAGCGGCGACTTGTCGGAACGCTGCAGGAAGCGCAGGTCCAGGCGCGCGGCCTCGCTGGCCCGCCACAGTGCGTCGCCGAAGACGTCGTTGCTGATGGCGCCGGCGAAGGCGGTCGGCACGTCCAGCTTCGCCATCGTGCGCGCCACGTTCCAGGTCGAGCCGCCGACCTGGCTGAGCCACTTGGTCTGCGCCGCGTCCCTCACGATCATGTCGGTCAGCGCTTCGCCTGCCGCGACGAATAGTGGAAAGGCAGCCATCTCAGTCCTTCAAAACGTTGAGCACTTCATAGCAGGCGCCCATGGTGTGGTAGTCCACTTTGCCGGCCGGGCTTTTCTCGTCGGTCAGCTTGCTGTTGTCGGCGCCGAGGATGCGGTACCACGCGCCATGCCGGTGGTCGACGAAATGCTCCCAGCTGTAAGCCCAGATCTTGTCGTACCAGGTCCAGTAGCGCGCTTCGCCGGTGCGGGCGGCCAGCAGCGCGGCGGTGGCCAGGCTCTCTGCCTGTACCCAGAAGTATTTGAGGTCGTCGCAGATGCTGCCGTCCGGCGCGAAGCCGTAGTAGATGCCGCCGTGTTCATGATCCCATGCCTTGGCCAGCGCCGCGTCGAACAGTTCGGCGGCGCGCGGCAGCAGCCAGTTGGTGCCGCCCTCCAGCTGCGCACCGTGGCGTTCCAGCAGCAGCAACAGCTTGGCCCATTCGGTCAGGTGGCCCGGCTGATAGCCCCAGGGACGGAAGATATTGCTCTTGTCGTGGCGGTTGTATTCGGTGTCCACCGACCAGTCGGCATGGTAGTGCTCCCAAATCAGGTTGCCGGACAGCGCGGCCTGGCGCTGCGTGATATTGCGCGCCAGCGTTTCGGCGCGCAGCAGGTAGGCGCGCTCGCCGGTCGCCTCGAATGCGGCGATCAGCGCTTCGCAGGCGTGCATGTTGGCGTTCTGGCCGCGATACGGCGCCAGGTACGACCAGTCGGAGCTGGCTTCGTCGGCGTACAGGCCGTAATCCGGTTGCCAGAAGCGGCGCTCCATCAGCGCGAAGGTTTCGGCGATCCACTCGCGGGCCTGGATTTCGCCGGCCATCACGGCGTGGCTGTAGGCCAGCAGCACGAACGCCAGGCCGTAGCAGTGGTTGGTGCCATCGGTGACGCTGCCTGCGCCGTTGTTCCAGTCCAGTTGCCAGGCGTAGCCGCCGGTGTCCGGATTGCGGTGCGCATCGCGCAGGAAGGTCAGCGCGTGGCGCAGGCGCTGCTGGTCCGCGGCGTCGCCGAACTGGCGCCATGCCATCGCGTAGTTGAACACGAAGCGGGTGCTGCTGACCAGGTGGCGGGTATGCGTGTCATAGATTGTGCCATCGTCCTTGTAGAAGTGATACAGGCCGCCGCTGGGATCCGTGCAGCGGCTGTCGTAGAACTGTTTGGTGTGGCGGATGTGATCCAGCAGGGTGCTGCGCGATTGAAAATCTGGGGCCATTGTCAGGTCCGTTTATAAGTTGCGGGGTTCTTGGGGCGCCAGCCGTCAAACACGGTGCTGGCGCGTATGATTAATTCCACCGGTGCGATTTTCTCGACCGGTTCTTCGTGCGGGCCGTTGAGCAGCAGTTCCACGCCCAGCGCGCCCAGCGCCTTTTTATCGATGCGCAGCGTCGTCAGTGGCCGGTGTCCCAGCACGGCGGTCGAGATGTCGTCGAAGCCGACGATCGCGATATCGTGCGGTACCTTCAGCCCCTTGGCGAGGCAGCAGCGCATGGCCACCAGCGCCGCGCTGTCGTTGTAGCAGAACACCGCGTCCGGCGGATGGGGGAGGGCCAGCAACTGCTCCATCGCTTCCCACGCGCCGGTCTCCAGGTCGACGCCGTCCGGCAGACCGGCCTCCAGGCGTGGATCGGCGAGTATGCCCTCCTCGAACAGCGCCTGCCGGTAGCCGCGCGCGCGTTCGCGGATGCTGTAGTGAGACAGCGGGCCGGAGATGAATCCCACCCGCGTGCGGCCGGTGTCGATCAGGTGTTTGGTCGCCAGGTAGCCGCCCATCATATTGTCCGGGTTGACCGAGCTGTAGCCGCGCAGCTGCATATCGATCAGCACCAGCTGCTTGCCGGTCGAGCGCAGTGCGCTCAGCGTCTCCGGTTCGAAAAAGCCGGCGCAGACGATGCCGTCCGGCGCATGCATGCGAATCTGGTCGATCAATCCGTCCGCCGGTCCCACAGCCATGAACGACAGCACGATGCCTTGCTTGCGGCAAGCCTCCTCGGCGCCATGCAGCACCGGCGAGAAGAACGGGCTGCTGGACGCGGTGTTGTGCTGGCGATGGAGCAGGAACGTGAGGCGGCGCAGCCGCTTCGGCCGCAGTTTGCAAAAATCGTAGCCCAGTTCCCGCGCCGTCCCCAGCACCATCTGGCGCGTCGCTTCGGTCAGTCCGGGCTCGTTTTTCAGTGCGCGCGAAATGGTCCCAGCCGATACGCCTGCGACGCGGGCGATATCCCTTATCGTGACATTCGTGCCCATTCCAGTCTCCTTTTGTTATGAATGCAGTCTTGCATAGACGTCCAGCCATGGTCAAACGACCTGGCGACTTTCCTGAAAAGTTTAGCGCAATTTACTAAACATGCTAGTTTTAGCGGACGGTAAACCCGCCCGGGTCGTTGCATACCTGTATCGGCTTGTTTAGTGAGGATGGCTAAACTGAGGTCCAAAAACGCTTGTTGTTTGACCCGTTGGCGCCGGCCATGCAGAATCT
This sequence comes from Duganella sp. Dugasp56, assembly GCF_047304105.1. Classification (NCBI taxonomy): domain Bacteria; kingdom Pseudomonadati; phylum Pseudomonadota; class Betaproteobacteria; order Burkholderiales; family Oxalobacteraceae; genus Duganella; species Duganella sp. Dugasp56. The sequence goes on from NZ_JBGLYQ010000003.1 coordinate 171,311, forward strand.
TTTCATTAATATAAAACCATCCATACAGGAGACAGACCTATGGAACACGTTGCATCGGCAGCTTTGCGCCCCCACGACCATGCGGAACGGGGCAGCAATACCGTCCCGCTGGTCATCATTACGCTGCTGTTCTTCATGTGGGGCCTGCTAACGTCGCTAAACGACGTGCTGATTCCCCATCTTAAATCGATTTACACCCTTAACTACGTGCAGGCGATGCTGGTGCAGTTCTGCTTCTTCGGCGCCTATTTCATCGTCTCGCTGCCGGCTGGGATGCTGATCAAGCGGATCGGCTACCAGCGCGGCGCGGTCAGCGGCCTGGTACTGGCGGCGGGCGGCTGCGCGCTGTTCTACCCGGCGTCGATGAACGGCTATGCCCTGTTCCTGCTGGCGTTCTTCGTGCTCGCCAGCGGCATCACGATCCTGCAGGTAGCGGCCAATCCCTACGTGACGGTGCTCGGCGCGCCGGCCACCGCGTCCAGCCGGCTGACGCTGACGCAGGCCTTCAACTCGCTGGGCACCACCATCGCGCCGGCGTTGGGCGGCATGCTGATCCTGTCGGAGGGCGCGCCAGCCGTCGCCAACCTGGTCAAGACCAAGGCCGAGGAAGCCGCCGCGGTACAGGGGCCGTATCTGGCGCTGGCCGCCGCGCTGCTGGCGCTGGCGATCCTGTTCGCCCTGGTGCGCTTGCCGAAGATCGTCCACGCGGACGAGGAAGGCGATGTCGCCACGGCCGTCGGCAAGTCCGTCCTGGCGCACCGCCACCTGGTGCTGGGCGCCATCGGCATCTTCGTGTACGTCGGCGGTGAGGTCAGCATCGGCAGCTTCCTGATCAACTTCCTCGGCGACGCCAATGTCGCCAGCCTGCCGGCAAGTACGGCCGCCCACTACGTCAGCTATTACTGGGGCGGCGCCATGATCGGCCGCTTCATCGGCTTCGGCGTGATGCGCTATGTCAGCCCGGGCAAGGCGCTGGCCTTCAATTCGGCCGCTTCCATCGTCCTGATACTGACGGCGATCTTCGGCAGCGGTCCGCTGGCGATGTGGTCCATCATTGCGGTCGGCCTGTTCAATTCCATCATGTTCCCGACCATCTTCAGCATGGCGCTGCACAAGCTGGGCAAACAGACCGGCCAGGGCTCCGGCATCCTGTGCATGGCCATCGTCGGCGGCGCGCTGGTGCCTTTCGCGCAAGGCCTGCTGGCCGATACCATCGGGTTGCAGTGGTCGTTCTTCGTGCCGGCCGCCTGCTACACCTTCATTCTTTACTTCGGCGTGAAGTATGCCGGCATGTATGCAACCGCAGAAAAGGGCTCAGTATGAATACCGGTTTGAAAATGCGCTCGCTGGCGATCGCGCTGGCACTGGCCACGGCATTGCCGTCGCACGCGGCTGAAACCGAGGCCGCGCCCGTGCCGCTTGCGGCCCGCACCTGGATGAATACCTCGCTGAGCGCCGACAAGCGCGCCGAACTGGCGCTGCAAGCGATGACGCAGCAGGAAAAGCTGACCTGGGTGCTGGGGCACTTCGGCACCGACTTCGGCACCAAGACGAAGAAACATCCCGCCGCGCTGCCGTCATCTGCGGGTTACGTTGCCGGCGTGCCGCGTCTCGGCCTGCCTGCCCTGTTCGAGACCGATGCCGGCTTGGGCGTCGCGACGCAGGCCACGAAGACGCCGCGCGAGCGGACATCGCTGCCATCCGGCCTGGCCACCGCCGCCACCTGGAACCGCGACCTGGCCTGGAAGGGCGGCGCCATGATCGGTGCGGAAGCGCGCGCTTCCGGCTTCAACGTGATGCTGGCCGGCGGCGTCAACCTGTTGCGCGAACCGCGCAACGGCCGCAATTTCGAATACGCCGGTGAAGATCCCCTGTTGGCCGGCACCATGGTGGCGCAGCAGGTCAAGGGCATCCAGTCCAATAACGTCATCGCGACGATGAAGCACTTCGCCGTCAACGACCAGGAGACGGGGCGCTTTGTGCTCGACAGCCGTATCGACGACGCCAGCAATCGCATGTCGGATCTGCTGGCCTTCCAGTTCCTGCTGGAGCAGGCCAATCCCGGCTCCGTCATGTGTTCCTACAACCGCCTGAACGGGGTCTACGCCTGCGAGAACGACTACCTGCTCAACCAGGTGCTGAAGAAGGACTGGGGCTTCAAGGGCTTTGTGATGTCCGACTGGGGCGCAACGCACAGCACCGTCGAAGCGGCCAACGGCGGCCTCGATCAGCAATCAGGCTGGGAGTTCGACAAGTCGCAGTACTTCGGCGGCGCGCTGGAGGAGGCTGTCGCCAACGGCCACGTGTCGCAGGCGCGTCTGGACAACATGGCGTTCCGCGTGCTGCGTGCCATGTTCGACAAGGGAGTGGTCGATCATCCGGTGGCCGAAGGCGGCGCCATCGATTTCGTCGCGCATACGCTGGTCAGCCGCGCCGATGCCGAGGAGGGCATCGTGCTGCTGAAGAATGCCGGCAACGTGCTGCCGCTGAAGGCCGGCGCGAAAAAGATCGTCGTTATCGGTGCCCACGCGGACGTCGGCGTGCTGGCCGGCGGCGGCTCGTCGCTGGTGTATCCGATCGGCGGCAACGCGGTGCCGGGCATCGCGCCAACCAGTTGGCCGGGTCCTGTGGTCTACCATCCATCCTCGCCGATGAAGGCGATCCGCGCGCGCGCGCCCGGCGCCACCGTGGTCTACAACGACGGCGCCGATCCGGCTGCCGCGGCGAAGCTCGCCGCCGGTGCCGACGTGGTACTGGTGTTCGCGCAGCAGTGGGTGGGTGAAGCGCTGGATGCGGTGTCCCTGACGCTGCCGGACCAGCAGGACGCGCTGATCGCCGCAGTGGCCAAGGCCAATCCGAAGACGGTGGTGGTGCTGGAAACCGCCGGTCCCGTATTGATGCCGTGGGTGGAGCAGAGCGCCGCCATCCTGCAGGCCTGGTATGCCGGCAGCGGCGGCGGCGAGGCAATCGCCCGCGTGCTGTTTGGCGAAGTCAATCCATCCGGCCACCTGCCAACCACTTTCCCCGTGTCGGAAAGCCAGCTGCCGCGTCCCAAGCTGGATGGCGATCCTAAGAACGAGGCGGTGCGCTTCGACGTCAACTATCACGAAGGTGCGGCCGTCGGTTACAAGTGGTTCGACCTGAAGGGCCTCAAGCCGCTGTTCCCGTTCGGCCACGGCCTGTCGTACACGCAGTTCTCGTATTCCGGACTGGCGGCCGACCAGAAGGATGGCAAGCTGCGCCTGAGCTTCAAGGTCACCAATACGGGCGCCGTCAAAGGCAAGGACGTGCCACAGTTGTACGTTGCGCCGCAAGGCGCAAGGTGGGAGGCGCCCAAGCGCCTGGCCGGCTGGGATAAGGTCGAGCTGGCGCCGGGCGAAAGCAAGGATGTCAGCGTGACCGTCGATCCGCGCCTGCTGGCGATGTTCAACAGCCGCAGCAAGACCTGGCGCATCGCCAAGGGTGGCTACAAGGTGCTGCTGGCGCATGACGCGGCGGATGCCAAGGCGGCCAGCATCACGGTACAGCTGCCGGCGCGCACGCTGGACGTCAACGGAAAATAAATAGAAAAGGAACGAGACAAATGAAGCAACTGTACAAATTCTGCGCCGCCGCCCTGATGATAGGCGCCTGTGGCATCGTCGAGGCGGCGCCTGCCGCCGGCAGCAATTTCGTCACCGTCAAGCATACCCACTTCGCCCGCAAGGGGCAGGCTTATTACATCGCCGGCGCCAACTTCTGGTACGGCGGCTACCTGGGCGCCGCCAGCGGTGTTGGCGAACGCGCCCGCCTGCTGAAGGAACTGGACAATATGCATGCGCTGGGCATCAACAACCTGCGCGTGCTGGCGGTATCGGAAAAGACCGAGATGAAGAGCGCCGTGCGTCCCGCGACCACGGCCGCGCCGGGCCAGTACGATGAGGATCTGCTGGCCGGCCTGGACTTCCTGTTGGCGGAAGTGGCCAAGCGCGACATGACCGTGGTGCTCTACCTGAACAACTTCTGGCAGTGGTCGGGTGGCATGACGCAGTACCTGAACTGGTTTGAAGGAACGCCTGCGCTGGACCCGAACGTCACCGGCGACTACGACACTTATATGCAAAAGACCGCCGGCTTCTACCGCAACGCCGCGGCGCAGACCGAGTACCGCAACGTCATCGCCAAGATCGTCAAGCGCGTGAACACCATCACCGGCAAGCCGTACTTCGAGGACCCCAACATCATGTCGTGGCAACTGGCCAACGAGCCGCGTCCTGGCAACGGCAAGGCTACGCCTGAAGAAAAGGCGGTATACGTCAAGTGGGTGGACGAAGTGGCTGGCTATATCCATAGCCTGGACAAGAACCACCTGGTCAGCAGCGGCAGCGAAGGGCTGGCCGGTTCCGCGCAGGACGCGCAACTGTATCTGGACGCGCACCGCAGCAAGAATATCGACTACCTGACCTATCATCTGTGGCCGAAGAACTGGGGTTGGTTCGACTCCAACAATCCGACCGGCAGTTGGGATGGCGCCGTCGCCAAGAGCCGCGACTATCTGAACTCGCACATCGAGCTGGCCAAGAAACTGGGCAAACCCATCGTGCTGGAGGAGTTCGGCCTTGACCGCGACGGACCTTCCTTCAGTATCAAGGCCACCACCAAGATCCGCGACCGCTTCTATCGCGAAGTGTTCGACATCGTCGTCACCCGCGCCGCCAAGGGTGATCCTGTCGCCGGCTTCAATTTCTGGGCATGGGGTGGCGCCGGTCGCGCCGCCAACGCGGACTACTGGTGGAAACCGGGTAACGACTTCGTCGGCGATCCGCCGCAGGAAGAGCAGGGCCTGTACTCCGTGTTCGACTCCGATGTCAGCTCGCTGCTGCTGATCAAGGAATACGCCGACAAGTTGCACGCCATCAAACGCTAAGGAGCCCGCCGTATGAAACGTTTATGGCTGATTTTATTGGCGGTTGCCGCCTGCGTGAACGCCAATGCGCAGAAGTACGAAGGCCTGGCCGCCACGCCACAGATGGGCTGGAACAGCTGGAACACCTTCGCCTGCGACATCAACGAGCAACTGATCCGCGACACGGCGGACGCGATGGTGAAGCTGGGCCTGAAGGACGCCGGCTACGAATACGTCAACATCGACGACTGCTGGCACGGCAAGCGCGATGGGCAGGGTGTGATCCATCCCGACCCCGTGCGCTTCCCGTCCGGGATGAAGGCGCTGGCCGACTATGTGCACGGCAAGGGCCTCAAGCTGGGTATCTATTCCGACGTCGGCGCGACCACTTGCGGCGGCCATCCGGGCAGCCGTGGCCATGAGTACCAGGACGCCATCACCTATGCGGGATGGGGCATCGACTATGTCAAGTACGACTGGTGCGACAGCAAGGGCCTGAGTGCGGTCGGCGCCTACACCACCATGCGCGATGCCATCCGCAGCGCCGGGCGGCCGATGTTGTTCAGCATGTGCGAGTGGGGCGACAACAAACCTTGGGAATGGGCGGGCGATATCGGCCACTCGTGGCGCACCACGGCCGACATCTATCCGTGCTGGGATTGCGAGCTGAGTCACGATTCGTTTTCGCGTCTTGGCGTGATGCGTATCGTCGACAGGCAGGCCGGCCTGCGCAAGTACGCCGGACCGGGGCACTGGAACGACATGGACATGCTGGAAGTCGGCAATGGCATGACGGAGGACGAGGACCGCGCCCACTTTTCCTTGTGGGCGATGCTGGCGTCGCCGCTCATACTGGGCAATGACCTGCGCAATATGCCGGATGCCACGCGTCGTATTCTGAGCAACAGGGATGTCATCGCCGTCAGCCAGGACAAGCTGGGTATCCCGGCCTGGCGTTTCCTGGCGACGGGGCAGCTGGAGTATTGGGCCCGGCCGATGGCGGACGGCGAGTGGGCGCTGCTGGTGCTGAATCGCGGCGAGCAGGCGGTGACGCTGAACTACGACTGGAAGGCGCACTCCATCAGCGATGACCTGAGCAAGCGGGAGGTGGATTTCAAGAAGGCGGTCTACAACTGGCGCGAGATCTGGGGCGGCAAGTCCGGCGATACCAGTAGAAAGCTCGATGCCAAACTCGCGCCGCATAGCGTACTGTTGTTGCGCCTGAAGGCGCGTGGATGAGTGGGCATATGGCTTGTCGATTGTGGGCTGCGGGCGCTTTGTTCGCCGCCGCATTGCCGGCGGTGGCGGCGCCGATTACGGCGGCCGACGCGCACGTCGCCCGCATGGGGCGTGGTGAGCTTGCCGCCGATGGCAGCGTGCGATTCGGCTATCCGGGCGTGAGCTTCTTCGTGGATTTCGAAGGCTCGCGCCTGAGCGCACAGGCCGACGCAAGCGGCGACAACAGCTACTTCGATGTGATCGTCGATGGCGGCGAGCCGCGCAAGCTGCATCTGGCAAAAGGCCAGCAGACGCTGGTTTTGCTCGAAGCGGGCAAGCCGGGAGGACACCGTGTGGAAATCGTCAACCGTTCCGAGACCTGGCACGGCACCGCCGCGCTGCGCAGCTTCGATACGGATGGCTCCTGGCGGCCAGCACCCATGCTCCCGCAGCGCAAGCTGCTGGTGCTGGGCGACTCCGTCACCTGCGGCGAAGCCATCGACCGCGTTCCGGGCGCGAAGAAGGAACCGTCGTGGTGGAATCCCCGCGCCTCCTACGGCATGTTGATGGCGCGCGAGTTGAAGTCGCAAGTGCAACTGGTCTGCTACGGCGGGCGGGGGCTGGTGCGCACGTGGGAGAACAAGACCGATGATCTCAATCTGATCGACTACTACCAGCTGGCGATCGCGGACAAGCAACATCCGGTGCGATGGGATCAAAAGGACTACCAACCCGACGCGATCGTCAGCGCCATCGGCACCAACGACATGGCGCCCGACGTTCCCGAGCGAGAGCCTTACGTGGCGGCGTACGTCAAGCTGGTGCAAACGCTGTTGAATGATCATCCGCACGCGCAGATCATGCTTACCGAGGGCGGCATCCTGAGCGGTGAGAAGCAGGCCGCGCTCACCGGCTACATCGCCGAGACGGTGCGCCGCGTCGGCGACCCGCGCGTGCACGCCATCGCCTCAACCGGCTATCCGGGCGACGCCACCGACGCGCATCCGACCAGGGAGCAGAACGTCAGGATGGCCAACGACCTGCTGCCGCAGATCCGTGCCATCATGCACTGGTAAGCAGGGTTCCAAGCAGGGGCGCCAGCAGCACCATCAGGATGCCGCTGAATATCATCGTCAGGCTGGCGACCGCGCCTTCCTGCGGGCCGATCAGGCGTGCCTTGCTCAAGCCGAAACCGTGGGCCGCCGCACCGAGCGGCGCGCCCTTGGCGATGCGCATCCTCAGCGGCAGCAGGCCAAGCAGCAGCTGGCCGAGCAGGATGCCGAATATTCCCGTGATGATGACAAACAGGCCGGTCAGCTGCGTCGAGCCGCCCAGGTGCTGCGTCGCCTCCAGCGCGAAGGGCGTGGACACCGAGCGCGCCAGCAGGCTTTGCGCCGTGCTGCCGTGGAGACCCAGCAGCCGGTCCAGCACCAGCGTGCTGGCCAGCGACGCCGCGATACCCGCGCAGCTGCCTATGCCGAGCGCCAGCCAGTGCTTGCGCACCAGTTCCCGGTATTGGTAGATCGGCAGCGCGAAGGCCACCGTCGCCGGGCCCAGTAGCCAGGACAGCCAGCGCGTATCGCCGAAATACTGCGGAAACGGCGTGGAGGACAGCTGCACCACGGCGATCAACAGCGCCGAGGTGGCGATCGCCGGCGTCAGCCAGAAATACGGAAAGCGCTTGTACAAGGCCTGGTTGGCATAGAACAGGCCCAGTGTCAGCAACAGGAAAAGCAGCGGCTTCACAGCGCGGCTCCGCGCAACGCGCGCAGACGGCGCAACCGCAGGCCGCGCTCCAGGCGGCATACCCACTCGACAGTGAATGCCGTCGCCATCAGCACGCAGATGAAGCCCAGCCCTATCGCGGCGCACAGCCGCAGGCCGTCGCTCTTCAACAGGCCGGTGAACTGCACCACCGACACCACCAGCGGCACGAAGAACAGCAGCATGTTCGACAGCAGCCAGTCGGCGCCATGCTCGATGGCGGCCGGACGCAGCACTCCGCCCAGCAGCAAGGCGACCATCACCAGCAGGCCGACCACACCGCCGGAGAAGGGCAGGTGCAGCCAGGCGGCCGCGCGGTCGGCAGCGTACCAGGCTGCGATCAACCCCAGCACCTGCATCAGAGTGTAAAGAATGCGTTTCATTGGACCATTCTAGGCTGCGGTGGATAAAAGATAAAATGAATTAAAATTATGAAAATCATTCGAATTTGGAATAGATCATGGATATCCGCGCCTTGCGTTATTTCGTCGCCGTTGTCGAGCAGCAGAGCTTCAGCCGCGCCGCCGGGAGCCTGCATGTCACGCAGCCCACCGTCAGCAAGATGATCCAGCAGCTGGAACAGTCGCTCGACCTGGTGCTGCTGGACCGCGTCGGCAAGCGCTTCACGCTGACCGACGCCGGCAACGTGGTGCTGCAGCGCGGGCGCGCCTTGCTGGCGATGCACGAGGATATGGGCGTGGAGCTGGCGGATTTGCAGCAGCTGCGGCGCGGCGACTTGCGCATCGGCGTCACCCAGCAGGCGCATGCTCCGCTGGCGCCGCTGCTGGCGGCCTACCACCGCCGCCATCCGCAGATCGAACTCAAACTGTTTGAAGGCGGATCGCAATCGATCGAGACCGACCTGCGCAACGGCACGCTGGAAATGGGCACCATGCTCGATCACCCGGCCAATGCCGGCATCTGGCAGGAATTCGATTCCTTCCCGCTGGTGCGTTCGCCCCTATGCCTGCTGGCGCCCAAGGATTCTGCATGGCGCGGCCGCCGCAGCGTGGCGCTGCGCGAACTGGCGGAGAGCTCCTTCATCTTCTATGGGGAATCGTTCGCGCTGAACGAGATCGTCACCGATGCCTGCCTGCGCGAAGGCTTCACGCCGCGTATCAGCAGCCGCAGCGGCCAATGGGATTTCGTCGCTTCGCTGGTGAGGCTGGGCGTGGGTATCGCACTGCTGCCGAAGATCTTTTGCGACACCCTGCCCAAGGGGCAGTTTTCCGTGGCCACGCTGGAGCAACCGGCATTGGACTGGAACCTGATGCTGGCCTGGCGGCGCGGCGGACATCTTTCCTTCGCCGCACGCGCGTGGCTGGAGCTGGTCCGTACTGTGGTTTAGTAGCGGCACATGCCCTGCATGCTGAGCTTCCGTGTCTGCCAACAACAACGGCCGGACCTTTTTGTTAAGTTTTGTAAGCATTTCTTGCGAAGCGTTGCAGAGTGTCTTCGCCGCGCGCGGCCGCGTGCCCCGGCGCAGCCCGAACGGGGTTAGGAAATGTAACATCTCACGATGGAGGTAAAAACTTATCTAAATAAAATCAATGGCTTGGATGATAGTTTCTATTGGGTAACTTGCTTGTCTGTCACAGAAAACCCGGTGCTAGAATCATTTCATCGTTGTAAATATAGCCATAAGGACTACACATGCAAGTAAGCCGGATTGTTCGCCACGCCCTGTTGATCGCCATGTTTTCCGCCCAAGCTGCGCAGGCCGGTACGCTGGTGATCGAAAGCTGGCGGGTCGACGACAAGACGCTGTGGGAAAAGGTGCTGCTGCCGGCATTCGAGAAAAACCATCCCGGCATCGAGGTCAAGTTCGCACCGACCGCGCCCACCGAATACGACTCGAGCCTGGCCGCGCGGCTGGCCGGCGGCACGGCCGGGGACTTGATCGCCTGCCGCCCATTCGACGTCTCGCTCTCGCTGTACAAGAAAGGCCACCTCGAAAGACTGGACGGCAAGCCGGGCATGCAGAACTTCGCGCCGACGGCCACTGTCGCCTGGCAGACCGACGACGCGAAGGAGACCTTCTGCATGCCGGTCGCCTCCGTGATCCACGGTTTTTTGTACAACAAGAAGATCTTCAAGAAGCTCAATTTGCAGCCGCCGAAAACGGTCGATGAATTCTTCGGCGTGCTCGATGCGCTGAAGCAGGGCGGCATCACGCCTCTGGCGCTGGGCACCGCAGATCAATGGGAATCGAGCCAAATGGTTTATACCAATATTGGCCCGAACTTCTGGCGCGGCGAGGAAGGGCGCAAGGCGCTCATCGCCGGCAAGGCCAAGCTGACCGACGCGCCGTTCGTCGAAGCACTACAGTTCGAGCAGAGGATGGGCACCTATTTGACCAAGGGCGCCAGCGCCCAGACCTACGGCGACAGCCAGAACCAGTTCGCGCTGGGCCGCGCCGCCATCTATCCGACCGGCTCCTGGGACATCTCCTACTTCAGCCAGACGCCGGGCCTGGAACTGGGCGCGTTCCCGCCGCCGGTGCGCAAGGCGGGTGACCCCTGCTTCATCTCCGACCATATGGACATCGGCATCGGCATCAACAAGAAATCGAAGAACAAGGACGACGCCTACAAGTTCCTGGCCTGGGTCGGCTCGCAGGAGTTCGCGGACATTTACACCAACCGTGTGACCGGATTCTTTTCGCTGTCGAATCACTTGATCTCGGTGCGCGATCCGGTGGCCAAGCAGATGGCGGAATGGCGCGGCAGTTGCGCCTCGACGATACGTTTCAACGCACAGGTGCTCAACCGCGGCCGTCCGAGCATGGAGAGCGAACTTTGGAATGTCAATGCCCAGGTATTGAACGGCAAGCTGGCCCCGAAGGATGCGGCGGCCAAGCTGCAGAACGGTTTTGCGAAGTGGTACAAGCCACCGCAAAAGTAGCATCACACTAATCCCTCCCCTTGATTGTGTGATTCTTTTTGGCCGGCGCCGGGCGCGGTGCCGGCCCTTTTTTTAGCCCGAATCTGGAGGCAGTCTTGAAACATGTAGTGAATACGGTGCGGCCCTGGCAGTTGATGCTGTTCCTGGCGCCAGCGGTGCTGGTCTACTCGCTGTTCAGCGCGCTGCCGCTGCTGCAGACGCTGGGGCAGGGATTCTTCAGCGCCGACGACGGCGGCAAGGCCGTCTTTGTCGGCCTGGAGAACTTCCGCACGATATTGCTCGATCCCGACTGGTCGGCCGGCTTCTGGAATGCGATGGCCAACAACGCCAAATTCTTCTGCATCCACATGCTGCTGCAGAACCCCATCGGGCTGCTGCTGGCGACCCTGTTCAGCCTCAAGGGCTTGCGCGGCGCCCGTACCTACCGCACGCTGATCTTCCTGCCGACGCTGCTGTCGGTGGTGATCATCGGCTTTATCTGGCAGTTGATTCTGTCGCCGCTGTGGGGCGTGGGCGAGAAATTGATGGGTTTTGCCGGCCTGGCCGATTTCTTCGCACCCTGGATGGGGCAGGAGGAAACCGCGCTGACCACGCTGTCGATGATCTCCGTGTGGCAGTACATCGGCATGCCGATGATGCTGATCTACGCCGCGCTGCTGGCGGTGCCGGAAGAAATCGTCGAGGCGGCGCACGTGGAGGGCGCCGGCGCGCTGCGCATCTTCTGGCAGATCAAGCTGCCGCTGATCTATCCGACGCTGGGCCTGGTCACCATCCTGACCTTCGTCGCCAACTTCAACGCGTTTGACCTGATTTATTCGATCAAGGGCGCGCTGGCCGGCCCTAACTATTCGACCGACATCCTGGGCACGCTGTTCTACCGCACCTTCTTCGGCTACCAGGCGCAGGTAGGCAACGCGTATCTGGGCTCCGCCGTCGCCACGCTGATGTTCCTGGTGATCCTGGCCGGCGTGGGCGTTTATTTTGTCGGTGTTCAGCGCAGGCTGACCCGCTTCGCACTGTGAGGACCGCGCCATGACCGCTATCGCCCTGTATCCTCCCGCCACGCTGCCGCAGCGCTTCGACTTGGGCCGCCTGATGGTGCACGCCACGCTGATCGCCTATGCGGTGCTGGCCCTGTTCCCGATCGCGCTGATCCTGATTAACTCGGTCAAGAGCCGCGCCGCCATCTTCGACGATCCGCTGGCGCTGCCGACGATGGAATCGCTGACCTTTGTCGGTTTCCAGAAGGTCCTGGCCAGCACCAACTTCCTGCTCTACTTCGGCAACAGCCTGACCGTGACGCTGGTGGCGCTGCTGTGCATCGTGCTGTTCGGCGCGATGGCGGCGTGGGCGCTGTCCGAGTACAGCTTCATGGGCAACCGCGTGCTGACGCTGTTCCTCGCGCTCGGCATCATGATCCCGATCCGCCTCGGCACCGTGTCGATCCTGGAAATGATGGTGCGGCTGGACCTGGTCAACACGCTGTCCGCGCTGATCCTGGTGTACACGGCGCAGGGCCTGCCGCTGGCGGTGATGATCCTGTCCGAATTCATGCGCCAGGTGCCGGCGGAACTGAAGGACGCGGCCCGCTGCGACGGCGTCGGCGAAGTGCGCATCTTCTTCCAGGTGATCCTGCCGCTGATCCGCCCGGCGATTGCGACGGTGGCCGTGTTCACCATGATCCCGGCATGGAACGACCTGTGGTTCCCGCTGATCCTGGCGCCTTCCGAACGCACCAAGACCGTCACGCTGGGTGTGCAGCAGTTCATCGGCCAGTACGTCACCGACTGGAATTCCGTGCTGGCGGCGCTGTCGCTGGCGGTGATACCGATGCTGATCCTGTATGCGGTCTTCTCGCGTCAACTGATTCGTGGTCTGACCGCCGGCGCGGTCAAATAGAGAAAGAGGAAAAGTAATGGCAAGTGTCAGCCTGAAGCAACTGCGCAAGTCCTACGATGGCAAGACCGACGTCCTGGACGGCATCGACCTGGATATCGCGCATGGCGAATTCGTAGTCCTGGTCGGACCGTCCGGCTGCGGCAAGTCCACGCTGCTGCGCATGCTGTGCGGCCTGGAGAGCATCACCGGCGGCACGATGGAAATCGGCGGCGACGTGGTCAACCACCTGCCGCCGGCGGAGCGCGGCATCGCCATGGTGTTCCAGAGCTATGCGCTGTATCCGCACATGACGGTGTACCAGAACATGGCGTTCGGCCTGAAGGTGGCGGGCAAGGACAAGGTGGCGATCAGGGCGCGCATCAACCATGCCGCCGCCACGCTGAAGATCGAACATCTGCTGGAGCGCCTGCCGCGCGAGCTGTCCGGCGGCCAGCGGCAGCGCGTGGCGATCGGCCGCGCCATCGTGCGGGAGCCGCGCCTGTTCCTGTTCGACGAGCCCTTGTCCAACCTGGACGCGGCGCTGCGCGTGCAGACCCGCCTGGAGATCGCCAAGCTGCATCGTCAGCTGGACGCCACCATCGTCTACGTCACGCACGACCAGGTCGAGGCGATGACGCTGGGCGACAAGATCGTCGTCATGCACGAAGGGAAAATCCAGCAGTCCGGAACGCCGCTGGATTTGTATCAACAGCCGCGCAACCTGTTCGTGGCGGGGTTTATCGGCTCGCCAAAAATGAATCTGATGGCAGGCACTGTCGCCGAAGCCCATGCCAACGGCGTGAAGGTGCTGCTGCAGGGCGGCGAGTCCGTGCGCGCGGCGGTGGACGGCAGCGCGCTGCGAGTCGGCAGCAAGGTCACGCTGGGTCTGCGGGCGGAGCACATCAGCGAATCGCGCGATGGTTCGGAAGTTTTTCACGGCGAGGTCAGTGTGGTCGAACACCTGGGCGAAGCCAATTACATCTACGTCAGCCGCAAGGGTGGCGAAGACGTCGTAATACGCGGGGACGGCGAACGTCATGTCGGGATCGGACAGTCCATCGTCTTCTCGGCCGACAGCACGGCTTTCCACGTGTTTGATGAAAAGGGCCAGGCGCTGCGGCGCCTGCGCCCCGGAAATATGGTGTCGGCCGCGCGCGGCATGATGCGCAGCGTTTGACACGAGTTGGACAACACGCGGTTCTTTACTTTTTAAAACAGGGGGAATTGAATGAACAAGCCGGTACTTAAGAAAAAAATACTACCTAACCTGATCGCGCTGGCGCTGGGTGGAGCGATTGCTCCGCACCTGTATGCGGCGGATCCGGCGACGGCCGACGCACAGACCAGCGAAGCTGTACCGGCTGGAGACACCGCAACCGTTGAAGTGCGCGGCATCCGCGAGCGCCTCAAGCGCAACCTGGCGGAGAAGCGCGATGCCGGCAACGTCATCGACACCGTCACCGCCGAGGAAGTCGGCAAGTTCCCGGACAAGAACGTGGCCGATTCGCTGCAGCGCGTGCCGGGCATTTCGGTGGACCGCACCTGGGGCGAGGGCCGCGACATCTTCGTGCGCGGCACCGACAAGAACCTGAACCTGACGCAGCTGAACGGCCAGGCCGTGGCCTCCGGCTACTGGTGGAAGAACGACTCGCAAAGCCGCGGCTTCAACTACGACATCCTGGCTTCGGAACTGGTCGGCAGCATCGACGTCTACAAGAGCCCGTCGGCGGACCTGGACGAGGGCAGCATCGGCGGCCTGGTCAACGTCAAGACCCGCAAGCCGTTCCAACTGAAGCCGCTGGTGATACAGGGATCGGTGGAAGAGACCTACAGCGAACTGCCGAAGAAGACGGACCCGCAGTTCTCCGGCCTGCTGAGCTGGACCAACGACCAGAAAACCTTCGGCGCGCTGCTCGCCGTCAGCAAGCAGAAACGCACGATGCGCCGCGACGGCCTGGAGAACTTCACCGACGCGACCAAGTACAACATCGTCGACCAGAACGGCGCGGTGACGCCGGGTGCCTATGCATCCTGGGGCGGCGGCTCGGCGATCTTCCGCCAGGACCGCGAGCGCACCACCGGCAACCTGACCTTGCAGGCGCGCCCGAACGCCAATACCGACATCTCGCTGAACTACATGAACTCCGATATGAGCATGGACAACAGCAACCAGAACTACCTGTGGGAAGCGGGCGGCCTGGCGGATGCGAAGGGCAATATCCAGGTGACCAATCCGAAGTTCATCACCACCTCGGACGGCACCAAGGCGCTGGTCGGCGGCACCGTGGGCCCGACGGGCGGCGTGTCGTTCGAGCCTATCTTCCGCCAGTCCTACATCAAGTCGGAAGTGCTGGACCTGGAAGGCACCTACGATGCGGACACCTGGAAGTTCCACGGCCAGGCCGGCACCACCAAGGGCTCGGGCGGCAGCGACCATGACCGCAACTTCTGGTTCGTCGGGAACACCCGCACCACTTTCAACATCGCGCCGGACACCTACGAGGTCAAGTACCTGGACATCAATCCGCTCGATCCGAAGGCGCTGACGCTGCAAAGTTCGCGCGACTGGATCCGCCGCATGGAGACCAAGGAGAACTACGCCCAGGGCGACCTGACCATCGACATCAACAACAACTTCTTCAAGGCGGTCAAGGTCGGCGCCAAGGTGCGCGACACCACGGTGCAGAACCGCCGCATCATCGGCACCGACGGCCCGGGCAATCCGGGTTGGCAGTCGTTCTCGCTGGCCGAGCTGTCGACCGGTCCTTCGCCGCTGCTGAGCCAGGAGGCCGCAACGGCGGGCTCGCTGACCCAGTACGCATGGGTGAACGACGGCCTGGCCTACTCGAAGGGCTTCCCGATGTACGACAAGGGCATGGTCTACGCGGAAGCGAAGGGCGAGTACTACAAGATCAAGGAGAAGATCTACGCGACCTATGCCCGCGCGGACTTCGCCACCGGTCCGTGGCGCGGCGACTTCGGTGCCCGCATCGTCAAGACCGACCAGACCTCGGAAGCCTACCAGGACCTGAGCGGCAACGGCAACTACGTGCTGGGCAGCGTTTCGCGCAGCTATACCGACGTGCTGCCCAACCTGAACGCGGTCTACTCCGTCAACAAGGATCTGCTGGTGCGCGGCGCCGTGGCGCGGGTGATGGCCCGCAACACCTACAGCGATTTGAGCGCCAGTACGGAAGTCAGCGGCACCACCAATGCCGCCACGGCGGGCAATCCGCTGCTGAAGCCTTACCACGCCAACCAGGCCGAACTCGGCGCCGAGTGGTACTACGCCGATGCGTCGCTGTTGTCGGCCACCGTGTTTGCGAAGAAGCTCGATACCTTCATCTACACGCAAACGCAGCTGGAGAACGTGGCGGGCGTGATGCGTCCGGTCACCCGTCCGTACAACGCCAACAACGGCGAGACCGTCAACGGCCTGGAACTGCAGTGGCAGCAGGCGTTCAGCAGCGGCTTCGGCGCCATCGTCAACTACACTTACACCGATGCGAAGACCGGCGCCAACGCCAATGGCCAGAAGCTGAACGTGATCGGCAATTCGCGCAACCAGGCCAACCTGACCGGCTTCTTCGAGAAGAACGGCTACAGTGTGCGACTGTCGTACAACTACCGCTCCAAGTCCTACGGTGCGCTGGATGAGGGCGGCCAGGACGTGACCAGCGCCTACGGCCAGTGGGATGCGTCGGCCAGCTGGGACGTGACGCCGAAGGTCAGCGTCTACTTCACCGCCGTGAATATCGGGAATGAAGTCATCCGCACCAATACCACGGATGGCTTGCCGGTCGGCGTGTATGAAAACGGTGCCCGCTACAGTGTTGGGGTGAAAGCCAAGTTCTGATGCGCCACGAGGGGCGGACTTCGTGCGAAGTCTGCCCCTGCGGAGGCGGGGCACGGATCGAGAACCCTTGAGTGTCGCGGTGACGGATGCGGCCTTCTCCGTTATAATCATGTCACTGTTTTCTCCGGGATATTGAGTGATTGCGTCGATAGAAAAAGTAGCCTGGCCGCTGTTGGATTGGTTACCCTTTCGTTCGACAGCCCGCCGCTCGCCAACGGCACGCGCCTGGTCCTTCGGCCTGCTGGCGGCGGCTTGCGCCTTCAATTGCGGCGCATTGTCGGCCACGACCTCGCCCGTGTCCCAGGCGCCATCCCCCCAGCAAGGCGCAGCCGCGCCGCAAGCGCCCCTCACCACGCTGCAGGTACTGCACTGGTGGACCTCCACCAGCGAACGCAAGGCCGCCAACGTGCTGGCGACGCGCATGGCCGACGAGGGCCTCGAATGGAAGGACGCCGCCATACCCGGCGGAGCCGGGCTGGGCGCCGGCAAGGTGCTGAAAAGCCGCGTGCTGGCCGGCGACGCGCCGGAAGTCACGCAGATCATCGGCGTCTCCGTCGCCGAATGGGCCGAACTTGGCCTGCTGCTGGAGATCGACAACGTGGCCAGCGCCGGCAACTGGAGCAGCATCCTGTTCCCGACCATACAAACGCTGATCCAGCACCGCAAGCACACGGTGGCGGCGCCGCTCGGCATCCACCGCGTCAACACGCTGTACTACAACCGCGCGCTGTTCGCTCAGCTCAAATTGACGCCGCCGCAAACCTGGGCGGACTTCCAGAACGTCGCGCTCAAACTCAAGGCGGCCGGCATCCAGCCGCTGGCGCAAAGCAGCGAAGCGTGGCAGGTCGCGGCGCTGTTCGAGAACCTGGTGCTGGCCGAAAGCGGTCCCGAGTTCTACCGCGAGCTGTTTGTGCGCCGCAGTCCCGCCGCCGCCGCCGACCGCCGCACCGCCGAGGCGCTGGAGCGGCTGCGCATCGTCAAGGGATGGATAGGCGGGCAGCTGGACGAGCGTCCGTGGCCGGAAGTGGTGCGCCAGTTCTCGCGCCGCGAAGCCGGCATGATGATCATGGGCGACTGGGCCAAGCCCGAACTGGCGGAGCGCGGCATGTCGCTGGACGACGATTATTCCTGCGGCACGGCGCCCGGCACCGGCAAGTACCACCTCTACAGCGTCGACACGCTGACCATGTTCGCCGGCGACTACCGCCATATGCCCGCGCAGGAGAAGATGGCGCGGCTGCTGGTGTCGCAGCCGGTGCAGGCGGAATTCAACGCGCAGAAGGGCGCGGTGCCGGTGCGGCGCGACGCCGACCCGTCGAAGATGGACAGCTGCGCGCGCGCCTCGTGGACTACCTTCGGGCAGGGCGCGGCGGTGCAGGCGCCCAGCCTGGTGCACCGCATGGCCACCGACGAGGCGAGCCGCGATGCCATCATCGCCGAGATTCACCGTTACTTTCTAGACGACAGGGCCACGCCGGCCGAGGCGCAGCGCCGCCTTGGCGCGTTGTTCCGACTGTTTAACCTCAGAAGCCAAGGAGCACCCGGTGCGCAAGATACTGATCGTAGACGATGACCAAAAGACCCGGGTGCTGCTCAAGACCTACCTGGAGAAAAACCAGTACGAGGTGATCTTGTCGCACAACGGCGAAAGCTTCCTGGCCGAGCTGCACTCGCACGCCGAGCAGCTGTCGCTGGTGATACTCGACGTGATGCTGCCCGATACCGACGGCTTCGCGCTGTGCAAGCAGGTGCGCCAGCGCTCCAACGTGCCGATCATCATGCTGACGGCCAGCTCGGACGAGACCGACCGCATCGTCGGCTTGGAACTGGGCGCCGACGACTACATCGCCAAGCCATACAGCCCGCGCGAACTGCTGGCCCGCATCAAGGCCATCCTGCGCCGCACCGCGCTGGAAACGCCGTCCACGCGCTACTACCGCTTTGTCGGCTTCACGCTGGACCTGATGGAGCGCAAGGTGCTGGACAGCGACGGCAACGTGGTCGCGCTGACCGGCCTGGACTTCCAGCTGCTGAAGTATTTTGTCGAGCATCCGGGCGTGATCCTGGACCGCAGCGTGCTGTGCGAGGAAACGCGCGGCCGCGACGCGGGCCCGCTGGACCGTTCGCTGGACGTGCAGATCAGCCGTCTGCGCGTGCGCCTCAACGACGACGGCAAGCAGCCGGCCCTGATCAAGACGGTGCGCGGCGCGGGATATGTGTTCTCGGCCGACGTCAGTACGTCCCATGCCTAGGCGGCTGCTGGCGCGATTGAGCAGGATCTGGCCGCAGTCGCTGCTGGGGCGTTTGTCGCTGGTGATGGTGGCGGGGCTGCTGGTGACGCAGCTTGCGGCCAGCGCCATCTGGGCCGGCCAGCTGCGCGCCAAGGCGCAGGTGGAGGCGCAGTCGGCGTCGCTGTACGTGGCGCACAGCGCGTCCGGCGCGATCCGCTTCTTCCGCAGCCTGCCGCCGAATTACCGCCTGCTGCTGATCCAGCAGCTGCGCGAAATGGGCGGCACGCGCTTCTTCGTCAACCTGAACCAGGCCTACGTGCCGGTCAAGGAGATCGCCCCGCATCCGCTGGCGCGCAGCGTCATCGCCAGCGTCGGCGCCACGCTGAAAAGCGACCTGCCGCATTCGCCCGCCATCCACCTGGCCTTCGCCTGGCCGGACCAGCTGGTGGTGTCCGAAAACGACATCCACCTGAGCGACCTGCCGGACTCCTGGGTCCAGCACATCCTGCTGCTGCAGCCGGATCCGGCGCCGATACTGGTGATCCAGACCGAGATCGAGCCGGGCAACTGGCTGTACATGGCGGCGCTGATGCCCAATCCTTACTTCTTGAGCAGCAACGATCCGCTGGCGTGGGACCGGCTGGCGCTGCAAGGGCTGTCGCTGGCGGCGGTGCTGCTGCTTTGCCTGCTGGTGGTGCGCTGGATCACGCGCCCGCTGGCCGCCTTGTCCGACGCCGCCGCCGCTTTCGGCCAGGGCCAGGACGACCGCGCGCCGCCGCTGCCGGAGACGGGCAGCCGCGAATTCATCAACACCGCGCGCGCCTTCAGCGCGATGCGTGAACGCATACAGCGCTATATCGAGGACCGCGAGCGGCTGTTCATCTCGATCTCGCACGACCTGCGCACGCCGATCACGCGCCTCAAGCTGCGCTCCGAGCTGCTCGACGACGAGGCGCTGCGCAACGAGTTCGAGGAAGACCTGGACGAGCTGGACATGATGGTCAAGGGCGCGCTGCAATGCGTGAAGGACAGCGACATCCACGAGAACCCGGCCGAGGTCAAGCTCGATGCGCTGCTGGGCCGGCTGGTGCGCAGCGCGCGCCTGGCCGGGCACGAGGTGGGCTACCAGGACAGCGGGGTGACGGTGCGCGCCAAGCCGCTGGCGCTGAAGCGCGCCATCGGCAACCTGCTGGACAACGCGCTGTTCTATGGCGACCGCGCCGAGATCAGCGTCGGCAGCGAGCCTGGCGCCGTCACCATCGCCGTGCGCGACCACGGCCCCGGCGTGCCGGAAGACGCCTTCGCCAGCCTGTTCGACCCCTATGTCCGGCTGGAGCACGGCCGCGAGCAGAACGACGGCGGCATGGGCCTGGGCCTGGGCATCGCCCGCAGCGTGATCGAGGCCCACGGCGGCCAGCTGGTGCTGGAAAACCATCCCGAGGGCGGATTGAACGCCACCATCCGCCTGCCGGCCTGAGCAAGACATCTCGCGCAGCGCCTCCATTCCCGGTTTTTTGTCGCCCAGTCGCCAAATTGTGCAGTTCGTCGCAATCCGCATGATCGTCAGGGAGGTGATCGATATAGTGATCACATACCGAAACGCATTCAAGGAGAGCAAAATGAACATCGCAAAAAACATGGAAGCCATCTTCGTCACCGCCGCCGTCCTGCTGGGCGCTTCCGCCTATGCCGGCGCGGCCGCCCAGGCGACCGTGGCCCTGCAGCCGACCATCCAGGCTGCCGCCGTCCAGGCTCCGATGCAAGTTGTGGTAATCAAGGGCAAGCGCCAGTCTTGATCGACTATTGGTAGCACCGCAAAGATTGCTAGAAAGCTTAGTCCGCTGCTACATTAGGACTGAGAACAACATCAGAGGAACCCAGACAATGAACAAGCTTTTCCAATTTGGCCTGCTGTTTGCCGCTTTCTGTGCGCTGTTTGGCCGCGCCGAGGCTGCCGACGAGGGCAATGAGACACGGGTCATCGCCATCGATGCCCGCGTGGTGCGAGTCAAGCTCGACGGCGTAATCGACCTGAAGCTGCGACAAGGCACGACGCCGTCGCTGACGATCATTGCGGAAAAGCGCTACATGGACAAGGTGACCGCGTCGGCCACCGGCGACACGCTGCACCTGGAGACCGAAGGCCGCGGCATCAAGATCGGCCGCTCCAGCGCCCGCGCCGAGCTGGTGCTGCCGATGTTGCGGGAAGTGGTGTCCGAGGGTGTGGGCACGACCGAGATCAGCGGCTTCAGCGGGGACGAACTGGAATTGACGATGGACGGCGCCGGTACGATGAAGGTGGTCTGTGACTACAAGAGCCTGAAGGCCAACCTGGGCGGGGTCGGCAGCATGCACCTGTGGGTCAGCGAGAACGAGAATGTCGACCTGGACCTGCGCGGCGCCGGCTACATCACCCTCGGCGGGCGCAGCAAGATGCTGCACGCGACGCTGGGAGGCCTGGGCGGGCTCAATGCCCAGCAGTTCCAGGCGGACTCGGTCAACGTCGAGCTGAGCGGGCTGGGCAACGCCACCGTCAACGCCAAGACCAATGCGACATTGAACTTGAGCGGCCTGGGATCGGTCACTGTCTATGGCAAGCCCCTGAACCGCAACGTCAGCGTTGACGGCCTGGGCAAGGTAAGTTGGAAGTAAAACCAATACACACCTATGTATAAATAACGGGATATGAAAAAATTCATACTAGCGATCGCTATCGCACTGGGCCTGCAACAGGCCGCGACAGCCGGATTCGCCGAAGGCGCCACCGCCTACAACAACAAGAACTATGCGGTGGCTTTGAAAGAGATAGCGCCACTTGCCCGAGCCGGCAATGCCGATGCCCAGCATTTGCTGGGCTTGATGTATTACATGGGACGCGGCGTCGCGCAGGACTACAAGCAGGCGCTGGAATGGCACCGCAAGGCCGCGCTGCAGGGCAAGGCCGACGCGCAGTATGTGGTCGGCGCCATGTATTACACCGGCAATGCCGTGATCCAGGATCACAAGCAGGCGGTGACGTGGTTCCGCAAGGCCGCCGAGCAGGGCCATCCGGATGCGCAGCAGGTGCTGGGGCTGATGTACCGCTATCACATGGCGGGCATGCCGCAGGACAACGTGATTGCCTACATGCTGTGGAACCTGGCCGCCGCCAACGGCTCGATGAACGCGGCCGAGCAGCGCTCGGCCGTGGTCAAGAGCATGACGCCGGAGCAGATCGAGGAAGGGCAGGCGCTGTCGGCCGCGTGGAAGCCGAACACGCCGCTGCCGCGCCAGTCGCGCACCGGCGGCGGGTAAGCGGGATTTGTCCGGGGTACAAGGTTGTTACAAATCTACGGAAAGGTTAATTGCTAATTTGTATAGCAAGGTTGATAATGGTCCTTTACTCCTGTGAAGACTCCCATCATGACCTCGCCATCGACCCGCATTCCCCCGTTGAGCCGTTTGTGTGTGTTGCTGGCGCTGGTTTTCGCCGGTCCGGCGCATGGCGGCGCCACACTGTATGCCTTTGGCACCGCCGTCGGCGACGCCTCGCTTGCGAAGGGGGACGACGCTTCGCAATATGTCGATCTGACCAGGGCGGGCGTCGGCGGCGCCAGCGTGCAACTTCCGTTGTTCAGCAAAACCTATGGCGGACTGTATGTCAACACCAACGGCTTGATGTCATTTGGCGATGCTGTGTACGCCTACACGCCGCAGCGTTTCCCGGCAAGCTTCCCCGGGATAGACATAATCGCGCCGTTCTGGGCGGATGCGGATACTCGCGCGAGCGGGAATGTGTGGTATCGCATATCCACCGACGGCGCCTTCCTGAAGTCGCTCTCGCAGGACGTCAAGGCTGGCATTCCCGGTGTCGTCAACTTCACGCCGACCTTTGCCCAGGTTGTGACCTGGGATCAGGTCGGGGCCTATTCCCTTGGCACGGTGAAAAACACCTACCAAATGGTGCTGGTATCGGACGGCACGCAAACTTACACCGTATTTAAATATCCCGATGGCGCGATCAAATGGCTGAGAGGCAGCGCGAACGACTCGCAGAGCATTGCCTCTGCCGGCTACGGGATCGATGGGCACAACTACAATATCTTGCCTGGCGCTTCACAAACCGTCAGCGGCGTCTCGCAGACCCTGACCAGCGGCAGTGGCACCTTCCAGTTCAAGCTCGATTCGAGCACGCCGACCGCGACGGTGCCCGTGTTTACCTGGAACGCCGCCACCGGTAGCGGCACCTGGTCGGCGGCGGCCAACTGGCGTGGCGGCAGCGCGCCTGGCGGCGCCAGCAATCTGGCCGAGGCGGTGTTCGGCGGCAGCGGCGGCACGGTCACGCTGGATGCGCTGCGCAATGTGCGCAAGATGAGCGTCAACAGCAACGGCTACACCTTCACCTCGGCGCTGACCACGGGCGCCAATTCGCTGACCGTCGGCACGCTATCGACCGCTGCGGCCGACACCGCCATCACTTTCGGCGGCACGCTGATCCTGGTGGCGCAGGAAGACGGCAACGGCAATGGCGCGCTGCGCAGCGGCCGGCTGACCTTTACCGACAGCTCCATTCTGGGCGCGCAGTACGCCAATTCGGTGGATGGCGCCAGTATCCTCCTGAAGAAAAACGCCCAGCTGCAAATCTACACGCTCAACGCCACCACCCGCAACAGCATGCTGGTGTTCGACAACACGGCGGGCGCCACCGGCGGCACGCTGGACTTGCGCGGCCTGAGCACGGCGCTGGGCGGCGTCAGCTCGGTCGGCGCCGGCGCCGGCCTGATCAAGAATTCGCTGACGGCGGCCGGCGGCCTGACGCTGGACTTCGACAGCGGCTCGCAAAACTTCAGCGGCGCGATCCAGGGCAACCTGAGCCTGACCAAGGCCGGCAACGGCACGCAGGTTCTTTCCGGCGCCAACACCTATACCGGCGGCACCACGCTGGCCGGCGGCACGCTGGGCCTGGGCAGCGCGGCGGCGCTGGGCAGCAGCGGCACCATCAAGTTCAGCGGCGGCACCTTGCAATACAGCGCCGGCAACGCCACCGATTATTCCAGCCGCTTCAGCACGGCTGCGGGCCAGGCATACAAGCTCGACACCAACGGCCGCGATGTCGCCGTCGGCACGGCGCTGAGCAGCAGCGGCGGTTCGCTGACCAAGTCCGGCGCCGGCACGCTGACGCTCAATGCCGTCAACACCTACAGCGGCGCGACCACCATCAACGGCGGCACGCTGGCGCTGGGCCGCGCCAATGCGCTGTCGTCCAGCACCACGCTGTCGGTGGCCGCGGGCGCCGGCTTTGCCATGAACGGCTTCGCGCAAACGGTGCAGGGCTTGTCGGGCAGTGGCACTGTCGCGCTCGGCGCGGCGCGGCTGACCGTCAATAACAGCGGCGCCAATGCGTATGCGGGCGTGATCTCCGGCAGCGGCGGCCTGACCAAGAACGGCGCCGGCGTACTGACATTGTCCGGCGTGAACAGCTACGGCGGCGCCACCAATGTCAATGCCGGCGAGGTCAGGATCAACGGCAGTGCGGTCGGCAGTGCCTTCAATGTGGCTGCGGGGGCTACGCTGAGCGGCAATGGCGGCATCGGCGCGCTGAACCTGTCCGGCACGCTGGCGCCGGGTAATTCTCCGGGCAAGCTGACGGCCGGCGACACCACCTTTGCGGCCGGCAGCACGTATCTGTGGGAACTTAACAGCGCCACCGGCGCCGCCGGCGTTGCCTACGACACCTTGCAGGTGAATGGCGTGCTTGGCATCGCGGCGGGCGCGTCGCCGGTGACGATCAGCCTGCGTTCGCTGATGGCCGACAACAGTGCCGGCGACGTCTATAACTTCGATGGCAGGCATAGTTACAGCTATACCTTGATCAGCACCACCGGCGGCATCAGTGGTTATGCGAGCGATCGCTTCCTGCTCGACGCCAGCGGATTCAGCAATGCGTTGAACGATGGCGCCTGGTCGCTCTCGCTGGCCGGCAATGACCTGCGGCTGAACTTCACTGCGGCGGCGGTGCCGGAACCGGCCAGCTACGCCATGCTGCTGGGAGGGCTGGCGCTGGCGGGCGGGGCGGCGCGGCGGCGCCGGAACACCCAAGCGTAAGCGCCCCGCAGCGGATCGCCGTGCGGGGTAAAATCGCATTTTCCCTGAAAGGCGAGACCATGCGCGCGATTGAAATCACCCATCCCGGCCCGGCCGATGTTCTGAAACTGTGCGAGCGCCCCATGCCCGTCGTCAAGGCGGGCGAGGTGCTGATCAAGGTGCATGCGGCCGGCGTCAACCGTCCGGACGTGTTCCAGCGCATGGGCAACTATGCGCCGCCGCCGGGCGCCTCCGACCTGCCGGGCCTGGAGGTGGCCGGCGAGATCGTCGACGGCGACCTCGACTACACCACCTTCGATATCGGCGACAAGGTCTGCGCGCTGGTGCAGGGCGGCGGCTATGCCGAATACTGCGTGGCGCCGGTCGAGCAGGTGCTGCCGGTGCCCAAGGGCTGGAGCATGCTCGAGGCGGCCACGATCCCGGAAAACTATTTCACCGTCTGGAGCAATGTGTTCGACCGCGCCCACCTGAGCGCCGGCGAAACGCTGCTGGTGCAGGGCGGCAGCTCGGGCATCGGCGTGACCGCGATACAGCTGGCCACGGCCATGGGCCACCGCGTGTTCGCCACCGCCGGCAGCGACGACAAGGTGGCCGCCTGCATGGCGCTGGGCGCCGAGCGCGGCATCAACTACAAGACCGAGGATTTTGGCCTCATCGTCAAATCGCTGACCAACGACCGGGGCGTCGACGTCATCCTCGACATGGTGGGCGGCGACTATATTCCCCGCGAAATCAGCTGCCTGGCCGACGACGGCCGCATCGCGCTGATCGCCACGCTGGGCGGCGGCAAGGCCACGGTGGACCTGGGCCAGGTGTTGCGCCGCCGGCTGACCATCACCGGTTCCACGCTGCGCCCCCGTTCGGCCGCCTTCAAGGGCGCGGTCGCCAAGAAGCTGCTGGACAAGGTGTGGCCGATGATGGCCGCGCAAAAGCTCAAGCCGGTGATTTACGAGGTGTTTCCCCTGGAGCAGGCCGCCGCCGCGCATGCGCTGATGGAGAGCAGCAACCACGTCGGCAAGATCATGTTGCAGGTGATTTAGGTCAAGATCCGGGCAGAACCGTAGTATTTTTGCCATTTTCAGGGCGGTGCGGCCGTCCGCTGGTTTGACCGGGGTTACAGCCTCGCGTTAAAATAGCGGGTTATTGAATTTTAGGCTACTATGCGTCGCAAACTCGTCATCGGCAATTGGAAAATGAACGGCAACCGCGCCGGCAATACGGCGTTGTTGTCCGGGATCGTCGCCGGATTGAACGACTTCGGAGCCGACTGCGCCGTCTGCGTGCCGGCGCCTTACCTGGCTCAATGCCAGGCCGAGCTGCAAGGCACCCCGGTCGCCTGGGGCGGGCAGGATGTGTCGGCCCACGCCAGCGGCGCCTACACGGGCGAAGTGTCGGCCGGCATGCTGGTCGACTTCGATTCCCGCTACGTGCTGTGCGGCCACTCCGAGCGCCGCGCCTATCACAAGGAAAGCAGCGAACTGGTGGCGCAAAAGACCGTCGCGGCATTGGCCGCCGGCCTGACGCCGGTGGTCTGCTGCGGCGAAACGCTGGCGCAGCGCGAGGCAGGGGAGACCGAAACCATCATCTGCGGCCAGCTGCAGGCGGTGCTGGATGTGATTTCCGCCGACGACGTGGCCAAACTGGTGGTGGCTTACGAACCTGTGTGGGCGATCGGCACCGGCAAGACGGCGACGCCGCAAATTGCCCAGGACGCCCACAGCTTCCTGCGCGCGCGCCTGGCGCAGAAGAATGCGCCGGCCGCTGCCGGTGTGCAGATTTTGTACGGCGGCAGCATGAAGCCGGACAATGCAAGAGAATTGATGGCCCAGCCGGATATCGACGGCGGCTTGATCGGTGGCGCCGCATTAAAGGCGACTGATTTCCTCGGGATTATCCAGGCCGTCTAAGTTTTAGAAACAAAACGATACAAAACTTTTATTTTTGAATGGAATAACATGAACTCCTTGTTCAATCTGGTTATCGTAGTGCAGGTCATTTCCGCAATCGCCATTATCGGCCTGGTATTGCTGCAGCATGGCAAAGGCGCCGACATGGGCGCGGCCTTCGGTTCGGGCGCCTCGGGCAGCCTGTTCGGCGCGACCGGTTCGTCGAACTTCATGTCGAAATCGACCGGCGTTGCCGCCGCGATTTTCTTCAGCGCCACGCTGGCCCTGTCGTACATCTCGACCCAGCACGGCAGCGGCGCCGTCAGCGGCGGCGTGATGGACAAGGCGCTGCCGGCGGCCCCAGCCCCGGCGCCAGCCACCGGCGCGGCAGCGATTCCTACCGCTCCGGCGGCGGCGCCAGCGGCCCCGGCAGCCTCGGCGCCAGCGCCGACTGCGGCAGGCTCTGCAGCTTCGATCCCAAAGTAATATAATAATGAACTAAGTTGTGAAAAGTTGCGAAGTAAAGCAGGTTCATTAGCAATTTTTTAAGTTGTTTGCTCATTGTTTTGGCAGTACATTAGCGCTGCAAGCTAGAAAAACAATTCAGAGTAGAAGGAAGTAAAGATTTATCGTTTTTCTTCTTGTTTTGGCGCAATACGGATTAACAACCGCGTGAAAACGAAGTAGAATAGCGGCCTTACGCCGACGTGGTGAAATTGGTAGACACGCTATCTTGAGGGGGTAGTGGCGCAAGCTGTACGAGTTCGAGTCTCGTCGTCGGCACCAGAAATCAGAGGCCAGCAAGGGAGTACCTACAAAGTACCTGAGCTGGCTTTTTTACGAGGATGTGTCGTTCGATCCTGGTCTAAGTAGTTTTACGATTGGGGCGAACGTTAAGAGCACCGCATAACACCGCAGTGTGTCCTTTTAACCGACCGTTCAATATAAGCTCATCAATCGTGAACCTCGAAAATTATCTCCCCGTCCTGTTGTTCATCCTCGTCGGTCTCGGCGTAGGCATCGCTCCCCAAGTCCTGGGCCACATTCTCGGGCCCAACAAGCCTGACGCAGCAAAACTGTCCCCGTATGAATGCGGCTTCGAAGCGTTCGAAGACGCGCGCATGAAATTCGACGTGCGTTACTACCTCGTCGCAATCCTCTTTATTTTGTTCGATCTGGAAACGGCATTCTTCTTCCCGTGGGGCGTCTCCATGCGCGAACTGGGCTGGAACGGGTTCCTGGTGATGATGAGCTTCATCGCTGAATTCGTCGTCGGTTTTTGGTATATCTGGAAGAAAGGTGCCCTTGATTGGGAATAAGCCATGGCTATTGAAGGCGTATTAAACGAAGGTTTCATCACCACCTCGGCCGACAAGCTGATCAACTGGGCGCGCACGGGTTCGATGTTCCCGATGACGTTCGGTCTGGCCTGCTGCGCGGTCGAAATGATGCACGTGGGCGCAGCCCGTTACGACATGGACCGCTTCGGCGTGGTGTTCCGTCCGTCGCCGCGTCAGTCCGACGTGATGATCGTGGCCGGCACGCTGTGCAACAAGATGGCCCCCGCGCTGCGCAAGGTCTACGACCAGATGCCGGAACCGCGCTGGGTCATCTCGATGGGCTCCTGCGCCAACGGCGGCGGCTACTATCACTACTCCTACTCCGTGGTGCGCGGTTGCGACCGCATCGTACCGGTGGACGTCTATGTGCCGGGCTGCCCGCCGACGGCTGAGGCTCTGCTGTACGGCATCATGCAGCTGCAAAACAAGATCAAGCGCACCAATACGATCGCACGCTAACGGGGCCGCTTCAAGAATATGACTACACATCTGGAACAACTGCAAACCGCCCTCGGCACCGCCCTGGGCGATCGCGTTACTACGACCGTGGCGTTGGGCGAGATCACGCTGGTCGTGAAAGCCGCCGACTACTACGGCGTGATGCAAACGCTGCGCGACGACAAGTCGCTGGGCTTCGATCAGCTGATCGACCTGGCCGGCGTCGACTACCTGAACTACGGTGAAGGCACCTGGGACGGCCTGCGTTTCGCAGTGGTCGTCCATTTGCTGTCCGTGAAGAACAACTGGCGTGTGCGCGTGCGCGCGTTCTGCGCCGACGACGACATGCCGCTGCTGCCGTCGCTGGTGCCGCTGTGGCGCGCCGTCAACTGGTACGAGCGCGAAGCGTTCGACATGTTCGGCATCCTGTTCGAAGGCCACAACGACCTGCGCCGCATCCTGACCGACTACGGTTTCATCGGCCATCCGTTCCGCAAGGACTTCCCGGTATCGGGCTATGTCGAAATGCGCTACGACCCCGAGCAGAAGCGCGTGATCTACCAGCCGGTCACCATCGAGCCGCGTGAAAACGTGCCGCGCGTGATCCGCGAAGAAAACTACGGGAAGTAAACAATGGCTGAAATTAAGAACTACACCCTGAACTTTGGCCCGCAACACCCGGCCGCGCACGGCGTGCTGCGCCTGGTGCTGGAGCTGGACGGCGAAGTGATCCAGCGCGCCGACCCGCACATCGGCCTGCTGCACCGCGGCACCGAGAAGCTGGCCGAGCAGAAGACCTACCTGCAGTCGGTGCCGTATATGGACCGCCTCGACTACGTGTCGATGATGTGCAACGAGCACGCCTACGTGATGGCGATCGAGAAGCTGCTGGGCCTGGAAGTGCCGCTGCGCGCGCAATACATCCGCGTCATGTTCGACGAGATCACCCGCATCCTGAACCACCTGATGTGGCTGGGCGCGCACGCGCTCGACGTCGGCGCCATGGGCCCGTTCCTGTACTGCTTCCGCGACCGCGAAGACCTGTTCGACTGCTACGAGGCGGTGTCGGGCGCGCGCATGCACGCGGCCTACTACCGTCCGGGCGGCGTCTACCGCGACCTGCCGGACGCGATGCCGCAGCACAAGCCGTCGATCATCCGCTCGGCCAAGGCCGTGGCCGGCCTGAACGAACATCGCCAGGGCTCGCTGCTGGACTTCATCGAAGCGTTCACCAACCGTTTCCCGACCTACGTCGACGAATACGAGACGCTGCTGACCGACAACCGTATCTGGAAACAGCGTACCGTCGGCATCGGCGTGGTGGCGCCGGAAGATGCGCTGGCCATGGGCTTCACCGGCGCCATGCTGCGCGGCTCGGGCATCCAGTGGGACCTGCGCAAGCACCAGCCGTACGAAGTGTACGACCTGATGGACTTCGACGTGCCGATCGGCACCAACGGCGACTGCTACGACCGCTACCTGGTGCGCGTGGAAGAGCTGCGCCAGTCGAACAAGATCATCAAGCAGTGCGTCGAATGGCTGCGCAACAATCCGGGTCCGGTCATGACCGACAACCGCAAGGTGGCGCCTCCGGGCCGCGTCGACATGAAGACCAATATGGAATCGCTGATTCACCACTTCAAGCTGTTCACCGAGGGCTTCCACGTGCCGCCGGGCGAAGCGTACAGCGCGGTGGAGCATCCGAAGGGCGAGTTCGGCATCTATCTGATTTCCGATGGCGCCAACAAGCCGTACCGCATGAAGCTGCGCGCTCCCGATTACGCGCACTTGCAATCGCTGGATGAAATGGCGCGCGGCCACATGATTGCCGACGCCGTGACCATCATCGGTACGCAAGATATCGTGTTCGGCAGTATTGACCGCTAAGTCCGAGAGGCAGAAAAGTTATGTTGTTATCAGAGCAGTGCTACAAAAAAATCGACCGCGAGTTGGCCAAGTACCCGGCCGATCAGCGCCAGTCGGCCGTGATGGCCGCGCTGGCCCACGCCCAGGTTGAACTGGGTTGGATCTCGCCGGACGTGATGGCCGAAGTGGCCGACTACATCCGCATGCCGGCCATCGCCGTGCAGGAAGTCGCCACCTTCTACAATATGTACAACCTGAAGCCGGTCGGCAAGCACAAGATTTCCGTGTGCACCAACCTGCCATGCGCCTTGTCGGGCGGCGTGCGCGCGGCCAACCACCTGAAAGAAAAGCTGGGCATCGACTTCCGTGACACCACGGACGACGGCGCTTTCACGCTGGTGGAAGGCGAGTGCATGGGCGCCTGCGGCGACGCGCCGGTGATGCTGGTGAACGACCAGCGCATGTGCAGCTTCATGTCCAACGACAAAATCGATACCCTGGTGGAGGAACTGAAGAAATGACGTCACTCCACAATCGTCACATCGACCCGGTCATTCTGGCCGGCCTCGACGGCAAGAACTGGCACCTGGAAGATTACGTCAAGCGCGGCGGCTACAGCGCCCTGCGCAAGATCCTCGAAGAGAAAATCACCCCGGAACAAATCATCGCCGACCTGAAAGCGTCGTCGCTGCGCGGCCGTGGCGGCGCGGGTTTCCCGACCGGCCTGAAGTGGAGCTTCATGCCACGCCAGTTCCCGGGCCAGAAGTACCTGGTATGCAACTCAGATGAGGGCGAGCCGGGCACTTTCAAGGACCGCGACATCATGCGCTACAACCCGCATGCGCTGATCGAGGGCATGGCCATCGGCGCCTACGCCATGGGCATCACCGTGGGCTACAACTACATCCACGGCGAGATCTTCGAGGTCTACACCCAGTTTGAAGATGCGCTGGAAGAGGCGCGCGCCGCCGGCTTCCTGGGCGACAAGATCATGGGCAGCGAGTTCAGCTTCCAGCTGCACGCGCACCATGGCTATGGCGCCTACATCTGCGGCGAGGAAACCGCGCTGCTGGAATCGCTGGAGGGCAAGAAAGGCCAGCCACGCTTCAAGCCGCCTTTCCCCGCGTCGTTCGGCCTGTACGGCAAGCCGACCACCATCAACAACACCGAGACGTTCGCGGCTGTTCCGTTCATCCTGAACATGGGTCCTGAAAAGTACCTGGGCATGGGACGTCCGAACAACGGCGGCTCGAAGATCTTCTCGATCTCGGGCGACGTTGAACTGCCGGGCAACTACGAGGTGCCACTGGGCACCCCGTTCGCCAAGCTGCTGGAACTGGCAGGCGGCATGCGCGGCGGCAAAAAGATCAAGGCTGTGATCCCTGGCGGCTCGTCCGCTCCGGTGATCCGCGGCGAAGTGATGATGAACACCGACCTGGACTACGACTCGATCGCCAAGGCGGGCTCGATGCTCGGTTCGGGCGCCGTCATCGTCATGGATGAAACGCGTTGCATGGTCAAGGCCATGGAGCGCCTGGCTTACTTCTACTTTGAAGAATCGTGCGGCCAGTGCACCCCATGCCGCGAAGGCACGGGCTGGATGTACCGCATGATCCACCGCATCGAAAACGGCCAGGGACGTCCTTCGGACCTGGACGTGCTGAACTCGATCTGCGACAACATCCAGGGCCGCACCATTTGCGCGCTGGGCGATGCCGCGGCGATGCCGATGCGCGCGTTCATCAAGCAATTCCGCGAAGAATTTGAATATCACGTCGAGCACAAGCATTGCTTAGTGCCCGCTTACATCTAAGCTGCGTCAGGTAACGATCACCATGGTTGAAATCGAAATAGACGGCAAAAAAGTCGAAGTCCCTGCTGGTAGCATGGTGATGGACGCCGCCAACAAATTGGGAACCTACATTCCGCACTTCTGCTATCACAAGAAATTGTCGATCGCCGCGAACTGCCGTATGTGCCTCGTCGAAGTGGAAAAGGCCCCCAAGCCTTTGCCAGCATGCGCAACGCCGGTTTCGGCAGGCATGATTGTGCGCTCCGCTTCGGACAAGGCCGTGCAGGCTCAGAAGTCCGTGATGGAATTCCTGCTGATTAACCACCCGCTGGACTGCCCGATCTGCGATCAGGGCGGCGAGTGCCAGTTGCAGGATCTGGCGGTCGGCTACGGCAAGGGCGAATCGCGCTACGAAGAAGACAAGCGCGTCGTCGTGCCGAAAGATGCCGGCCCGCTGGTCTCCATGCAGGAGATGGCGCGCTGCATCCAGTGCACCCGTTGCGTGCGTTTCGGCCAGGAAGTGGCCGGCGTCATGGAGCTGGGCATGATCGGCCGCGGCGAACACTCGGAAATCACCGCGTTTGTCGGCCAGACCGTCAACTCGGAAATGTCCGGCAACATGATCGACCTGTGCCCGGTCGGCGCGCTGACGTCTAAGCCTTTCCGCTACAGCGCCCGCACCTGGGAACTGTCGCGCCGCAAATCGGTCTCGCCGCACGACGGCCTGGGCGCCAACCTGATCGTTCAGGTCAAGGGCGGCAAGGTCAAGCGCGTGCTGCCGCTGGAAAACGACGCCGTCAACGAGTGCTGGATTTCCGACAAGGACCGCTTCTCGTACGAAGGCCTGGACGCCGCCGACCGCCTGACCCAGCCGATGCTGAAGCAGGGCGGCGAGTGGAAGGAAGTCGACTGGCAAACCGCGCTGGAATACGTGGCGCACGGCCTGAAGAACATCAAGCACGAACACGGCGCCAACGCGCTGGCCGCTGTGGCCACGCCGCATTCGACGCTGGAAGAACTGCACCTGCTGCAAAAGCTGACCCGCGCCATGGGCTCGGACAGCGTGGACACGCGCCTGCGCCACAGCGACTTCTCGCTGAGCGACGTCACCCCTTGGCTGGGCATGTCGATCGCCGAGTTCGGCCAGCTGAACCGCGCCTTCGTCATCGGCTCGTTCCTGCGCAAGGATCATCCGCTGCTGGCCACCCGCCTGCGCACGGCGGTGAAGGGCGGCGCCAAGCTGTCGATCCTGCACGCGACCGACGACGACCTGCTGATGAACGTCGCCAACAAGATGATCGTCGCTCCTTCGGAGTGGCTGTCGGCGCTGTCGCAAGTGGTGGTGGCCGTGGCCAAGGCCAAGGAAGTTTCGGCTCCAGCCGGCTTCGAAGGCGTCACCGCTTCCGACGCAGCCAACGCGATTGCCGCTTCGCTGATCTCCGGCGAAAACAAGGGTGTCTTCCTGGGTAACGCGGCGACGCAGCACCCGCAAGCCGCCGCGCTGCACGCCGCCGCACAATGGATCGCCGAACAGACCGGCGCCAAGCTGGGCTACCTGACCGAAGCCGCCAACACCGTCGGCGCCTACATCGTCAACGCCAACGGCGCCAAGGTGCCTGCGTTCTCCGAGCAGAAGCAAGCCTACGTGCTGCTGAACGCCGAGCCAGAGCTGGATGCACACAACCCGCAAGCCGCCGCCGCCGCGCTGAAGCACGCCGAGATGGTCGTCGTCATGTCGGCCTACAAGCACGGCATGGACTACGCCGACGTGCTGCTGCCGGTTTCGCCGTTCAGCGAAACGTCGGGCACCTTCGTCAACTGCGAAGGCCGCGCGCAAAGCTTCAACGGCACCGTCAAGCCGCTGCTGGAAACCCGCCCTGCGTGGAAAGTGCTGCGCGTGCTGGGCAACATCCTCGGCCTGTCCGGTTTCGACTACGACACTTCCGAAGCGATCCGCGACGAAGTGCTGGGCGCCGGCGTGACCGATTTGTCGGCCAAGCTGAACAACATCACCAGGCAAGCTGTCGTTGCTGCCTCCGCCGCTTCGACCGGTACCGAACGTATCGCCGACGTGCCTATCTACTTCGCCGACGCCGTGGTGCGCCGCGCCGAGTCGCTGCAGAAGATGGCCGATGCGGCTGCGCCGAAAGCGCACCTGTCGTCCGCGCTGGCGCAGCAGCTGGGCGTCGCCGCCGGCGACACCGTCAAGGTAACGCAAGGTTCCGGCAGCGCGATCCTGGTCGCCGCTGTCGACGCCAAACTGCCAGCCAACGCAGTCCGCGTGGCCGCCGCTCACGCGTCGACCGCCGCACTGGGCGGCATGTTCGGTTCCATCACCGTTGAAAAAGCAGGGGAGGGTAAATAATGGCTCTGCCTGAATTCGTCACTACCATTAACGCCATGGGCGCAAACAGCGTGCTGGCTCCGGCCTGGCCGCTGATCTGGGCGCTGATCCGCGTCATCGTCGTGCTGCTGCCGCTGATGGGCCTGGTCGCCTATCTGACGCTGTGGGAACGTAAGTTCATCGGCTGGATCCAGATCCGCGTCGGCCCTAACCGCGTCGGCCCCATGGGCCTGCTGCAGCCGATCGCCGATGCGCTGAAACTGCTGTTCAAGGAAATCATCACCCCGGCCAAGGCCAACCGCGGCCTGTTCGTCATCGGTCCTATCATGACCATCATGCCGGCGCTGGCCGCATGGGCGGTGGTGCCGTTCGGCGCCGAAGCCGTGCTGGCCAACGTCAACGCCGGCCTGCTGCTGCTGATGGCGATCACCTCGATGGAAGTCTACGGCATCATCATCGCCGGCTGGGCCTCGAACTCGAAGTACTCGTTCATGGGCGCGATGCGCGCCTCGGCGCAGATGATCTCCTACGAAATTCCGATGGGCTTCGTGCTGGTGGTCGTGCTGATGGTGTCCGGTTCGCTGAACTTCGGCGACATCGTCGCCGGCCAGCAGAAGGGCATGTTCGTCGAGCACGGCCTGAACTTCCTGTCGTGGAACTGGCTGCCGCTGCTGCCGCTGTTCGTGGTCTACCTGACCTCGGGCCTGGCCGAATGTAACCGTCACCCGTTCGACGTGGTCGAGGGCGAGTCCGAGATCGTCGCCGGCCACATGGTCGAATACTCGGGCATGGCCTACGCCATGTTCATGCTGGCCGAATACGCCAACATGATCCTGATCGCGACCCTGGGTTCGATCATGTTCCTGGGCGGCTGGTCCGCACCGTTTGCCTTCCTCGAATTCTGGGGCGGTTTCGGCGGCTTCTTCTGGTTGTTCGCCAAGGCGTTCTTCCTGGTGTCCGTCTTCATCTGGGTGCGCGGTACTTTCCCACGCTACCGTTACGACCAGATCATGCGTCTGGGCTGGAAAGTGTTTATCCCTCTGACGCTGGTGTACCTGGTGTTCGTGGCCGGCTGGATGCAGACATCCTGGAATATC
Source organism: Duganella sp. Dugasp56 (assembly GCF_047304105.1). NCBI lineage: Bacteria > Pseudomonadati > Pseudomonadota > Betaproteobacteria > Burkholderiales > Oxalobacteraceae > Duganella > Duganella sp. Dugasp56. The sequence goes on from NZ_JBGLYQ010000003.1 coordinate 206,894, forward strand.
TGGAAGTAAGGACTGGAAAAAATGGAACGTTTAAAAGACTTCATCGGCAGCTTCATGCTGACCGAATTGATCAAAGGGATGGCGCTGACGGGCAAGTACATGTTCTCGCGCAAAATCACCGTGCAGTACCCGGAAGAGAAGACGCCGATGTCGCCGCGCTTCCGCGGACTGCACGCGCTGCGCCGTTATCCCAACGGCGAAGAGCGCTGCATCGCCTGCAAACTGTGCGAAGCGGTGTGCCCTGCGATGGCGATCACCATCGAATCCGAGCAGCGCGACGACGGCTCGCGCCGCACCACGCGTTACGACATCGATCTGACCAAGTGCATCTTCTGCGGCTTCTGCGAAGAGTCCTGCCCGGTCGACTCGATCGTCGAGACGCACGTGCTGGAATACCACGGCGAGAAACGCGGCGATCTGTACTACACGAAAGAGATGCTGCTGGCCGTAGGCGATCGCTATGAAAACGAGATCGCCGCAGCCCGCGCAGCGGACGCTCCTTACCGCTGATGACATGCGGCTGGTCCTTAACCTCGCCAAGGCGAGGCCAAGGCACGCCGCATATCAATAGCGTGTCGATCAATAATGTACGTCTCTTGGGTTAGTTATGGAATTTAAAACTGCTTTGTTCTACGCCTTCTCAGCCATCATGATATTGGCTGCGACGCGCGTTATCACGGCCCGCAATCCGGTGCACGCCGCGCTGTTCCTGGTGCTGGCATTCTTCTCGGCTGCCGGCATCTGGATGCTGCTCGAGGCCGAGTTCCTGGCCATCGTGCTGGTGCTGGTCTACGTCGGCGCCGTCATGGTGCTGTTCCTGTTCGTGGTCATGATGCTCGACATCGACACGGACAAGATGCGCGAAGGCTTCTGGGGCTACCTGCCGGTCGCTTCCTTCGTCGGCGTGATCATCGTGCTGGAAATGGCCGCCGTGCTGTGGCGCTCCTTCCTGTCGTTCGACCAGCAGGTGCCCAACACCGGCAACATCGGCGGCACCAAGGAACTGGGCATCCTGATCTACACCAAATACATCTACGGCTTTGAAATCGCCGGGGTGATCCTGCTGGTGGCGATCATCGCCGCCGTGGCGCTGACCCTGCGCAAGCGCAAGGACACCAAACATTTCGACCCAGCCGACGCGGTACGCGTCAAGCGCAACGACCGCCTGAAGATCATCAAGATCGATCCGGTGACCACACGCGGCCAGAATGCTGCTGGTTCGGCAGAAGTTAAGGAGGCACCATGACTTTATCGCTCGCTCACTACCTCGTTCTCGGCGCGATATTGTTCGCGATCTCGATCGTCGGTATTTTCCTGAACCGCAAGAACATCATTGTCCTGCTGATGGCCATCGAACTGATGCTGCTGGCGGTGAACATGAACTTCATCGCGTTCTCGCATTACCTGGGCGACGCGGCCGGGCAGATCTTCGTTTTCTTCATCCTGACCGTGGCGGCTGCTGAATCGGCAATCGGCCTCGCGATTCTGGTGGTGATGTTCCGTAACCTGGACACCATCAATGTGGAAGACCTGGATAGCCTCAAGGGCTAAGTTCTCACTCGAATAATAACGATTAAGGTTCATCATGGCGGTTACTCTTAACCCTAATCTCCTGCTAGCCGTACCCTTGGCGCCGCTGGCCGGCGCCGCGATTGCGGGCTTGTTAGGAACTAAATTCTTCGGCAACGTGGTAGGTCGCAAGACCTCGCACACGGCGACCATCCTGGGCGTGCTGGTGGCGTTCATCCTGTCGGCGATGACGCTGAACGATGTCGTCAACGGCGCCAGCTACAACGGCACCGTCTACAACTGGATGACCGTGGCCGGGCTGAAGCTGCAGGTCGGCTTCCAGATCGACGCGCTGTCGGCGATGATGATGTGCGTGGTGACCTTCGTGTCGCTGATGGTGCACATCTACACCATCGGCTACATGGCGGAAGATGAAGGCTACAACCGCTTCTTCGCCTACATCTCGCTGTTCACCTTCTCGATGCTGATGCTGGTCATGGCCAACAACTTCCTGCAGCTGTTCTTCGGCTGGGAAGCGGTGGGCCTGGTGTCGTACCTGCTGATCGGCTTCTGGTACACCCGCCCAACGGCGATCGTGGCCAACATGAAGGCGTTCCTGGTCAACCGCGTCGGCGACTTCGGCTTCATCCTGGGTATCGGCCTGCTGCTGGCCTACGCCGGTTCGATGGACTACCAGGAAGTCTTCGCCAAGAAGGAAGCGCTGGCTGCGCTGCACCTGCCGGGCACCGACTGGGCGCTGCTGACCGTCGCCTGCATCTGCCTGTTCATCGGCGCGATGGGCAAGTCGGCGCAGTTCCCGCTGCACGTCTGGCTGCCCGACTCGATGGAAGGCCCGACCCCGATCTCTGCACTGATCCACGCCGCGACCATGGTTACCGCGGGTATCTTCATGGTGACCCGCATGTCGCCGCTGTTCGAACTGTCGGACACCGCGCTGTCCTTCATCCTGGTCATCGGCTCGATCACCGCGCTGTTCATGGGCTTCCTGGGCATCATCCAGAACGACATCAAGCGCGTGGTCGCTTACTCGACCTTGTCGCAGCTGGGCTACATGACCGTGGCGCTGGGTTCGTCCGCTTACTCGGTGGCCGTGTTCCACCTGATGACCCACGCATTCTTCAAGGCGCTGCTGTTCCTCGGCGCCGGCTCGGTCATCATCGGCATGCACCACGACCAGGACATCCGCAACATGGGCGGCCTGCGCAAGTACATGCCGATCACCTGGATCACTTCCTTGCTGGGTTCCCTGGCGCTGATCGGCACCCCGTTCTTCTCCGGCTTCTACTCGAAGGATTCGATCATCGAAGCCGTCGCCGAGACCCACATCTGGGGCGCTGGCTTCGCCAACTTCGCCGTGCTGGCAGGCGTGTTCGTGACCGCGTTCTACTCGTTCCGCATGTACTTCCTGGTGTTCCATGGCGAAGAGCGTTTCGGCAAGGCCCACGCGCATGACGATCATCATGCTCCGGCTGCCGCCCACGGCGCGCACGACGACCACGCTCACGACTCCGACGCGCATCACGAGGAAGAGGACGACCACGGCCATCACGGCCTGGAGCCTGGCCAGAAGCCGCATGAATCGCCATTCGTGGTCTGGTTCCCGCTGGCGATGCTGGCCATCCCTTCGGTCATCATCGGCTACCTGACCATCGGTCCCATGCTGTTCGGCGACTTCTTCACCGGCGTGATCGCCTTCGGCGAAAACCACAAGGCGATGGAACTGCTGAAAGAGGAATACCACGGCCCGATGGCCATGGCGATGCACTCGCTGACGTCGCTGCCGCTGTGGCTGGCGATCTCCGGCGTCGCCACCGCGTACTACTGCTACATGATCAATCCTCGCGTACCGGCCTGGTTCTACGAGAAGTTCAAGTTCCTGCACACGCTGCTGGACAACAAGTACTACATGGACAAGTTCAACGAGGTGGTGTTCGCCGGCGGCGCACGCCTGCTGGGCAACGGCCTGTGGAACATCGGCGACAAGACCCTGATCGACGGCTTTGTGGTGAACGGCAGCGCCAGGCTGGTGGGCTGGTTCTCGACGCTGACCCGTTTGGCGCAGACTGGTTATATCTACCACTACGCGTTCGTCATGATCCTCGGCATTCTGGGGTTCCTGGTCTACTTCCTGCCGTTTTGGCACGCTTAATTAGCTGATACGCATAGAGATAACGATAACCATGATGCAGTCAATTACAACTTATCCTCCGTTCCTGAGCCTGGCGATCTGGCTCCCGATCATATTCGGTCTGATCGTGCTGGCCCTGGGCCGCGACTCCAATGCGGGCCTGGTCCGCGTTGGATCGCTGATCGCTTCCATCGTCAGCTTCGCCGCCACGCTGCCGCTGATCGTCCACTTCAACAACGCGGCCCACGGCATGCAGTTCGTCGAGAAGTCGCCGTGGATCGAGCGCTTCAACATCTACTACTCGCTGGGCATCGACGGCCTGTCGCTGTGGTTCGTGCCGCTGACGGCGTTCATCACCGTGATCGTCGTGATCTCGGCCTGGCAGGTGATCCAGAAGCGCGTGGCGCAGTACATGGGCGCGTTCCTGATCCTGTCCGGCCTGATGATCGGCGTGTTCTGCGCCATGGACGGCCTGCTGTTCTACTTCTTCTTCGAAGCCACGCTGATCCCGATGTACATCATCATCGGTATCTGGGGCGGCGAGAACCGCGTGTACGCGTCGTTCAAGTTCTTCCTCTACACCTTCTTCGGCTCGCTGCTGACGCTGATCGCCATCATCTACCTGTACAAGGTATCGGGCGGCAGCTTCGACATCCTGATGTGGCACAAGATCGCCCTGACGATGAAAGAGCAGATCTTCATCTTCATCGCCTTCTTCATGGCCTTCGCCGTTAAAGTGCCGATGTTCCCGGTCCACACCTGGCTGCCGGACGTCCACGTCGAAGCGCCTACCGGCGGTTCGGCCGTGCTGGCCGCGATCATGCTGAAGCTGGGCGCCTACGGTTTCCTGCGTTTCTCGCTGCCTATCGTTCCCGATGCGTCGCACTACATGGCGCCGTTCGTCATCACCCTGTCGCTGATCGCCGTGATCTATGTCGGCCTGGTCGCGCTGGTACAGAAGGACATGAAAAAGCTGGTCGCCTACTCGTCGATCGCCCACATGGGCTTCGTCACGCTGGGCTTCTTCATCTTCAATAACATCGGCGTGCAGGGCGCCATCGCACAAATGATCTCGCACGGTTTCATTTCCGGCGCGATGTTCCTGTGCATCGGCGTGCTGTACGACCAGGCGCACTCGCGCCAGATCGCCGACTACGGTGGCGTCGTCAACAAGATGCCGAAGTTTGCCGCGCTGTTCATCTTCTTCTCGATGGCTAACTGCGGCCTGCCTGCGACCTCCGGCTTCGTCGGCGAGTTCATGGTGATCCTGGGCGCCACGCAGTACAACTTCTGGATTGGCCTGCTGGCCGCGACCGCGCTGATCCTGGGCGCAGCCTACTCGCTGTGGATGGCCAAGCGCGTCATCTTCGGCAAGGTCGCCAACCACCATGTGGCTGAACTGGTCGACATCAACGGCCGCGAATTCCTGATGCTGGGCATTCTGGCTGTCGCCGTGCTGTACATGGGCCTGTACCCAGCGCCATTCACCGACACGATGCAAACCTCGGTTGCAGACCTGCTGGCTCACGTTGCACACAGCAAGCTGCCTTACTGAAAACGGAAACACATAAATGACTACTCCACTTCCACAAGCGGTTATCGACATGGTGCCGCTGTACGCAGAAATCGCTCTGCTGATCGGCGCCTGTGCGATCCTGTTGATCGATATGTTCCTGTCGCAGGGTAAGCGCTCGGTGACCTACGTGCTGTCGCTGGTGACGCTGCTGATCTGCGGCGCGCTGAGCTACCACGACTACACCGCCGGCACCACGGTCTACACCTTCAACGGCATGTTCGTCTCCGATCCGATGGCGAACCTGCTCAAGCTGTTCACCTACCTGGCCGTCGGCCTGACGCTGGTGTATTCGCGCCAGTACGCCGAAGACCGCGGCATGTTGAGCGGTAACCTGGGCGGCGAGTTCTACGTGCTGGCGCTGTTCGCCATGCTGGGCCAGATGGTCATGATCTCGGGTTCGAACTTCCTGTCGATCTATCTGGGCGTCGAGCTGATGTCGCTGTCGCTGTACGCGCTGGTGGCGATCCGCCGCGACAACCACAAGGCCACCGAAGCCGCGATGAAGTACTTCATCCTGGGCGCGCTGGCTTCCGGTTTCCTGTTGTACGGTATCTCGATGCTGTACGGCGCGACCGGCACGCTGGACATCGCCAAGGTATCGGCCGCCGTCGCCGCCGGCACCATCAAGCCGACCATCCTGGTGTTCGGCATCGTGTTCCTGGTCGCCGGCCTGGCGTTCAAGCTGGGCGCCGTACCGTTCCACATGTGGGTACCGGACGTCTATCAAGGTTCGCCAACGGCAGTGACGCTGCTGCTGGGCGGCGCGCCGAAGATCGCCACCTTCGCCATCTGCATCCGCCTGCTGGTGGAAGGCCTGCTGCCGCTGGCGGTGGATTGGCAGCAGATGCTGATGGTGCTGGCTGTGATGTCGCTGGTTATCGGCAACGTGACCGCGATCGCGCAGACCAACCTGAAGCGCATGCTGGCCTACTCGACCATCGCGCAAATGGGCTTCGTGCTGCTTGGCCTGCTGGCCGGCGTCGCGGGCACCACCGACCGCACCGGCGCCGCCGCTGCCTACAGCGCCGCGATGTACTACACGCTCACCTACGTGATGACCACGCTGGGCAGCTTCGGCCTGATCATGCTGCTGGCGCGTTCCGGCTTCGAAGCGGAAGAACTGTCCGACTTCAAGGGCCTGAGCAAGCGTAACGGCTGGTTCGCGCTGGTGATGTCGCTGCTGATGTTCTCGCTGGCCGGCGTGCCGCCGATGATGGGCTTTGCCGCCAAGTTCTCGGTGCTGACCGCCGTGCTGGGCACCGGCCAGATCTGGCTGACCGTGGTCGCGGTGATGTTCTCGCTGATCGGCGCGTTCTACTACCTGCGCGTCGTCAAGATGATGTGGTTCGACGAGCCGGCGGATAATTCGCCTATCGTCATGAAGGCCGACATGAGCTTCGCCCTGAGCCTGAACGGCGTCGCCATCGTGCTGCTGGGTCTTCTGCCAGGCCCGCTGCTGGCGGCCTGCCTGAAGGCCATGACGCTGACGCTGAACACCTGATGGATGTTTCCGTCGCAAGCTGGTTGGTGATCGCGGTTGCAATCGCGGCCGCCAACCTGCCTTTTTTCAATGACAAGGTATTCGCGCTGCTGGCCACCAAATGGCCGCGCAAGCCGCTGATCGTGCGACTGCTGGAAATGGCGGTGCTGTACTTTGTCGTTGGCGCCATCGGCTTCGGACTCGAAGGCCAGATCGGCAACCGCTTCCCGCAGACGTGGGAGTTCTACGCAATCTCCGCCTGCCTCTTCATCGTTCTCGGATTCCCGGGATTCATCGTTCGCTACCTGCGCAAGCGCCACGGCTGATACACTATCGTTCTTCAACGACGTGGAGCAGCTATGGACGAACATTTGACAGAAACCCGCATCGACGGCGAATTGGTCTACGACGGCCACTTCCTCAAAGTCCAGCGCGACACGATAGCGCTCCCCGACGGCAAGCGCACCGCACGCGAATACGTGCTGCATCCCGGCGCAGTTGTGATCCTGCCACTGCTCGACGACGGCACCGTGCTGATGGAGCGCCAATACCGCTATCCGCTGCATCAGGTCTTCATCGAATTCCCGGCTGGGAAAATCGATGCCGGCGAGGATCCGCTGCACAGCGCGCAGCGCGAACTGGAAGAGGAAACCGGCTATACCGCCGGCGAATGGCAATTCGTCACCCGTATCCACAACGCCATCGCTTATTCGGACGAGCATCTGGACCTGTACCTGGCGCGCGGCCTCAGAGCCGGCCCGCAAAAGCTGGACGACGGCGAGTTCCTCGAAATTTACACCACCACCATCGACGAACTGCTGCAAGGCGTACGCGAAGGGACGATCACCGACGTCAAGACCGTCATCGGCATCTTCTGGCTCGACAAGCTGCGCTCGGGCGACTGGAAGCTGTAATGATGCCGCGCGCCGCCATCGTCATCTGCACTGGCCTGCTGGCCAGCTGCGGCATGGCATGGGCGGCGGAGCGCACGCCATTCCAGGTCCGTTGCGAGGATACGATCGCGAAGACAGTTTCCGTGCTGTCCTCGAAGCAGAACGGCTACACCATCAACAACCAACTGCCGTACCGCGCGATCACCGCGAAGGCTGGCAACATGGACAACAGGATGGCGACCCTGGGGCTGACGGTGACAAGAGGCCAGTACTCCGCAAGCTTGGGCGGCCCGATATTGCAGGACCCTGCGAGCGGCTACGAGTGCATCGCGCCGCAGGTGGACGTCAAGCTGAATTACTCGCCGGTGCTGATCTATGTCGGTAGCGAGTTCGCGCCGGGCACCTGCTCGTACAAGGCGATCCTGGAGCACGAGCAGCGGCATTTGCAGGCATACATGGAAAACCTGGCGCGGGTCGAAAAGGTGGTACGCGAGGCATTGAACAAACGCTTTGAAGGCAAGCCGCTGTATGCGCCGTCCGGCACCGCGATGTCGGCGCTGGAACACGAGGTCAACGGCACCTGGTTCCCCTTCATCCGCGACGAATTTGAAAAAGGCAAGGCGAAGCAGGATGCGATCGATACGCCGGAAGAATATGCGCGCCTCGGCAAGACCTGCGACGGCGAGATCGCCGACATCCTGCTGAAGCGCCGGAAAAATAACTGAAGACTATGACTGCATCGACCACTACTCTCCGCTACTTTGCATTGCTGCCAGCCGCCGGTGTCGGCGCGCGCATGGCGGCGGACGGGCCCAAACAATACCTGACGGTCGGCGGCAAGCCGATGCTGCGCCACGCGGTCGATGCGTTCCGCGCCAGCGACCTGGTCGCCCACACCTACGTGGTGGTCAGCGCCGCCGACGGCCAGATCGACGCCGTGCTGCCGCCGGACCTGGAAGGCGTGACGGTACTGCGCTGCGGCGGCGCCACCCGCATGGACACGGTGCTGAATGCCTTGCGCGCACTGCATGGCGTGGTGGCCGATCACGACATGATCATGGTGCACGACGCCGCGCGTCCCGGGCTGACGCCGCCGCTGATCGCCAAACTGATACACGGCGTGGGCGACGATGCCGCCGGCGGGTTGCTGGCGCTGCCGGTGGTCGATACCGTGAAGCGCGTTGCCGCGGCTGGCGAGGCACGTTCCGGCGTCACCATCCCGCGCGACGGCATGTGGCTGGCGCAAACGCCGCAGATGTTCAGCTACGAGCTGTTGCTGCGGGCCCTCGGCAGCGCGCCGGACGCCAACGCCATCACCGACGACGCCAGCGCCGTCGAGATGCTCGGCCTGTCGCCGCGCCTGATCGAAGGCCATCCACGAAATTTGAAAGTAACGCTGCCGGCCGACATCCGCATCGCGGAGATGTACCTGGCGGCAGGTGAACAAGGATAAACACTATGACCAAACTTCCATTCCGCATCGGCCAGGGCTACGATTGCCACGCGCTGGTTGAAGGCCGCAAGCTGATCATCGGCGGCGTCGACATCCCGCACCATGTCGGCCTGCTGGGGCACTCGGACGCCGACGTGCTGCTGCACGCGATCACCGATGCCATCCTGGGCGCCGCCGCGCTGGGCGACATCGGCAAGCACTTTCCGGACACCGATCCGCAATTCAAGGGTGCCGACTCGCGCACGCTGCTGAAGGAAGCGGCGCGCCGCGTGGTCGCCACCGGCTACAGCATCGGCAACATCGACGCCACGATCATCGCGCAGCGGCCGAAGATGGCGCCGCACATCGCCGCCATGTGCGCCAACATCGCCGAAGATCTGGGCGTAGCCGTCGGCCAGGTCAACATCAAGGCCAAGACCAACGAGAAGTTGGGCTATTTGGGCAGGGAAGAGGGCATCGCCGCCGAATCCATCGCCTTGCTGATTTCTTCGTAAGACAAGGATGCTTTCTGCACGCCGACTACGACTGCTTGCGCTGGCCGCCACGCTGGCGCTGCCGCTCTGCGCCAACGCCAAGCCGCCCTGCGGCGCGCCGGTGGATGCCGGAGCCAATCAGAAAACCCGGACCATCTACGCCTACCTGTGCGGCATCTGGGGCAAGAGCGTCATTGCGGGACAACAGGACCTGACCTGGAAGGACTCGGTCGACATGGCTGAACGAGTTCACGCCGACACCGGAAAATATCCAGCACTGATGGGCTACGATTTCATGAACTATGGGATGACCGCCAGCGGAACCAGCGGGCAGCACCAGACCGAGGAGGCGATCGCCTTTGCCAACCGGGGCGGCCTGGTGGCATTCGCCTGGCACTGGCGCGATCCCGCCCTGCTGAAGACGGCCCAGGTGAACCAGGCCCAGTTCTATGCCCATGACAGCGATGCCTCCAGATCCACCGCTTTCACGATCCCGATGGCCAACGGTGCGCTGGACCGCAACAGCCCGGCCTACCGTCAGATCGATGACGGCATCGATCTGGTCGCGGCCGAGCTGAAGAAACTGTCCGATGCGGGCGTCACTGTGCTATGGCGTCCGCTGCACGAGGCCTCGGGTAACAACGGCGATGGCTGGTTCTGGTGGGGCCGCGCGCGCAGCGACGGCGCGTCGCAGGCCCAGGCCTACATCCAGTTGTGGCGCCACATGTACGACCGGCTGGTGAACCTGCACGGCCTCCATAACCTGATCTGGGTCTGGAACGGCCAGAACCAGGCGTGGTATCCGGGCGACGACGTGGTGGACATCACCGGCTATGACATCTACGACGACACCGACAAGCAGAATTACCGCTCGCAAATCGCCACCTACCGGCAGGCGCAGCGCATCACGGCGGACCGCAAGCCGATCGCGCTGAGCGAAAACAGCTACATCCCCGATCCGGACCGGATCGCTGAGGATGGCGCCTGGTGGCTGTGGTTCATGGTCTGGAACGATGGCGACAGCGCGCCCGGTGTCACCGGTCCGAACAACTTCTGGACCGGCGAGTACTACAACACCAAGGCGCACAAGAACAAGGTCTACCACCATCCGAACGTGATCACCCTGGAGCGGCTGCCGAAATTCTGACGCCGGCTTGTTCCCCCAGCCCGGCGGTTGCCGTCTCTCGACTAGATCAACAGTGCGCCGCCGTCGACGATGTGGGTCTGGCCGGTGGCGAAGCCGCTGGTCATCAGGAACAGGTAGGCGGCGGCGACGTCTTCGGCCGAGCCTACGCGGCCCACCAGCAGTTCGTCGCTGGCGTCGTCGAACATCTGCCCGCGCTGCGCCTGCGTCATGCCCTGCCACAGGTTCGTCGCGATCAATCCCGGCGACACGGCGTTGACCCGCAGCGGCGCCAGCTCCACCGCCAGTGCGCGGGTCAGCGCCTCGACCGCGCCGCACACGCTCGCCACCAGCGTCCATCCGGTTTGCGGACGCGCCGCCGCGACGCCAGTCGTGAAGGTGATCGAGCCGCCCGGCCGGATATGCCGCGCCCCATGCTTCGCCGCCGACAGCGCACCCCAGTAGCGCACGTCGAACGCCGACCGCGACGAGCCCAGGTTGGCCTCGGACAGCGCGCCGATCTTCAGCGTATCGCCCGCCGTATAAACCAGGTGATCGAATTCACCGGCGGTGCCGAAGAAGCGCTCGACCGCCCGTTCATCCAGCAGATCAAGCGCGCAGCCTTGCGCCTTGCTGCCCAGGTAGTCCAGCGCCTTCTCCACCCGCGACATCTGGCTGGAGACGACCAGCACCTCGGCATCCTCGCGCAAGGCCTCGCGCGCCACCGCCAACCCGATGCCGGACGAAGCGCCGAGCACGATCACGCGCTGGCCGAGAAGGCGGCCGCTCATGCCGGCACCCGCTCGAGCAATGCGGCGATGGCCTGGTCCAGCGTCACCGATCCTTTGCGCGAACCTTCGCGGCCGCCTTCAAACTCGATCCAGCCTTCGTTGAAGCCGTTCAGCATCTGGATGCGTGGCGTTGGATTCTTCATGCCGTGCGACGCGAACAGGTCGGCCCACGTATCGCGCGGCACCGCGGCCGCGCTCACGTCCTTGCCCAGCAGGCGGCTGAACGAGGCGGCGATATCGTTCGGGCTGACGCGCGCTGCAGCTTCCAGTTCCACCACGCGCACGCCGCTCCAGGTCTGCTGCAGCAGCTCAGCCGCCACGGTGGAAATGTCCCGGCAGGCGATCATCGGCACCGCGCGGTCCAGCGGCTGCAGGAAGCTCGGGATGGTGCCGCTCGCGCGCGCCGCCGCCACGTCCCACACGCTGTTCTCCATGAACCACGCAGCGCGCAGGAAGGTAACAGGCATGTCCAGCGTGCGCAGCTGACGCTCCATCTGGCCAAGTTGATTCAGCAGGTTGGGCTGCGTCGCCTGGGCTCCGACGGTCGACAGCGCCACCACGCGCGACGGTTTCGCCACCGACAGTGCCTTGTGCAGCGCATTGATCTGCGCAAGGGCTTCGGGGAAGCCGTCGGTCGGGTCGAAGGTCGGCGGCAGCAGTACGAACACGGCTTCGGCGCCGGCGAAGGCCTTGGCCAGCGCATCCGCATCGCTCATCTCGGCCAGCGCCACCTGCGCGCCGCGTGCCGACCATGCGGCGCCCTTGGCTGCGTCGCGCACCACCGCGCGAACCGGCAGGCCGGCCTCCAGCAGCAGCTTGCCCAGTTCCGAACCTACCTGACCAGTGATACCGGTAATTGCATACATGATGATCTCCTTGAATGAAGGCGGAAAGTCCGCATGCAAGAATTTTGATGCAAAACGACTGATACTCCGATAGCATGGAACTCATATCATTAATGACTAATTGGCATACATCATGGCATTCGACGAACGGGTGGTGAACGGCATGCGCGTGCTGGCGGCGATCGTGGACACCGGCAGCTTCGTGCGTGCCGGCGAAGTGCTGGACATGTCGCAGTCGGGCGTCAGCCGCGCCATCGCCAAGCTGGAGGCGCGACTCAATATCCGGCTGTTCGACCGCACCACGCGCAAGGTGTCGCTGACGGACGAAGGCCGCCGCTTCTACGCGCAGATCGGGCCGTTGCTGGCGGGGCTGGAGGAGGCCGTGGCCTCGGCGGGCGAGGGCGCCGTCACGGTGCGTGGACGATTGCGCGTCAATATCGAGCCGTTGCTGGGACGCTTGCTGGTGGGCCCCAAGCTGGGCGGCTTCCTGAAGCGGCACCCGGAGCTGGATCTCGACCTGGTATCGCGCGACCATCTGGGCGACATGGTCGGCGACGGCTTCGACCTGGCGATACGCTTCGGCCATCCGCAGTCATCATCGCTGATCGCCCGCAAGCTGATGGACACGCGCGTGCTGACGGTCGCCACGCCGGCGTACTTGCGCCGCCACGGCGTGCCGAAGAAGCCCTCCGACCTGGAGGGCGAAGAGCATGTGTGCATCCATTTCCGCGATCCGGCGACCGGCGGGCCGTACGAGTGGGAGTTTCATCGCGGCGGCAAGACCACGATCGTCACGCCGCGCGGCCAGTTGACGCTGAACGACGCCGCCACCATGGAAAGCGTGCTGCTGGCCGGTTACGGCCTGGCGCAGGTGATCGATCTCGCGGTAGAGCCGCTGCTGCGTTCCGGCGCATTGACGCCGGTGTTGAGCGCATGGTCGGACGAACGCTTTCCGATGTACGCCTATTATCCGTCGCGCCACCATCCGCCGGCGAAGACGCAGGCCTTCCTGGAGTTCGTTGCGGGAGTGATAAACCAGCCATAAGCGATCTGCTAACATGGCGCTTTTGACGGCAAGGGATGAGCGATGGCGCGTGATATCTACGCATACCGGCAGGTGGCGGTGCATTCGGTGCAGCGTGGGAGCGGAGTGGAAATCCATCCGGTGCCGGGGCAGGCGTTTTCGCCGGAGCTGGCGGTGCAGTGTTCGCGCAAGATGAGCGATACGTCCTTGTACCCGCTGGGCACCTGCTTCCTGCTGGACGCCAAGCTGACCGACCGCCTGGGCGGCACACCGTATCTCTACGCCTGGCACGGCGACGACATCAAGGTGCTGTCAGCCAGGGAGACCAAGGCCTTCCTGGCTGAGTTCAAACGCGGACGAATTTGATGGGCACGTATCCGGTCAATGAACGGCGTGCAGCTTGCCCTGCGCCTTGTCGTCTTCCTTGGCCCGCAGCGCGATGACCGCCGCCATCGCCAAAGCGAACAGGCCGCCGACCACCATCGCGCTCGATACGCCCAGATAGTCCACCGACACGCCGCCCACCAGCGCGCCGCTGGCCAGCGAGATCTGCGCGGTGGCGACGAACACCGCGCCGCCGCTTTCCATCGCATCCGGCGCGGCCTTGAACATCCAGGTCTGCACCGAGATCGGCATCAGGCCGAAGGCCAGGCCCCAAATGATGATCAGCACCGTGGCGCCCGCCGCGGTGGCGCCGAACAGCGGCATCGCGGCGGCCGACAGGCCCATGATGACGCCGGTGGCGATCAGCGACTTCCTCACGCTCCTGGCGACGGCCCAGCCGCCGACCAGGTTGCCGACAAAACCGGCCGCGCCATAGATCAGCAACAGCGCGCTGATGGTCTTGGCACCCAGGCCGGCGACCTGGCTCAGGAACGGTGTCACGTAGGTGTAGGCGGCGAACTGGCCGATGAAGATCAGCAGCGTGACCAGCATGCCCAGGCGCGCTTTCTTCACGCGCAGCAGCGCAGGCAGCTGGCCGAAGGTCAGCGACGTCGCCGTCGGCAGGCGTGGCAGCAGCCACATCTGCGCCAGCAGCACCAGCGTGGCGACGGCGCTGGCGGCGAAGAAGGCCATGCGCCAGCCGACCAGTTCACCGATCATGGCGCCGGCCGGCACCCCGGCCACGGTGCCCAGCGAAATGCCGGCAAAGATGATCGAGGTGGCCCGCGCCGCATGCCCTTCCGGCACCAGCCGGTTGCCCAGCGCGCCGCCGATGGCCCAGAAGCCGCCGACGCCTATGCCCAGCAGGGCGCGGCCGGCCAGCACCAGCGGGAACGAGTGCGACAGCGCGACGATCAGGTTGGAGGCGATCAGCGTCGCGGTCAGGCCCCAGATGACGTAGCGGCGGTCGGTCTTGCCGACGCCGATGGTCACCAGGATGGCGGCGAAGGCGGCCACCAGGCCGGGGATGGTCACCATCATGCCGGCGATGCCTTCGGTGACGCCCAATTCGGCCGCGATGGACGGCAGCAGACCGACCGGCAGGAATTCCGTCGTCACCAGCGCGAACGAGCCGACGGCGACCGACAGCACGGCCAGCCAGGCGGCCCGGGTGGGCGCGCGATCGGGGATGGGAAGTTCGTCCCGCAGGACGGTTTGAATGTTGTTGGTTTGCATGAGTAGTCCTTGGAGGCGGTAAAAACACTTGAGTTTTTTACTGATCGGTTCATAATGACCGCATGAACGAACTATGTCAACGAATTTTTAACCGATCGGTATGAAAGAATCCGCACGCAAGACCGGCCGTCCACGTACATTCGACGCCGACACGGCGCTGGACAAGGCCATGAAGGTGTTCTGGGAGAAGGGTTACGAGGGTTCCTCGCTGCCGGAACTGACCGAGGCGATGGGCATGAACCGGCCCAGCCTGTACGCCGTCTTCGGCAACAAGGAAAACCTGTTCCGCATGGCGCTGGAGCGCTACAGCGCCACCCACGATCCGCTGTTCAACGCGGCGCTGGAGCGGCCGACGGCGCGCGCGGTGGTCGAGCATTTCCTGCGCGGCAATGCCGACGCGCAGACCGAGTCCGAAAATCCGCATGGCTGCCTGGTGATCAACGGCGCGTTAGCCTGCAGCGACGACGCGCTGCCGATCCGCAATTCGCTGATCGAACGCCGCGCCGTCAATGAGGCGCGTCTGCGCGACCGCTTCGAACGCGCCAAGGCCGAGGGCGACCTGCCCACCGACAGTTGCTCCGGCCAGATGGCGCGCTATGTGATGACGGTATCCAACGGCATGGCGGTGCAGGCGGCGGCGGGTGCCAGCCGCAAGCAATTGCAGGAAGTGGTGGACCAGGTGTTGCGCGGCTGGCCTATGTAGGGTTGTTGTCACTCCGACACAATACATGTCCATAGTGAAATTTATGTTGTGTTTTAGGAATTGATAGGTAGAATGGCGTTATTGAGGCGCCGTTGTCTCCTTTTTTCCGAAAGCACACCCATGAAAATGACCAAACTGATCCAGGCAGCAACCATTGCAGCAATGTTCGCGTCTGGCGCCGCTTCGGCTTCCGGAAACATCATCCTCAACGGCGACTTTGAAACCGTCAGCAACGTCCACGCCAACGACTACCTGGTGGTCGGCGCTGGCCAGGGCACGATCGCCGACTGGACCGTCGGCGGCAATTCGGTCGACATCATCAACAACAGCTACAACTCGATCAGCGGCAACAGCATCGACATGCTGGGCACTCCGGGTCCAGGTTCGCTGTCGCAATCGTTCAGCTTTGCCGCGAACACCACCTACACGCTGTCGTTCGACCTGAACCGCAATCCAAACTCGCATGGCGCGGGCCTGGACGTGTTTGTGAACGGCGGCCATCACAGCTACGAAGGCACCAGCCTCACCACCAACTACAGCTTCAACTTCACCACCGGCAGCGTAGCCGGCTCGCAATTGCTGACCTTCAGCAGCGTTGGCGGCGACAACTATTCCGGCGCAGTGCTGGACAACGTCTCGCTGACCGCGGCGGTACCTGAGCCTGAAACCTACGCCATGCTGCTGGCCGGCCTGGGCATGGTCGGCTTCATGACCCGCCGCAAGGCCAAGAAAGCTGCGTAAGCAGTCTTCCCGCATATAAAAAACCCCCATCAGCCGGAGCGCGATCTTGAGCGCGTTCTGGCTGATGGGGGTTTTTTAACGCCTGCCGATTCAGTCGGAACCGTCGTCGTCGTCGTCAATCTCCGGCGTGCCGTCCTTGACCGCGCGGGCGCGGGCGGCGTCGGCGCCGGACTTCAGCTTGGCGGCGTCGGCCATGAACTGGTCGATGCTGCGGTCTTCGCTGCGCCGCACTTCCGGCGGCAGCAGCACCGACATGTACAGTTCGTCCGAAGCGCGGCCCGTGCCTTGCAGGTTGGCCATCAGCATCAGGCCTGCGCCGGCCAGCAGCATCACCAGGCCGGTCACGGCGAAGCGGCGCGGATGGTGCGGCTTGATGGTGATCAGGTGGAAGAACAGCATGCCGCAGACGATGGCCAGCGTGGCCAGGTTGCCGTAGCGCGTCAGCACTTCGGCCGACCAGGCGTAGGCCATGATGATGCTGCCGGCGCGCCAGATGCCCACCACCGCCAGGCCGCAGCCGAGGATGAACAAATGCCGTCCCATGCGTGCGTGGCTGCCGAACAGCCGGTTGGCCAGCGCCCACACGCCGCTCCACAGCAAGCCGGCCGCGAGGCTGGAGGCCAGCACCAGCAGGTAGCGGATCAGCGCGAACGGCTCGACGTCGGACAGCCATGTTTCCATGCAGGAGAACACGGCGATCAGCACCAGGCCGATGGTGGCCGGCACCGCGCCTTCCCAGCCGTGCATGGTGGTGTCCGCCACTTCGGCGGGAACGGGAAAGTCGGCCGCGCGCACCCGCAGGCGCGTGTGGCCGAGGCGCACCACGCTGTCGCCGCCCAGCACCACGCTGGTCTGGCGCTTGCCCTTGAGGTAGGTGCCGTTCTTGCTGCCGAGGTCGCGCAGCACCAGCTGGCCTTGCTCGTCGGCGTCGACGATGGCGTGGCTGGCGGCGCTGTGGTGGTCGTCAAGGATGACGTCGTTGTCGTAGCTGCGGCCCAGGCGGATCGGCAGCCCGGCTATCTTGTGACGGTGCAGCACGTCGCCGTTGCGGGCCAGGATCTCGATGAAGTAGGGGGCCTTCATTGCGCGCCTCCCTTGGCCGGTTTGGCCACTGCCGCGGTTTTCTTCGGCGCCAGCGACAGCGAATCGAGGAACACCCGCGACAGCCGCAGGCCGTTTTCATACGACACGCCGCGCGCGTCGAGCCGGCTTTGCAGGCTCATCAAGCCCTGGTCGGTGGTGGCGGTCAGCAGCGCGAAATCGTACAGGCCGGCGAACTTGCGGTAGGCGCGCACGCACAGCACGGCGCGCAGCGGCAGGTTCTTGCTCTTGACGAAGTCCTCGGTGCACTGCGGGCCGGTCAGGCGGGTGTCCTTGTTGTTGCCGAAATGTTCGTTCTTGAACGACGAGCTGGCCAGTTGCGCGAAGCGCGCCTTGTCCAGGCTGGTGCTGCGCAGGTACTGGTGGCGGATGCTGAGCTGCCCGGTCTGCAGCGAGCCGCTGACGAAGATCGCCGATTCCATCGCGCAGCTGGCGTCGTCCACCGTGAACGGCTTGTCGGCCTTGACCGTGGAACGGCCCCAGCAGCGCATCTGCTCGGACTCGCGCACCGGCACCTGGTACGGCCCCATGGGCTTCAGGGTCAGCGGGCTGGCCAGCAGCTGATCGACCATCGCGCGCTGGTGCGTCAGCAGCTGCGCGGCCACCACGCCGGTGAAATCGGTCGGCGGTTTTTTCTGGTCCTCGACGCGCTTGAGCAGTGCCTGCGCATACCGCGCCGGCACCAGGAAGCTGACCAGCTCGCCGTCGAGGCGCTTGGAGACATTGACACCGGCCACCGCGCCGTCGACCGTCACGCTGGGGCCGCCGCTCATGCCGGAGTTGATCGGGCCGGTGAACATCAGCTGGTCGTAGAAGCTGCGCGCGATCACGCCGTTGTAGGCGCCTTCGGAAATGGCGAAGCCCAGGTCCAGCGGATTGCCCAGCGAGTACAGGTACTGCCCCTGCGTCAGCTTGGCCAGCTGCTCGGGAATCTTGAAGAAGCCGGTGCCGTTGCGGCTGACCCGCAGCACCGCCAGGTCATGCAGCACGTCCACCGCCAGCAGCTCCACATTGCCGCGCTGGCCGCCGGTGTCCACCCATTCGCCGACGTAGGTGTCGGGATCGAGCGCGAACTGCGACACCACGTGGTAGTTGGTCACCACCAGGTTGCTGGTGCCGATCAGGAAGCCGGAGCCGACCGACGACTGCGTGCGGCCGCTTTTCAGCAGCGAGCGCACTTGCAGGATGTCGTTCTTGGCGGAGCCGTACAGGTGTTGCGCCGCGCTCGATGGCGGCGGCAGCGGGGCGGTGTCGGCATTGGCGTCGGCGCTGCCGGCGCTGGCGGAGGCTGCGGGCCGGGCGGCAACCGGGGCGGCCGCTGCGGGTGGCGCGGGGGGAGTATTGGCGGTCGAGGCTGCCAAGGCGCCGGCGCAGGCCCCGCTCAGGACAATTGAAGTAGCAACTGAAGTCGCAAACGCGGTGAATTTCATGCAGTCCTTGTGTTTAACACTTACAGCGCGCCGTCCTCCACTGGAGCCGGCGTCAGCGGCGTCATCATGTGGCCCAGCTTGGCGGCCTTGGTGTTCAGGTAATGCTGGTTGAAGGCATTGCGGTTGACCAGCAGCGGCACCCGCTCGGCCACCTCGATGCCCAGTTTGGTCATGGCATCGATCTTACGCGGATTATTGGTCATCAGGCGCAGGCTTTTTACGCCGAACTGGGCCAGCATCGGCTGGACCAGGCCGTAGGTGCGCTGGTCCGGCTTGAAGCCCAGCTGTTCATTGGCCTGCACCGTGTCGGCGCCGGCTTCCTGCAGGCGGTAGGCGCGGATCTTGTTGATCAGGCCGATGCCGCGGCCTTCCTGGCGCAGGTACAGCAGCACGCCGCGGCCTTCGGCGGCGATCTTCTTCAGCGCGCCTTCGAGCTGGGCGCCGCAGTCGCAGCGCTGCGAGAACAGCACGTCGCCGGTCAGGCACTCCGAATGGACGCGCGCCAGCACCGGCTCGCCGTCGCCGATATTGCCCAGCACCATGGCCAGATGTTCCTTGCCGGTTGCCTTTTCGACAAAAGCGTGCAACTGGAACTGCGCCCAAGGGGTCGGCAGGGCGCAGGAAGTCATGTAATCCAGTTCGTCTTTTGCCGGGGTTTCTGCGCTCTGCGACATAGCTATGCTCTTCAGTGTATTGAAATTCAAGGTAAAAAAGGGGGGGGGGGGGGGGGGGGGGGCGCCCCCCCCCCCCCCGGGGGGGGAAAAAAAAAGGGGGATATTTTTTTTTTTGGGTGGGGGGTGTGGGGGGGGGGGGGGGGGGGGGGGGGGGAAAACACCACAAA